>NZ_JBHJUV010000061.1:0-50590 GCF_042268025.1 Streptomyces sp. NPDC056161
CCCCCCAGGTCATCCCTTCGACAGGGGGCAGACAGCCATACCGGGCCCGGAGGCCAGGCGCCCCATTGCGGGGCCACGAGAAAGGTAACGGGGCGTCACACGTTGCGGACCCCACCGCCGCGCGGGAAGGTCGAAACACAGCCCGCTCCGAGGGAGGTCGGCCATGCCCATCGCGACGGTGAACCCGGCGAACGGCGAGACGATCAAGACGTACGAGGCCATGGGCGAGCAGGAGATCGAGCGCCGGCTCCAGCTCGCCGCGGCCACCTTCCGCACCTACCGGTCGAGTCGGTTCACGGACCGCGGGCGCCTGCTGCTCCATGCGGCGACCCTCCTGGACGAGGACCGGGAGGACATCGCGCGGACCATGACCACCGAGATGGGCAAGCCGGTCAAGCAGGCCCGCGCGGAGGCCGCGAAGTGTGCCAAGGCGATGCGCTGGTACGCCGAGCACGCCGAGAACCTGCTGGCCGACGAGGTGCCCGCCGACGCCGATGTGCGGGACTCCGGCGCGTCACGCGTACGGGTGCGCTACCGGCCGCTCGGTCCGGTGCTCGCGGTCATGCCGTGGAACTTCCCGCTGTGGCAGGTGATGCGGTTCGCGGCCCCGGCCCTGATGGCGGGCAACGTCGGACTGCTCAAGCACGCCTCCAACGTCCCCCAGACCGCCCTCTACCTGGAGGACCTGTTCCACCGGGCCGGCTTCACCCCGGGCTGCTTCCAGACCCTGCTCATCGGGGCGGGGGCGGTCGAGGACGTGCTGCGCGACGAGCGGGTCAGGGCCGCGACGCTGACCGGCAGCGAACCCGCGGGCCGGGCCGTCGCCTCGGTCGCCGGGGACATGGTCAAGAAGACGGTGCTGGAGCTGGGCGGCAGCGATCCGTACGTGGTCATGCCGTCCGCCGACCTGGACCGGGCCGCGCAGGTCGCGGTGACCGCGCGGGTGCAGAACAACGGGCAGTCGTGCATCGCCGCCAAACGGTTCATCGTGCACACGGAGGTCTACGACGCCTTCGCCGAGCGGTTCGTCGCCGGAATGCGGGCGCTGACGGTCGGCGACCCGATGGCCGAGGCGACGGACGTCGGACCGCTCTCCACCGAGCAGGGACGGGCCGATCTGGAGGAGCTGGTCGACGACGCCCGGCGCGGCGGGGCCGGAGTGCTGTGCGGCGGCCACCGGCCGGAGGGCCCCGGCTGGTACTACCTGCCGACTGTGCTCACCGGAGTCACCCGCGAGATGCGCATCCACCGCGAGGAGGCGTTCGGGCCGGTGGCCACGCTCTACCGGGCCGCCGACCTCGACGAGGCCGTGCTGATCGCCAACGACACACCGTTCGGTCTGAGTTCGAACGTATGGACGCGGGACAACGCCGAGATCAACCGGTTCGTACGGGATCTGGAGGCGGGCAGCGTGTACGTGAACGGGATGACCGCGTCCCACCCGGCGTTCCCGTTCGGCGGGGTGAAGCGATCCGGGTACGGGCGTGAGCTGTCCGGGCACGGGATCCGCGAGTTCTGCAACATCACCACGGTTTGGCAGGGTGCGTGACACTTCCAGGGCTACGATCCGATCTGTGAACCGCGAAGTGACCCTTCCTCTGATCGTCGACGACCGCGGTAACTTGCAGGTGGCCGCATCCGACGTGAGCAAGCTGCTCCGCACGATGGGCGGACGGTGGCTGCGGCTCGTCGAAGCCGGACAGGACGGGCTCGACGAGGACACGGTCGCCGCGCTGACGATCGAACTGGCGAAGCTGGCCGACCGTATCGACGTGGCGTGCATCGCACACAGCAGCGGAGCCCCCTGAAGGTGCGAGCATCCACCCACCCCACCACCACGGCGACGCCCCGAAGGGGCGCGCGGCCGACACCGCCCCACAGGGGCGCGGGCAACCGCGCGACCAGCCACAACGCACCCGCACCGGGGCAACACCGCCCCGAAGGGACGCGAGGAACGGCGCGACCAGCCACAACGCACAGGCACCGGGGCAACACCGCCTCCCACCACTCCCCCATCCCCCTCTCCCGCACCCCGCCGAGCCGAGCGCGGCGACCCGGCGCCGACGCGGCCCGTAACACCCGCCCCGCCCACGGAAGTTGGCGTCAGCCGGAGCACGGCCACGCCGGGCGCGACGACCCCGCCGGACGCACCGGACAGACGGACGCGAACGGCGGCACAGGCCAGGCGGCCGATTCACGGCATGCGGCGGCGCGTTGGGCCGGATGCCGGAAGGAACACCGGTCCACCGGCGTCCCCCATCACCGTTCCAGGGCCGGCAGGCCGACCGTGCCCGGCTCCCCCGCACCCTCGGTGATCAACGGCACGAGCGGATTCGCCCGCGGGTCCGGGACGGCCCTGGCAGGCGTCGAGGCCAGCAATTGCTTGGCCGTCCGCCGCATCGCCTCCCCCGTCCGGGTGTTGGGAACCGAGGCCCGTTCTCCACCCGCCGTCCCCGATTCGGAGTAACCCAGAGAGAGATCGTCGCCCCGAAGGGTGAACCTGAATGCACCACCTTCTGATCGGTGGGCGAATGCCCCCGGACGGCGAAAGCAGGGACGGCTCATGGCGACTTTGTGCAGACCCTCGGTGTCCGTACCAGAGCACGTGATCACGATGGAGGAGACACTGGAGCTCGCGCGTGAGCGTCACGCGGACCATCCGCAGCTGCCGCTGGCCCTCCGGCTGATCGAGAACACCGGCGTACGCACCCGGCACATCGTGCAGCCCATCGAGGAGACCCTGAAGCACCCCGGCTTCGAGGACCGCAACAAGCTCTACGAGGCGGAGGCGAAGGCCCGGGTGCCCGCGGTGATCCAGCGGGCCCTCGACGACGCCGAGCTCCTGACCTCTGACATCGATGTCATCGTCTACGTGTCGTGCACGGGCTTCATGATGCCGTCGCTGACCGCATGGCTGATCAACGAGATGGACTTCCCGAGCACCACCCGGCAGCTGCCCATAGCGCAACTGGGCTGCGCGGCCGGCGGTGCGGCCATCAACCGGGCCCACGACTTCTGCACGGCCTACCCCGAGGCCAACGTGCTGATCGTGGCCTGCGAGTTCTGCTCGCTGTGCTACCAGCCCACCGACCTGGGCGTCGGCTCGCTGCTCTCCAACGGACTGTTCGGCGACGGCATCGCCGCGGCCGTGGTGCGCGGTCAGGGCGGCACCGGTGTGCAGCTGGAGCGCAACGGCTCGTACCTGATCCCGAAGACCGAGGACTGGATCGCGTACGACATCCGGGCCACGGGCTTCCACTTCCTGCTGGACAAGCGGGTGCCCGCCACGATGGAGCCGCTCGCCCCGGCGCTCCACGACCTCGCGAACACCCACGGCTGGAACGCGTCCGACCTGGACTTCTACGTCATCCATGCGGGCGGGCCACGGATCCTCGACGACCTCAGCAAGTTCCTGAAGGTCGAACCGCACGCGTTCCGGTTCAGCCGGGCCACGCTCACGGAGTACGGCAACATCGCCAGCGCCGTGGTGCTGGACGCGCTGCGCCGGCTGTTCGACGAGGGCGGCGCCGAGGACGGGGCCCGCGGGCTGCTCGCCGGTTTCGGTCCGGGCATCACCGCCGAGATGACGGTGGGCAGCTGGGTGCAGAGGGACTGAGGGACGACATGGCCGAAGAGACGCTCACCGACGCTCTGCCACCGGTCCGGAACTGGCCGGCGGCCGAGCTGACCGGAGTCGACTTCGATCCAGTGCTGCGCGAGCTGATGCAGGAGGGACCGGTCGCCCGGATCCAACTGCCGGGCGGCGAGGGCTGGGCGTGGCTGATCACCCGGTACGAGGACGTGCGTGCGGTGGCCGACGACCCCCGGTTCGGCCGTACTGCGGTCCTGGACCAGCAGGTCACCCGGCTGGCCCCGCACTTCGTCCCGCCCCGCGGCGCGGTCGGTTTCCTGGACCCGCCCGACCACACCCGGCTGCGCCGCACGGTCGCGCCCGCGTTCTCCGCGAAGGGCGTGCAACGGATCCGCGACAAGGCCCGGACCCTGCTGGACGAGCTGGTCGACGAGCTGCTGCGCGGCGACCCGCCGGCCGATCTGGCCGCGACGGTGCTCGGCCCCTTCCCCATCGCGGTGATCTGCGAGCTGATGGGCGTTCCGGTCGCGGACCGGCAGGACATGCACGCCTGGACGCGGGCGATCCTGTCGGCCACGCACGGCGAGGAGGCCGGCGAGCAGGCCAAGGACGAGATGGGCGCGTACTTCGCCGATCTCGTCGGAGTACGCCTGGACAGCACGGCCCAGGACGTCGCCTCACTGCTCGGTGCCGCCGTGGGCCGGGACGAGGTGACGCTGGAGGAGGCGGTCGGTCTCGCCGTTCTCCTGCAGATCGGCGGCGAGGCGGTCACCCACAACAGCGGGCAGCTGTTCTACCTGCTGCTGACCCGCCCCGACCTCGTCGAACGGCTCCGCGCGGAGCCGGCGGCCCGGCCCCGGGCCATCGACGAGCTGCTGCGCTACGTCCCGCACCGCAACGCGGTCGGACTGTCCCGGATCGCCCTGGCGGACGTGGAGGTCGGGGGCGTGCGGATCCGTGCGGGCGACCCGGTCCATGTGTCGTACCTGGCCGCCAACCGCGACCCGGAGGTCTTCCCCGATCCGGATTCGATCGACTTCGACCGCAGTCCGAACCCGCATGTGGCGTTCGGTTCCGGCCCGCACCACTGCCCCGGCGGCATGCTGGCCCGGCTGGAGTCGGAGCTGCTGGTGGACGTGCTGCTGGACCGGGTGCCGGGCATGCGGCTCGCGGTGGAGCCGGACCGGGTTCCGTTCCGGCAGGGCGCGTTGCTCCGTGGCCCCGAGGCACTGCCCGTGACCTGGTGAGGGTGCGATGACCGCGACGGAGGGGCTGCTGGTACCGCCGGGACAGGGACGTATCGTCCAGGCGCCGGCCCAGCGTGTGACGTTCAAGGTGACCGGGACGCACTCACGGACGGCCTCCACCTTCGAGGTGGAGGTCCCGCCCGGCTTCGACGTCGGCGCCCACGTGCACACGCGCAGCGAGGAGTTGTTCTACGTCCTGGAGGGCGAGCTGGACGTACTGGCCTTCGAACCGCGGGTCCGTACGCCCGACAACTGGCGTCACTGGGAGTCGAGCTCGGGCAACAGGGTGGTGCGGGCGACGCCCGGCACCGTCATCGTCGTACCGCCCGGCTGCCCGCACGCCTTCGCCAATCCGACCGACAGTCCGGCCAAGATGTTCTTCCAGGCGTCTCCGCCGCCCGATCACGAGCGGTACTTCGAGGAGTTGCTGGAGATCCTGGGCGACGGGGGTCCGCCGGACCACGCCGCGATCGAGGCGCTGCGCAGGCGCTACGACATCGAGCAGCTGACGCCGCTGCGGCACAACTGACCGGCCGGTGTCCGCCCGCGGGCGGCGCCCCGCACCGTGTCCGCCACCCACGCCGGGTGACGGAGCGGTGCGGGGCGCCGCCCGCGGTGGGCCGAAGGGGTCCGGAGGATGCCGAAGGGGGCGCACCGCGGCCCGTCCGGCAGGGGTGCTCAGCGGATCGGCAGGCCCGACAGGGTACGGGCGATCACCAGGCGCTGGATCTCGCTGGTGCCTTCGAAGATGGTGTAGATGGCGCTGTCCCTGTGCATCCGCTCCACCGGGTACTCCCGGGTGTATCCGTTGCCGCCGAGGATCTGGATCGCCTGGGCGGTCACCTTCTTCGCGGTCTCGCTGGCGAACAGCTTGGACATCGAGCCCTCGGCCGCGGTGAACGGCTTGCCGTTGATCGCCATCCAGGACGCCCGCCACACCAGCAGCCGCGCCGCGTCGATCTGGGTGCGCATGTCCGCGAGCTGGAAGGCGACCCCCTGGTTGTCGATGATCGGCCGGCCGAACTGCTCACGTGTCCTGGCGTAGTCGAGGGCGACCTCGTACGCGGCGCGGGCGGTGCCCACCGCCATCGCGCCGACCGCGGGCCGGGACGCCTCGAACGTGGCCATGGCGGCGTTCTTCGTCCGTTCGCCGCTGCTGCGGGCCCGCTCCCGGGCCCGGGCCAGGCGCTGGTCCAGCTTCTCCTTGCCGCCCAGCAGGCACGAGCCGGGCACCCGGACGTCGTCCAGGACGACCTCGGCGGTGTGCGAGGCGCGGATGCCGTGCTTCTTGAACTTCTGGCCCTGGGTGAGCCCCCGGGTCCCCGGCGGGACGATGAACGAGGCGTGCCCCTTGGAGCCCAGTTCCGGGTCGACCTGCGCGACGACGACATGGACGCTCGCGATGCCGCCGTTGGTCGCCCAGGTCTTCGTGCCGTTGATCACCCACTCGTCCTTGGCCTCGTCGTACACGGCGCGCGTGCGCAGGGAGGCCACGTCGGAGCCGGCGTCGGGTTCGGAGGAGCAGAAGGCCGCGACCTTGACGTCGGTCGCGTCGCCGTACATCTGCGGGATCCAGGTGCCGATCTGCTCCTCGGTGCCGTTGGCGAGGACGCCCACGGCGGCGAGGCCGGTGCCGACGATGGACAGGGCGATGCCCGCGTCGCCCCAGAACAGTTCCTCCATGGCCATCGGAATACCGAGCCCGGTGGGGTCGAAGTATTGCTGGGCGTAGAAGTCGAGGGAGTAGATGCCGACCTTGGCGGCCTCCTGGATGACCGGCCAGGGAGTCTCCTCACGCTCGTCCCATTCGGCGGCCGCGGGGCGGATCACGTCGGCGGCGAAGCCGTGCAGCCACTCCTTGACCTCCTTCTGTTCGTCGTTGAGCTCCATGGTGAACTCGGCCATGTCCCCTCCAGCTGCGGCACGTGCGTGTTACTTGCGGTAACACGAGTGTGTTACTGACCGGTAGGAGAAGTCAACTCCCGATGCCCCGTCGCCCTCCCGTTCGATGGCAGAGGCACCGACAGTGTTAGTTTGCGCAGGCGTCACCGGAACAACACGGGTGGGGAGATCACATGGACACCACACAGCGGACCGAGCAGCAGCGGTCCGCCGACCGCCGACGGCGCGAGCTGTTGGAGGCCGCGGACCGGGTGGTGCTGCGTGACGGTCCGCAGGCGTCGATGAACGCCATCGCCGCGGAGGCGGGCATCACCAAGCCGATCCTGTACCGGCACTTCGGCGACAAGGGCGGCCTGTACGCGGCCCTGGCCAAGCGGCACACGGACGCGCTCCTCGATTCGCTGCGGGCCGCGCTGGACGCTCCGGCGGAGCGACGCGAGCGGGTCGAGGCCACCCTGGACACCTATCTCGCCGCGATCGAGGCCCGGCCGCAGGTGTACCGCTTCCTCATGCATCCGGCGGAGGGCTCCCAGAGCGACGCGGGCTTCGACGTCGGCAAGCACAGCGCTCCGCTGCTGCGGCGGATGGGCGAGGAGCTGGCCCAGGTGATCGAGGACCGGCTGGACCTGGGCCCGGGCAGCCAGCAGCTGGCCCGGGTGTGGGGCCACGGGATCGTCGGCATGATGCACGCGGCAGGCGACTGGTGGCTCGGCGAGCGGCCCTGCTCACGTGCGGAATTGGTGAAGAGTCTCGCCGATCTGCTGTGGGGCCGGCTGGCCGCCGCGGGAGACCGGGTGGGCGGTCCGGGGTTCTGACGTCCCCGCGAAGGGGCGCCCCTGGCGGGCGCCTGGCTCCGGCGGTGCGGTGCCGGGCTGCGGACGCCCGCCCGTGCGGTGGGCCGCCGCACAGCCCGGTGAACCCCGGCCCACCGGGCCACGACACCCGGCCCACCGATGCCGGTCGGACCGGCCCCCGAGGCCAGGAGGACCGGCTCGCCGGCGACGTCCCGCTCGGCTCACCGATGCCACGGGGCCCGGTTCAGCTGCCGCAGCAGTCGCGTGCGGCGCCAGCCCTTGACCCGGTCCGGGTAGACCCTGCCCTCCACGTGGTCCCACTCGTGCTGCAAACACCGGGCGAAGAACCCGGTGCCGTGCACGGTCACCGGTTCACCGGTCAGCGAGAAACCCTCGACGACCGCGTGGTCGTACCGCTCCGTAGCCGCCTCCAGGCCCGGCAGCGACAGACAGCCCTCCGGACCGCGCACCACCACCCCGCCCGACTCCACCAGCCGTGGGTTGACCACGTGTCCCAGGTGGCGTACGTCCTCGTCGTCCGGACAGTCGTAGACGAACACCCTGAGCGGCACGCCGACCTGGTTCGCGGTCAGCCCCACCCCCTCGGCCGCGTACATCGTCGCGAACAGGTCCTCCACCAGTTCCGCCAGTCCGGCGCCGAAGTCGGTCACCTCCGCGCAGGGGGTGTGCAACGCCGGGGCGCCGTGCAGAGTGAGAGGGCGGACCCGGCCGCGGGCGCCCCGAATGGAACCGTTTCGCATGGCCGCAAGGGTACGGTTCCCTGGGCCCACACCCCGCCGCGCTGGCGTGGGCCGGGATTCGGGTGTGCGAGCGGATCTCGATAGGCTGACGTCCACCACGTTGCCGGACGGCTCAAGCACGGCGCGTACGCAAGGAGGATCGAGAACTGATGGCAGGCAACTCGGACCCGCTCACGCCGCGGGCCAAGCTGGCCGTGACCGCGGGCAAGGCGGTCGCTGCGGCGTCGCGCGCCGCCGGGCGAGGCAGCGGATCGGTGATCGGTGGCCGGGTCGCGCTGAAACTCGACCCCGACCTCCTCGCCCGGCTCGCCCAGAACCTGGACGTCATCCTGGTGTCCGCCACCAACGGCAAGACCACCACCACCCGGCTCATCGCCGAAGCGCTGCGCGCCGCGGGCCCGGTCGTCTCCAACGCGCTCGGCGCCAACATGCCGGCCGGCATCACCTCGGCCCTCGCGGGCCGTTCGGACGCGCGCTACGGCGTGATCGAGGTCGACGAGAAATACCTGGCCGGCGTGGCCCGGGACACCGACCCCAAGTGCATCGCGCTGCTCAACCTCTCCCGCGACCAGCTCGACCGCGCCGCCGAGACCCGGATGCTCGCCGAGAACTGGCGCGAGGGCCTGGCCGGCGCCAAGGCCGTCGTCGTCGCCAACTGCGACGACCCACTGGTGGTGTGGGCCGCCTCCTCCTCCCCCAATGTGATCTGGGTCGCCGCCGGCCAGATGTGGAAGGACGACGCCTGGTCCTGCCCCTCCTGCGGTGGTGTGATGCAGCGCCCCGGCGACGACTGGTACTGCGGCCAGTGCGGATTCCGCCGTCCGGCGCCGAGCTGGACGCTGCACGGAGACCACGTCCTCGACCCGCACGGCTCTGCCTGGCCGATCCACCTCCAGCTGCCGGGCCGCGCCAACAAGGCCAACGCCGCCAGCTCCGCGGCCGTCGCCGCGGTCTTCGGCGTACCGCCGCAGGTCGCCCTGGAGCGCATGTACCAGGTGCAGGCAGTGGCCGGGCGCTACGACGTGGTCCAGTTCCTCGACCGCGGCCTGCGGCTGCTGCTGGCGAAGAACCCGGCGGGCTGGCTGGAGACCTTCTCCCTGATCGACCCGCCGCCCACCCCGGTGATCCTCTCCGTGAACGCGCGCGGCGCGGACGGCACCGACACCTCCTGGCTGTGGGACGTCGACTACACGCGGCTGACCGGCCACCCGATCTTCGTCATCGGCGACCGGAAGCTGGACCTCGCGGTGCGTCTGGAGGTGGCGGGCCAGCAGTTCCAGGTCTGCGAGAGCGTGGACCAGGCCGTCCAGCAGGCGCCGCCCGGCCGTATCGAGGTCATCGCGAACTACACCGCGTTCCAGGACCTGCGCCGCCGGGTCGGCAACTGACGGCACACCCGACACGAAGGACGATCACTTCATGAGCGACAACAGCCTGCGTCTGGTGTGGATCTACCCGGACCTGCTGAGCACCTACGGCGACCAGGGGAACGCGCTCGTCGTGGAGCGGCGGGCCCGGCAGCGCCGCCTCGACGTGGCCCGGCTCGACGTGCGCAGCGACCAGCCGATCCCGACCTCCGGGGACATCTACCTGATCGGTGGCGGCGAGGACCGGCCGCAGCGGCTCGCGGCGGAACGCCTGCGCCGCGACGGGGGCCTGTACAAGGCGGTGGAGAACGGCGCGATCGTCTTCTCGGTGTGCGCGGGCTACCAGATCCTCGGCCACGAGTTCATCAACGACCTCGGCCAGCGCGAGCCCGGCCTCGGACTGCTCGACGTGGTCTCGGTGCGCGGCGAGGGCGAGCGGTGCGTCGGTGATGTCCTCGGGGACATCGACCCGCGTCTGGGACTGCCGCCGCTGACCGGCTTCGAGAACCACCAGGGCGTCACTCACCTCGGCCCCGCGGCCCGCCCCTTGGCCCAGGTCCGGCTGGGCCGCGGCAACGGTACCGGGGACGGAACGGAGGGCGCGTACAACGACACCGTCTTCGGTACGTACATGCACGGGCCCGTTCTCGCCCGTAACCCGCTGATCGCGGATCTGCTGCTGAAGCTGGCGCTCGACGTGAACGCGCTGCCGCCGGTCGACGACCAGTGGTACGAGGCGCTGCGCAATGAGCGGATCAGTGCTGCGCAGCAACCAGCGTAGGCGCTCCGCTGGGTTTGGCAGGGGGCTTGGGGCGGGGGCCTTACGGGGTTTTTGGGTGGGTGCGGGTGGGTTGTGGTTGATCGCGCAGTTCCCCGCGCCCCTAAAAAAGGGGGTTTGCGCTGCCGGGTGGCTTCAGAGGAAGCGGCATTACGAGGTTGTGGGGTGGGTGCCGGGTGGGTTGTGGCTGGGCGCGCAGTTCCCCGCGCCCCTGAAAGGGGGGTGATCAGTACGAAGTCGAAGCCGTCCAGGACGTAGCCGATCCACGCGCCGAAGAAGGACTTCCACTTCTCCCGGTCGAGTTCCCGGTACCAGGGCGGGGACGTCGGGGCGGGGTGTACGGATGACATGGCGGATCCCATGCGGGTGAGGAGACGCGCGTCGGGCTGGGCGGGGGACGAGCGGACTAGGCCGGTGCTACAGCAGTCCGGCCGCGACGAGGTGGGCGCGGACCCGGGCCACCGCCTCGGTGCCGAGCGGAATCTGCGGCGCGGCGGTGGCCGCGCAGTCGATGAGGCCGCGGAGCCGGGCCGCGGCCTTGAAGCCGCCGAGCGCGGAGGAACTGCCGCCCATCTTCGCCGGGTCGCCCACGTCGGTGAGGTCGAACAGCGCGGCCAGCCGGTCCTGTTCGGTCCGGGCCGCGGCCCAGTCCCCGGCCCGCGCGGCCGTGTAGAGGCGTACGTAACCCGCCACGTCGACGTTGCCGAGTCCGGGGACGACGCCGTCGACGCCCATCAGCAGCGCGCCGTCGACGGTGAGTTCGGAACCGGTCAGGACGCTGAAATCGGGTGTCCGGGCGCGCAGTTCGACCAGCAGGCGGCGCAGCGAGCCCTCGTCGCCGCTGGAGTCCTTCAGCCCGGCCAGCGTGCGGTCGGCGGCCAGGTCGAGGACGACGGCGCGGGGCAGCTTGGTGTGCACGGCGACCGGGATGTCGTAGGCGAACAGCGGCAGGTCGGCGCCGGAGCGGATCCGCCGGAAGTGGTCGGCGATCTCCACGGGATGTGTGCGGGTGTAGAACGGCGCGGTGGCCACGAGGGCGTCGGCGCCCGCCTTGACGGCGTCGGCGGCCCGGTCGAGGACGCGGGGCGCGGTGGTGTCGATGATTCCGGCCAGCACCGGTACCCGGCCGGCCACGGTGTCCACGGCCGTCTCCACCACGGTCTGGCGCTGGGCGTCCGTGAGGTAGGCGGCCTCACCGCTCGATCCGAGGACGAACAGGCTGTGCGCCCCCGCCGCGACCAGGTGCTCCGTGAGCCGGCGCAGTGAGGGGACGTCCACCTCTCCGTCCGAGGTGAGCGGTGTGATGACGGGTGGGACGACGCCGCGCAGGGGCGTGGGGAATGGCATGCTCGTGCTCCAGGTCGTGCTGTCGCCTGCCACGGGACCGCGGGCGGGCAGGGCCGCGTCCACCACCGTGGCAGGAGGTAGGACGTAGGACGTAGGATGTCCTGTGACAGACGAAAGTCAGCCACGGTGAAATCCGAAAGTCAAGGGTCGGGAAAGGACAGACGATGCGCTCGGTCGCCTCCGACGCAGCGGACCGGATCAAGGAACTGATCGTGGAGCGCGGGCTGCGCCCCGGGGATCCGCTGCCCACCGAGCCCGAGCTGATGAAGGTCTTCGGTGTGAGCAGGAACTCCCTGCGAGAGGCGCTCAAGTCGCTCCAGGCCGTGCACATCGTCGAGATCCGGCGCGGCTTCGGCACCTATGTCGGGGCGATGTCGCTCGACCCGCTGATCGAGGCCCTGGCCTTCCGTACCGTCGTCCGGCACAGCCTCGGCACGGACAGCCTGCTCGAACTGCTGCAACTGCGCGAGGCGCTGGAGGCGGGCCTCATGCACCAGGTCGCGGGCGGGCTGCCCGACGAAGACCTGCGCACGTTGGACGAACTGGTCGACCGCATGCACGCGGAGGTCCGGGAGTCGGGTGCGACAGCCGCCGACACCGATCGCGCCTTCCACCGCGCCCTCTACCGCTCGCTCGACAACCCGCTGCTCAGTGAGCTCCTCGACGCGTTCTGGTCCGCCTTCCACCGGGTGCGCGCGCAGAGTATCGGCGCGACCGCGGACGGCGAGGAACTGGCCCGGATGCACGGCCGGATCCTCACGGCCGTGCGTGCGGCCGACTCGACCGCCGCGGAAGCGGCGATGCACCGGCATTTCGACGACATCCGGGGCCGCCTGGCGCACCAGTGAACCGCGCCCTCCGGTTTGCGCACCGGACCCGTTCCGCTGCTCCGCCGACGCTCCGCGCGGGCCCTCCTGACGGCAGCCCCGCTCACATGTGCGGGCACGTCCAGCAGACGGACGGGCACTTCGGAGCGACCCCCTCCCGCCGGTAGGGTGACCGAGATCGAGCCGGACAACGCGGTCCGGCCCCAGGCCCACATCAAGAAGGTAATTCGGGCTATGCGCATTGGTGTCCTCACGTCCGGCGGCGACTGCCCCGGCCTGAACGCCGTCATCCGGTCCGTCGTGCACCGTGCCGTCGCCGACCACGGCGACGAGGTCATCGGTTTCCGGGACGGCTGGAAGGGCCTCCTGGAGTGCGACTACCTCAAGCTCGACCTCGACGCCGTCGGCGGCATCCTCGCCCGTGGCGGCACCATTCTCGGTTCCTCCCGGGTACAGCCCTCCCACCTGCGGGACGGCGTCGAGCGGGCCCGCGGCCACGTCGCCGAGCTCGGCCTCGACGCGATCATCCCGATCGGCGGCGAGGGCACGCTGAAGGCGGCCCGGCTGCTCTCCGACAGCGGCCTGCCCATCGTGGGCGTCCCGAAGACCATCGACAACGACATCGCCGTCACGGACGTCACCTTCGGCTTCGACACGGCCGTGGGCGTCGCGACCGAGGCCCTCGACCGGCTCAAGACCACCGCCGAGTCCCATCAGCGCGTCCTCGTCGTCGAGGTCATGGGCCGGCACACCGGCTGGATCGCGCTGCACTCCGGCATGGCGGCCGGCGCGCACGCCATCGTCGTACCGGAACGCCCCTTCGACATCGACGAGTTGGCCCGCAAGGTCGGCGAGCGCTTCGCGGCGGGCAAGCGGTTCGCGATCGTGGTCGCCGCGGAGGGCGCCAAGCCGAAGGCCGGCACCATGGACTTCGACGAGGGCGGCAGGGACGTCTACGGGCACGAGCGGTTCGCCGGGGTCGCCCGGCAGCTCTCCCTCGAACTGGAGGAGCGGCTCGGCAAGGAGGCCCGTCCGGTCATCCTCGGGCATGTGCAGCGGGGCGGGACGCCCACGGCGTACGACCGGGTGCTGGCGACGCGGTTCGGGTGGCACGCGGTGGAGGCCGTGCACCGCGGGGAGTTCGGGGTGATGACGGCGCTGCGCGGCACCGACATCCTGACCGTGCCGCTGGCGGAGGCCGTGGAGACGCTGAAGACGGTGCCCGTGGAGCGGTACGAGGAAGCGGAGTGCGTTCTCTGACGGAGCTTCTCCGAGGGGGCTCTGAGAGGGCCTGCGGGAAGTCCTCCGACTCGGCTTCTGCGACTGGAGGCTTCTTTGACGGAAGTTCCCTGACGGGAACGCGCCGCAGGGGCGTCGTTCCGTAGGCGGGTGCGGGTGCGGTGCGGCTCGCCACACGGTTGCGCGGGTTCTCCGGGGAGCGCGTTGCCCCGCCCCCCGGTCTCAGGGGCTGTGGGGGGCCGCTCTAGTCTGTGTGCGGACAGACAGGCACAACCCCCACGAATCAGGAGCCGGCGGATGGAGCACAGTGGGCACGGCATGACGATGGATCTGCCGCCGTTCACGCTGGGGCGGGGGCTCCAGTGGTCCACCGACCCGTTCTTCCTCGTCGCCTGCCTGCTGGGACTGGCCCTCTACGGGTGGGGAGTGGTGCGGCTGCGGCGGCGTGGCGACGCCTGGTCGGTCGGGCGGACCGTCTCGTTCGTCGTCGGTGTGCTGACCGTCGCGCTGATGATGTGCACCAAGCTGAACGACTACGGCATGGTCATGTTCAGCGTGCACATGGTGCAGCACATGGTGGTCAGCATGCTCTCGCCGATCCTCATCCTGCTGGGCGGGCCGGTCACGCTGGCGCTGCGCGCGCTGCCGGTCGCGGCCCGCGGCCACAAGGGTCTGCGCGAGCTGCTGCTGGCCCTGCTGCACAGCCGCTACATGCGGATCGTCACACACCCCGCGTTCACCATCCCGCTGTTCATCGCGAGCCTGTACGCGCTGTACTTCACCCCGCTGTTCGACTTCCTGATGGGGTCGAAGACCGGGCACGCCGTGATGATGGTGCACTTCCTCGCGGTGGGCGTGGTGTTCTTCTGGCCCATCATCGGCGTCGACCCCGGCCCGCACCGGCCCGGGTACCTGATGCGGATGCTGGAGCTGTTCGCGGGAATGCCCTTCCACGCGTTCTTCGGCATCGCGCTGATGATGGCGTCCTCGCCGATGATCGGCACGTTCAGCCATCCGCCCGCCTCGCTCGGCATCGACGCGCTCTCCGACCAGACCGCCGCGGGCGGCATCGCCTGGGCGTTCAGCGAGATCCCGTCGGTGCTGGTGCTGATCGCCCTGCTGTTCCAGTGGCACGGGTCCGAGCAGCGGCAGGCGCGGCGCAAGGACCGGGCCGCCGACCGCGACGGCGACAAGGAGCTGGCGGCGTACAACGCCTATCTGGCCTCCCTGCACGCCCGCAAGGGCTGAGACCGCGCAGCCGTCGTGGCCCGTTTCCGGCCGGGCCCGGCCGCTCGGATTCGTTCCCGGTCCGAACGGGGCACCATGGAGGGAACGGTCCATGAGGAGGGTGTCGCGATGCCCGGTTCCAGGCACGGTTCCACGAAGGCGATGGGGGTGCTCACCGTAGGCGGTCTGGTCGTGGTGACGGCCTACTCGGTGGTGCTCGGCAGCAACGGGTGGCTGTGGTTCGGCTGGGTCGTACTGGGTCTGCTCACCCTGGCGATGGTCGTCACGCAGAGCAACTGAGCGGCCGGGCGACCGGCCGGGCCGGGGCTGCCGCTCCCGGGCCGGGCCACGGGTTCACCCGGTGGTGAGCCGGGCCGCCGAGTGCACCCCCGGCCAGTACTTCGGCACCCTGGCCGTGATCTTCATGCCGGCCCCGACCGCGGTCTCGATGACGAGGCCGTGGTCGTCGCCGTAGACCTGGCGGAGCCGGTCGTCGACGTTGGACAGCCCGATGCCGCCGGAGGGGCCGATCTCACCTGCGAGGATCCGGCCCAGTTCGCCGGGGTCCATGCCGACGCCGTCGTCCTCGATGACGACCAGGGCTTCGGCGCCCGCGTCCTGGGCGGTGATCTGGATGTGGCAGGCGTCGGCCTTGCCCTCAAGACCGTGTTTGACGGCGTTCTCGACCAGGGGTTGCAGGCACAGGAACGGCAGGGCGACCGGCAGCACCTCGGGCGCGATCTGCAGGGTGACCGAGAGCCGGTCGCCGAACCGGGCGCGGACCAGCGCCAGATACTGGTCGATCGCGTGCAGTTCGTCGGCGAGGGTGGTGAAGTCGCCGTGTCTGCGGAAGGAGTACCGGGTGAAGTCGGCGAACTCCAGCAGCAGTTCCCTGGCGCGCTCGGGGTCGGTGCGCACGAACGAGGCGATCACCGCCAGCGAGTTGAAGATGAAATGCGGGGAGATCTGGGCGCGCAGGGCCTTGATCTCGGCCTCGATGAGCCGGGTGCGGGACCGGTCGAGATCGGCCAGCTCCAGTTGGACGCTGACCCAGCGGGCCACCTCGCCCGCGGCCCTGACCAGCACGGCCGACTCCCGCGGGGCGCAGGCGACCAGCGCGCCGTGCACCCGGTCGTCGACGGTGAGGGGCGTCACCACGGCCCAGCGGACCGGGCAGTCCTGGCTCTCGCAGGACAGCCGGAACGCCTCGCCGCGGCCGGTCTCCAGCGGTCCGGCCAGCCGCTCCATGATCTCCCCGCGGTGGTGGCCCCCCACGCCGTCCCAGACCAGGACCTGCTGCTGGTCGGTGAGGCACAGGGCGTCGGTGCCGAGCAGGGTGCGCAGCCTGCGGGCCGACTTGCGGGCGGTCTCCTCGGTGAGGCCGGCGCGCAGCGGGGGCGCCGCGAGCGACGCGGTGTGCAGGGTCTGGAAGGTGGCGTGCTCCACGGGGGTGCCGAGCCCGCCCTGACGGTCCGGCCGTGCGGTGCGCCGCCCCAGCCAGAAGCCGGCCGCGAGCAGCGGCAGGACGGCGACGCACAGGCCCGCCAGGAAACCGGTCATCGCCGCGCCCCCGGGTTCGACGAGGTGACGGCCGTGCGCGTCCGGCACGGCGGGGCGGTGCCCGCACGGGAGACGGGACGGGGCGCTGCCGGCGCGTGCGGGTCCGTTCGGTGCGGGCGGAGCCGGCCACCTGGGGAGGTCCGGCGGCGCCTCACGGCCGCTCCAGCGGAGCGCCCAGTTCCTCCGGCAGGTGGAACCTGGCCAGGACCGTCGGCGTACCGGGCGGCACCCGGGCCGGGGTGGCCAGGGACACCAGGACCATGGTGAGGAACCCGAGCGGGACCGACCACAGCGCGGGCCAGGTGAGCAGGGCGTGCACGGTTCCGGTGCCGGGCAGGCCCGCCGTGGTCGCGGCCACCGCGGCGAACGCGCAGCCGCCACCCGTCAGCATGCCGGCGGCGGCCCCCGGCGGGGTCAGCCGCCGCCACCAGATGCCGAGGACGAGCAGCGGGCAGAAGGACGAGGCTGAGACCGCGAAGGCCAGGCCCACCGCGTCGGCCACCGGCAGCCCGCCCACCAACGTGCTCGCCGCCAGCGGCACCGCCGTGGCGAGGACCGTGCCGAGCCCGAAGTGCCGTACCCCGCGGGACGGCAGCACGTCCTGGGTGAGCACGCCCGCCACGGCCATGGTCAGTCCCGAGGTGGTGGACAGGAACGCGGCGAAGGCGCCGCCCGCCACCAGCGCGCCGAGCAGGTCGCCGCCCGGCCCGCCGATCATCCGGCCGGGCAGCAGCAGGACGGCGGCGTCGGCGTCGCCGGTGATGCTGAGATCCGGGGCGTACAGCCGGCCCAGTGCGCCGTACACGGGTGGGAGCAGGTAGAAGGCGCCGATCAGGGCGAGGACGGCGACGGTGGTGCGGCGGGCGGCGACGCCGTGCGGGCTGGTGTAGAAGCGGACGACGACGTGCGGCAGGCCCATGGTGCCGAGGAAGGTGGCGAGGATGAGCCCGTACGTGGCGTACAGCGGACGGTCCTCGCGGCCCGTGGCGAGCGAGGCGGACATGCCGTCGCCCGTGCCCCGGACGGCGACCGGCACCGCGTCGCCGGGCACGAAGTCCAGCCGGGTGCCCCGTTCGAGGTGGTGGGTGCCGGCCGGCAGGCCGATCCGCGCCCCGTCGAGCCGGCGGCCGTCGACCATGCCGGTCACGGTGACGGTCAGCGGTGTGTCGAGCCGCAGGTCGACGGTGTCCTGGACGCGCACGGAACGCTGCTCGCGGAAGGCGGCCGGTTCGTCGAAGGCGTGCCGGGGGGCGCCGTCGCCCTGCCAGGCGAGGACCAGGAACAGGGCGGGGACGAGGAGGGCGGTGAGCTTGAGCCAGTACTGGAACGCCTGGACGAAGGTGACGCTGCGCATGCCGCCCGTCGCGACCGTCGCCACCACGACTACCGCCACGATGATCCCGCCGAGCGGTTCGGGCGCGCCGGTGAGCACCGTCAGGGTGAGCCCGGCGCCCTGTAGTTGGGGCAGCAGGTACAGCCAGCCGACGCCGACGACGAAGGCCCCGGCCAGCCGGCGTACGGCGGGCGAGGCGAGCCGGGCCTCGGCGAAGTCGGGCAGGGTGTAGGCGCCGGAGCGGCGCAGCGGGGCGGCGACGAACAGGAGCAGCACCAGGTAGCCGGCCGTGTAGCCCACCGGGTACCAGAGCATGTCCGGGCCCTGTAGCAGGACCAGGCCCGCGATGCCGAGGAAGGAGGCCGCGGACAGGTATTCGCCGCTGATGGCGGCGGCGTTGAGGTGCGGTCCGACGGTGCGCGAAGCGACGTAGAAGTCGGAGGTGGTGCGCGAGACGCGCAGGCCGAAGGCGCCGACGAGGACGGTGGCCACGACGACGAGGGCGACGGCGGCGACGGCGTAGCTGGAGTTCACGGCGGGCCCAACGATCCTCGTCTCAGCGGTCCTCGACCAGACGCACCAGGTCGTGCTCGTTGCGCTCGGCGCGGCGCACGTACCAGCGGGCGAGCAGGACGAACGGAGCGTACAGGCCGAAGCCGAGCACCAGCCATTCGAGGCGGCGGGCCTGCGGGGCCGCCGCGAACACCAGGGGCAGCGGGCCGACCAGCAGCACGAGGACCGCGAACACGGCGAGGGCGGCACGCAGTTGGGTGCGCATCAGGGTGCGCACGTAGGTGTGGCCCAGAGTGGTCTGCTCGTCGATCTCGGTGCGCGGCCGGTGGTGACCGGAGGTCCGCCGGGTGCGACGGGGCGGTCCGGTGACGACGACGCGCCGTTCTGCGGGTTCCATCGCGGCCTTCCCCTATCCGGCGGTCCGGCGCATCAGCAGGTCCCGCAGTTCGCGCGTGTGGCGTCGGCTGACCTGAAGTTCCTCGTCGCCGACCAGGACGCTCACGGTGCCCGCACCCAGCCGGAGTTCGCCGATGTGGCGCAGCGCGACGAGATGGCGGCGGTGGATGCGGACGAAGCCGCGGGAGCGCCAGCGGTCCTCCAGGGTGGACAGCGGGATGCGGACGAGGTGGCTGCCGCGGTCGGTGTGAAGCCGGGCGTAGTCGCCCTGGGCCTCGACGTGGGTGATGTCGTCGACGGCGACGAACCGGGTCACGCCGCCGAGTTCGACGGGCAGTTGGTCCGGGTCGGGTTCGTGCACCGTGATCCGGGTGGCGGCGGCGCCCGGGTCGGGTTCGTGCGCCGGGACCCGGGCAGCGGCGGCGGCGCCGCGCAGTTCGGCGACCCGGCGCACGGCTTCCGCCAGCCGCTCCTTGCGGACCGGTTTGAGTACGTAGTCGACGGCCTTGAGGTCGAAGGCGCGCACCGCGAAGTCCTCGTGCGCGGTGACGAACACGACCAGCGGCGGATGCGCGAACCCGGTCAGCAGCCGCGCCGTCTCCAGCCCGTCGAGGCCGGGCATCTGGATGTCGAGGAAGACGACGTCGATGGCGTCGGGTCCGTCCGGGCCCGATTCCAGTGCGCGGGTGATGCGGCGCAGTGCCCCGGTCGCGTCGCCGGCGCCCTCGACGCTGCCGACGCGCGGGTCGGCGTGCAACAGGTAGAGGAGTTCCTCCAGCGAGGGGCGTTCGTCGTCGACGGCGAGGGCGCGCAGCATGAACGTGGAGTGTAGGTGGAATCCGTACGGGTGGACATGTCCCGGGCGTGGCGGTTCCCGCTGGATACAGTGCCGACATGAACAGCAGGACCGCTCCGTTCGACACACTCGACCGGAAGATCGTCACCGCGCTCGTGGCGAACGCCAGGAGCAGTTTCGCCGAGATCGGCTCGGCGATCGGACTGTCGGCCACCGCGGTCAAGCGGCGCGTGGACCGACTGCGTGAGACGGGCGTGATCACCGGGTTCACGGCCACGGTGAAGCCGGCGGCGCTGGGCTGGCGCACGGAGGCGTACGTCGAGGTGTACTGCGAGGGTGCCGCCCCGCCGCGGCGGCTGGCCGAGGTGGTGCGCGACCATCCGGAGATCACCGCCGCGATGACGGTGACGGGCGGCGCGGACGCGCTGCTGCACGTGCGGGCACGGGACGTCGAGCACTTCGAGGAGGTGCTGGAACGGATCCGGGTGGAGCCGTTCATCCGGAAGACGATCAGTGTGATGGTGCTGTCCCATCTGCTGCCGGAGAGTCCGGAGGCCGCCGCGACGCAGGCGGCACCGGAGTAAACCTCGACACACGCAGCACTGCTGCGTTGTGGCCGCCTATAACGCATCATTCCTGCGCACACACGCAGCTCTCTTTTCTTGTCCGGCATCTCCGTCACTTCCTACCTTGGTGCCACCGTCAGTCGACACCGCAGGAAAGCGGAGGAACACCTCTGTGCCCGACAGCCCTGTGCCGCGCCCCCGGCGCTTCCTCGTCTGCGAACCCAGACACTTCGCCGTGCAGTACGCGATCAACCCCTGGATGCATCCCGACACCCGGGTCGACGTCGACCTGGCCCAGGAGCAGTGGCAGTCGTTGATCAGTGCCTATCTCGCCCACGGGCACACGGTCGAGGCCGTGGCCCCCGTCCCCGGTCTGCCCGACATGGTGTTCGCCGCGAACGCCGCGGCCGTCGTCGGCGGCCGGGTCTTCGGCTCCCTCTTCCTCGCCCCGCAGCGCCGTCCCGAGTCGACCCACTACGACCTGTGGTTCAAGACGGCGGGCTACGACGTGCACCACCCGCGGTCGGTGTGCGAGGGCGAGGGCGACCTGGTCCCGGCCGGCCCGCACGTGCTCGCCGGCACCGGCTTCCGCACGACCCGCGACGCCCACCAGGAGGCGCAGGAGTTCTTCGGTGTGCCGGTGATCAGCCTGACCCTGGTGGATCCGTACCTGTACCACCTGGACACGGCGCTGTTCGTCCTGGACGACCGCAACATCGCCTATTTCCCGGGGGCGTTCTCCCCCGGCAGCCGCGAGGTGCTCGCGCGGCTGTACCCCGACGCGGTGCTCGCCACGCGCGAGGACGCGATGGCCTTCGGCCTGAACTCCGTCTCCGACGGGCGCCACGTCTTCATCGCGCCGCGGGCCGAGGCCCTCGCCGCGCGCCTCGCCGACCACGGCTATGTCCCCGTCCCCGTCGACCTGTCGGAGTTCCACAAGGCCGGCGGCGGCATCAAGTGCTGCACCCAGGAGATCCGCTCATGACAGCACCCGTACGTACGCGTACCTCCGCCGACCTGATCCGGGCGGAGGAGCCGGTCCTCGCGCAGAACTACCATCCGCTGCCCGTGGTCGTCGCCCGTGCCGAGGGCACCTGGGTGGAGGACGTCGAGGGCCGCCGGTATCTCGACATGCTGGCCGGCTACTCGGCCCTCAACTTCGGCCACCGCCACCCCGAGCTGATCGAGACCGCGCACCGCCAGCTGGACCGGCTGACCCTCACCTCGCGCGCCTTCCACCACGATCTGCTCGCCGAATTCGCCGAGCGGCTGGCCGGGTTGACCGGGCTCGACATGGTGCTGCCGATGAACACCGGCGCCGAGGCGGTGGAGAGCGGCATCAAGGTCGCGCGGAAATGGGCGTACGAGGTCAAGGGCGTCCCCGCCGACCGGGCCACCATCGTGGTCGCGGCGGAGAACTTCCACGGCCGGACCACCACGATCGTCGGCTTCTCCACGGACGAGTCGGCACGGGCCGGCTTCGGGCCCTTCACCCCCGGCTTCCGGATCGTCCCGTACAACGACCTCGCGGCGCTGGAGGCGGCGATCGACGCGACGACGGCGGCGGTGCTGATCGAGCCGGTCCAGGGGGAGGCCGGGGTCGTCGTCCCGGACGACGGCTACCTCACCGGGGTGCGGGAGCTGACCCGGCGTGCGGGCTGCCTGTTCATCGCGGACGAGATCCAGTCGGGTCTCGGCCGCACCGGCCGCACCCTCGCCGTCGAGCACGAGTCCGTCGAGCCCGATGTGGTCCTCCTCGGCAAGGCGCTGGGCGGCGGCATCGTGCCGGTCTCCGCGGTGGTGGCCCGCCGTGCCGTGCTGGGCGTGCTGCGGCCGGGCGAGCACGGTTCCACGTTCGGCGGGAATCCGCTCGCGGCGGCGGTCGGCACGGCGGTGGTCGGACTGCTGGAGACGGGCGAGTTCCAGCGCCGGGCGACGGAACTGGGGGTGGTCCTGCGGGACGGGCTGACCGCTCTGGTCGGCCGGGGCGTGATCGGTTTCCGTTCGCGCGGGCTGTGGGCGGGCGTGGACATCGACCCGGCCATCGGCACCGGCCGTGCGATCGGTGAACGACTGCTGCGGGAGGGGGTCCTGGTCAAGGACACCCACGGGTCCACGATCCGGCTGGCGCCCCCGCTGACGATCACCGCGCAGGAGCTGCGCTCCGCGCTGGCGGCGGTGGAGAGGGTACTGGTCTGAGGCGTGCCCGCCCCCTCCCGGCGGCCTGCGGCCGGGAGGGGGCGGCCCGCGGTCAGCCCTGGCCGAGCAGGTGCTGCATCTCCCCGATCTCGGTGTTCTGCGCGGTCACGATGGAGCCTGCCAGGCTCTTGGCCGGGCCGTAGGCGCCCTTGGCCTGCTCGGTCGTGGCCATCTCGACGGCGCCCTTGTGGTGTTCGACCATCATGGTCAGGAACTTCGTGTCGAAGTCCTTCCCGGTGGCCTTCTCCAGCGCGGTCATGTCCTTGTCGTCCATCATCCCGGTCATGCCCGAGTTCCCGCTCGTGCCCGAGGCCCCGTGGTCCATGCCCGCCATGGGCACGTCCTCGCCCCACGTCTTGAGCCAGCCGGTCATCGTGGTGATCTCCGGGTCCTGTGCCTTCTCGATGCGGGCGGCGAGGTCCTTGACCTGTGCGGAGGAGGCGCGGTCGGCGGCGAGCCGGGCCATCTCGACGGCCTGCTGGTGGTGCGGGATCATGCCCTGCGCGAAGGTGACGTCCTGGGCGTTGTGGGTGCCGGCGGTGTCGGTCGCGCTCGTGGACGGCGTGGCGCCGTGCCCCGCGTGGCCGCTGCCGTCACCGCCGTCTCCGCTGCCACAGGCGGCGAGGACGAGCGCGGCGCCGGCCGCGGCCAGGACGAGGGCGGCGCGCCGCACCGGGGTGGGGAGGGCCCTGCCCGACGCGGTCGCCGTGCGGACGGTGGTGGCCGGTTCGGCGGCGTCGGGCGTGGTCGTGGTGGTGTGGATGGTCATGCGTGAACTCCTGCGGTACGAAATGATCCGTGATGGTCATGGGCATGCCGAACACCGCATCGGCCGGAGGGGTCCGGGTGCGGTGGTCGCGGCCTCTAGATCCGCAGGAGTTGGAGTTCCGCCAGGGACGGTGGCGCACGGGCGCCGTCGGGCGCCGTGGCCGGGCAGGAGCCGGGCCGGTCGGCACGCACGGCGGCGGCCACCGGTCGCGCGACGAGCCCGGACAGGACGGGCCCCCAGCTCACGGCGCCGGATGCGCAGGTCGGGTCGGCGTGCTGCATGTGCTGTCCGCCGCAGTGCCCGTCGTCCGGGCAGTCGGGGGAGGCGGCGAGAGACGCCATCCGGTGCGGGACGGAGCCGTGGTCCGATCCGCCGCCCATGGCACCTCCTGGCGCCAGCGCGTGCATGCCGAACAGCCCGGCCAGCAGCCCGAGCACGAGCAGCGCCCGCCACCGCCGTGGAGGCGGGGACGGGTGCCGGTCGGTTCGGGTCATCGGGTCCATCGTAGGGGGTGCGGGGCCACCGGCCACCGGCGGTACTCCTTCCGGCCGCGTCCTCCTGCACGCGGCGCCCGCCTGCCCCTTCGGCACGTGGCGCCCACCTCCCTGCGTGGCACCCACCTCCGTACCTGGCGCCCCCGTGCCCCCTCCGTGCCCGGCGCCCCCGCCCACCGGCCCGACCCGAGGTCCACATGGGCCGACTTCCTTGACCGTGCCGTCGACCTGGGAAAGGCTCAGTCTTGAAGCGGACCTGGCAAAGTTGAAGGGGCGAGCCGTGTTCTACTACCTGCTCAAGTACGTGCTGCTGGGGCCGCTGCTCAGGCTGGTCTTCCGGCCCCGCACGGAAGGGCTGGAGCATGTGCCGGCGTCCGGGGCCGCCATCGTCGCCGGCAATCACCTCTCGTTCTCCGACCACTTCCTGATGCCCGCGATCCTCAAGCGGCGCATCACCTTCCTCGCCAAGGCGGAGTACTTCACCGGTCCCGGCGTCAAGGGCCGGCTGACCGCGTTCTTCTTCCGCAACGCCGGTCAGATCCCGGTCGACCGCTCCGGCAAGGACGCCGGTCAGGCCGCGATCCGCGAGGGCCTCGGCGTGCTGCGCAAGGGGGAACTGCTCGGCATCTACCCGGAGGGCACCCGCTCGCACGACGGCCGCCTGTACAAGGGCAAGGTCGGCGTGGCGGTGATGGCGCTGAAGGCGGGCGTCCCGGTCGTCCCGTGCGCGATGATCGGCACCTTCGAGGCCCAGCCGCCGGGCAAGGTCATCCCGAACGTCCATCGCGTCGTCATCCGCTTCGGCAAGCCCCTCGACTTCTCCCGGTACGCCGGCATGGAGGACGAGAAGACCGTCCTGCGCGCCGTCACCGACGAGATCATGTACGCGATCCTGACGCTGTCGGAGCAGGAGTACGTCGACCGGTACGCCGCCGTCGTCAAGGCGGAGGAGGCGGCGGCGCAGGGGGTGAAGGAGCGGAGGTTCCCGCGGGCGCCGCTGAGCTGACGGGAGGTTCCCGAGGCGGCCCGTGCCGGGCTCTGCCCTCGACGGAAAGGGCGGTGTCCGCCGGGTCCGGGTCCCTACCGTCGCCCCGTACGCAGAGAGCCTGCCCGAGACGGTCGACCGGCTGCGGGCCGAGCCCGCCCCGGGCGACTTGACCGACGGTCTCCCGATGCTCGCGGGGCCTGTCCCGACCTGTTCGACTACGCGGCCGAGGACGCGGCTGCGGGCACGGTGAGCGAGCGGTACGGAAGGGGCGGCCGGGGGACACGACTCCCGGCCGCCCCTCATGTCCTGCCGTACGCCGTTACGGCTTCGGCGTGGCGTGCGGGGCGCAGGTCACGTCCGCGGCGTCCACCTCGCCGGTGAGCAGGTAGGCGTCGACCCGGCTGTTGATGCACGGGTTGACCAGCCCGGTCACGCCGTGCGAACCGGCGTCCCGCTCGGTGATCAGCCGGGAGCCCCAGAACCGCTTGTGCAGTTCGACGGCGCCCGCGTAGGGGGTGGCGGCGTCCCGGGTGGACTGCACGATGAGCACCGGGGGCAGGCCCTTGCCGGTCCTCACGTCGACAGGGGTCTGCTGCTTGACCGGCCAGGTGGCGCACGGCAGGTTCATCCAGGCGTTGGCCCAGGTCAGGAACGGGTAGTCCTGGTGCAGCCGGGTGTTGTCCCGGTCCCACTGCCGCCAACTGGTGGGCCACTTGGCGTCGGTGCACTCGACGGCGGTGTAGACCGCGTTGCCGTTCTCCGAGGCGATGTTCCCGGCGGTGTCGGACAGGTCCGGGGCGGCGGCGTCCACCAGGGCCTGGGTGTCGCCCGCGACGTACTTGCCGAACACCGTGGCGACCGGCACCCACGAGGAGTCGTAGTACGGGGCGCTCTGGAAGAAGGAGGTCAGTTCGGCCGGGCCGACGACCCCGCCGATGGGGTGTGCCTTGGCGGTGGCGCGCAGGCGGAGCCACTGGGCCTGGACGGCGTCGCGGGTGGTGCCGAGGTGGAAGGTGGCGTCGTTCGCGGCGACCCAGTCCTGCCAGTCCTTCCAGCGGCCCTCGAAGGCGACGTCCTGGTTGAGGTTGGCCTCGTACCAGATGTTGTCCCGCGCCGGGTCGACCACGCTGTCGACGACCATGCGCCGGACGTGCCCGGGGAACAGCGTGCCGTAGACGGCGCCCAGGTAGGTGCCGTAGGAGACACCGAGGTAGTTGATCTTCTGCTCGCCGAGCGCGGCCCGGATGACGTCCAGGTCGCGGGCGGTGTTCGGCGTGGTCATGTACGGCAGCGTGGTGCCGCTGCGTTCGTGGCAGCCGTCCGCGTACTCGCGGGCCAGCTTGCGCTGGGCGAGCTTGTCGGCCTCGGAGTCGGGCACCGGGTCGGCCTTGGGTGCCTTGACGAACTCCTGCGGGTCGATGCAGGAGATGGGCGTGGAGTGGCCGACACCGCGCGGGTCGAAGCCCACGAAGTCGTACGCCTTGGCCGTGTTCGCCCACACGGGGTTCTTGGTGGTGACCCGGGTCGGGAAGCGCAGCCCGGAGCCGCCGGGACCGCCCGGGTTGTAGACGAGCGCGCCCTGGCGCTCCTGTGCGGTGCCCGTGTTGCCGATGCGGTCGACGGCGAGCTTGATCTGCTTGCCGTCGGGCTTCGCGTAGTCGAGCGGCACGGTGACCCAGCCGCACTGGATGGGCTTGGCGAGCGCCCAGTCGGCCGGGCAGTCCTGCCAGTCGATGCCGGCCTTCGCCGCCCGCTCGGCGGCTGTCGCGACGCCCCGGGCCTCTCGGCTCTGACCGTGCCCGGAGGCGGCACCGGCGGTGGCACTGGCGGTGGGCGCCGAGACGGCGCCGGCTATCAGGGTCGCAGTGACGAGCGCGGTGGCCGAACCGAGTGCGAGCACCCGGTTCTTCCGTCTGTTGTCCCTCAAGTGGGCCCCTCCCCCTGCGTAGTTGTGAACGTCAGGGGGATCCTCGTGCCTGTGCGGAGGCTGAGAACAGGGGTCGTTGACCTTCTTTGCCAATCCGATAACCGGATGATCATGTCCCGTCTGACGGATCCTGGTCGAGCAGCGCCAGTGCCTCGTCCAGCGTCCGCCGCAGCCGCAGTCCGTCGGCGGCCACGGCGCTCACCAGGACAGCGGGACCGGCGAGCGGAGTGATCGCCGCGTCCCGCCCCAGCATCCGGGCGACCGGCCTCCGGTCGGTGAACTCGGGTCGTACGAGGACGAGTTGCCCCACGGCTCGGTGGCCGCCGAGCACGGCGGGCCCGTCCCAGCCGCCCGCCGCGCCGGCCCCGCAGGCAAGCTCCTGGTCGAGGACGGCGCGCCCGGCGATCCGCACGGTGAGCCGGCTGCCGAGCCGCCCGGGTTCCTCGCCCACCCGGCCGAGCACCTGCTCCTCGCGCAGCACGAGCCGGGCTCCGGCGTCCAGGTCGACCCGGGTGGTGACCGACAGCTCGCTGCCGGCGGCACAGATCAACGGCTCGGGCAGCCAGCGCAGTTCGCCCCCGGCGGCGACGGTGAGCCGTACGTCGTAGCGTGCCTCGCCCTTCGCCTGGCCCGGCAGCGCGATGGTCGCGGCGGCCGACCCGACGTGCAGCCGGGCCCCGGCCGCAACGAGCGTCTCGACGCTGAACCGGTCGCCGCCGAGCGGCCCGCCCATCGCCCCGACGAGCACGACCCGGGCCCGAGCGCCGCTCGCCCGGGTGCGCCGCGGCGCCAGTGGGCCCTCGCCCGACAGCACGGGCAGCGCGGTACCGCCCCGGCCGTCCGGGCGCGCGACGATCCGCGCGGCCGCCCGTACCCCGGTCGCGGTCACGCCGCCCACGCGGCGAGCCGCTCGCGCACCCAGGCCGCCACCTCCGCGACGCCCGTCTCACCGCGCAGCGACTGGAAGACGACGGGCAGCCCGGCCCGCTGCGCCTTCGCGTCGGCGGCCATCCGCGCGAGGTCGGAACCGACGTACGGCGCGAGGTCGGTCTTGTTGACCACGAGCAGGTCGGCGGTGGTGACGCCGGGGCCGCCCTTGCGCGGGATGTCGTCCCCGCCGGCCACGTCGATGACGAAGACCTGCGCGTCGACGAGTCCCCTGGAGAAGGTCGCGGTGAGGTTGTCCCCGCCCGACTCGACGAGGACCAGGTCCAGCGGCCCGACCTCGTCCTCCAGGTCCTCGACCGCTTCGAGGTTGGCGGAGATGTCGTCCCTGATCGCGGTGTGCGGACAGGCTCCCGTCTCCACGGCCGTGATCCGCTCGGGCGGCAGCACGGCCTCACGCAGCAGGAACTCGGCGTCCTCGCGGGTGTAGATGTCGTTGGTGACGACGGCGAGCGACAGTTCGTCCCGCAGGGTCCGGCACAGGGCGGCGACGGTGGCGGTCTTGCCCGATCCGACGGGTCCGCCGAGGCCGATCCGCAGCGCCCGCCGCGACCCGTCCGCCCGCCGGGCGTCGGCGCTGACGGCCGCGGGGCCGAGGTGAGCGTGGTCGAGATGCATGGCGGGTCTCCTTCGAGCCACTCTTCACGAGGCGGGTTTCGCCGACTCCGTGGCTTTCGGCGGTTGTGTTGGTTCTGTTGGCTTTTTTCTCGGGGTGCCGTGGGCCGGTCAGGAAGCGAAGAGTCGGACGGCCCGTGCGGCGTGTGCCTGGGCCCCGATCTCCAGCAGCGGCGCCGAGGCCGCGGGCAACGCGTCCACACCCTCGTCGAGGGCCCGTCGCGCCGCCGCCACCGCACGTCCCACGACCACGTCCAGCTCCGGTGCCAGCCGGGCCAGCACCCCGGTCGCGTCGAACGGATCAAGGCTCAGCAGCCGTACGGTGGCCGTCGCCGGCCCGCTCACGCTCTCGTACACCGCGCAGTGGGCCGCGTCCGCGGCCTCCAGGCCGGCCGCACGCGCCACCAGGCCCAGCACCACGGGCTGGTGCGCGCCTTTCGGGAACTCCCGCCCCAGGGCGTCAAGTTCGGGACACGGCCAGGTCGCCCTGGCGGCCCGCAGCAACTGCCGGCCGAGTCTGCGCGCGGCGTCGCGCAGCGCGGGCGAGGGGGTGCGGGCGTCCGCCGCCGCGTCCAGCGCGGCGGGGCCGATGCCGAGCACCGCCGCCGCGGCGAGCGAGGCCGCCACCAGACCCGCCGTGTGCAGCCGCCCCCGGCAGAAGTCCGCGAGGTCGGCGGCACCGGTGATCCGCCCGGCCGTGACGGCGGCCTCCGCCCCGCCGGAGTGCGCATGCCCTCCGGCGGGAAAGCGGCCGTCGGCCAGGACGAGGAGTGCTGCCCGGGACATCAGAACAGGAAGTAGCGCTGGGCCATGGGCAGTTCTGCGGCCGGAGCGGCCTCGACCAGTTCACCGTCGATGTGCACGGCGAAGCTGTCGGGGTCGATCCGGACCTCGGGCCGCGCGTCGTTCTCCTTCATGTCGGCCTTGGTCACACCGCGCGTCGACTCGATGGCGACGAAGCGCTTGCCCAGCCGCAGTCGTTCGGGCAGCCCGTCCTCGACGGCCGCCGGGGCGACGAAGTTGACCGAGTTCGCGGCGGGCGCCCGGCCGATCGCCCCGTACATGGGGCGCGGGAGGATCGGCTGCGGGGTGGGGATGGAAGCGTTCGAATCGCCCATCTGCGCGTACGCGATCTGGCCGCCCTTGATGACCAGCAGCGGTTTCACGCCGAAGAACGCGGGCTCCCAGAGCACCAGGTCGGCGAGCTTGCCGCTCGCCACGGATCCCACGTCCCGGGCGAGGCCCTGCGCGAGTGCCGGGTTGATCGTGTACTTGGCGACATAGCGCCGTACCCGCCGGTTGTCGGCGCGGCCGTCGCCGGGCAGCGCGCCCCGGCGCCGCTTCATCACGTGGGCCGTCTGCCAGGTCCGCAGGACGACCTCTCCGATCCGGCCCATCGCCTGGGAGTCGGAGGAGATGATCGAGATGGCGCCCAGATCGTGCAGGATGTCCTCGGCACCGATCGTCGACGGCCTGATCCGGGACTCGGCGAACGCCAGGTCCTCGGGGACCGCGGGGTTGAGGTGGTGACACACCATCAGCATGTCGAGGTGTTCCTCGGCGGTGTTGACGGTGAACGGCCGGGTCGGATTGGTCGAGCTGGGCAGCACGTGCGGCTCACGGACCACGGTCATGATGTCCGGCGCGTGCCCGCCGCCGGCCCCCTCGGTGTGGTACGCGTGGATGCCGCGCCCGCCGATCGCGGCGAGCGTGTCGCCGACGAAGCCGGCCTCGTTGAGGGTGTCCGTGTGGATGGCGACCTGGACGCCGGTGCGGTCGGCGACGGTCAGCGAGGCATCGATGACGGCCGGGGTCACCCCCCAGTCCTCGTGCAGCTTCAGGCCCAGCGCGCCGCCGCGGATCTGCGACAGCATCGCCTCGTGCGAGACGGTGTTGCCCTTGCCGAGGAAGCCGACGTTGACCGGGTAGTGCTCCATCGCCTCGAACATCCGGGCGAGGTGCCAGGGGCCGGGCGTCACCGTGGTCGCCTTGGAGCCCTCGGCCGGCCCGGTGCCGCCGCCGACCAGCGTGGTGATGCCGGCGGCCAGCGCCTCGTCGGCCTGCTGCGGGCTGATGAAGTGCACGTGCGCGTCGATCGCGCCGGCGGTCAGGATCCGCCCGTTGCCCGCGATCACCTCGGTCTCCGGGCCGATGACCAGTTCGGGGTGCACCCCGTCCATCGTGTCCGGGTTGCCGGCCTTGCCGATCCCGGTGATCCGGCCGTCGCGGATGCCGATGTCGGCCTTGACGATCCCCCAGTGGTCGACGACGACCGCACCGGTGATCACGGTGTCGGGGGTGCCGTCCGCACGCGTGGCCCGCGACTGGCCCATGGATTCGCGGATGACCTTGCCGCCGCCGAAGACCGCCTCGTCCCCGGCGAGACCGGGCCCGCCCGAGCGGTCCTCCTCGATCTCGATCAGCAGGTCGGTGTCGGCGAGCCGGATCCGGTCTCCGGTGGTCGGCCCGAACAGGTCGGCGTAGGCGGCGCGGGAGATCTCAGGCATCGAGCGCACCTCCGGTCTCCCCGCGCAGGCCCGGCACGATCCGGGCACCGGCGATCGGGACGAGTCCGACCTCGACGGGGATGCCGGGCTCGAAGCGCACGGCGGTTCCCGCGGCGACGTTCAGCCGCTTTCCGTGTGCGGCGGCGCGGTCGAACTCCAGGCCGGGGTTGGCCTCGGCGAAGTGGTAGTGGGAGCCGACCTGGACGGGCCGGTCGGCGGCGTTGAGCACGGTGAGCCGGGTGACCTCGCGGCCCTCGTTGCAGACGACGGGGTCCTCGGCGAACAGGATCTCTCCGGGAATCACGGCGGCCCCCGTCAGACGATCGGCTCGTGGACGGTGACGAGCTTGGTGCCGTCCGGGAAGGTGGCCTCGACCTGGACGTCGTGGATCATCTCCGGGACGCCCGTCATGACGTCTTCCCTGGTGAGGATCGTGCGGCCGGAGGCCATGAGGTCGGCGACGGCACGTCCGTCCCGCGCGCCTTCGAGGATGTGCGACGTGATGATCGCGACCGCCTCGGGGTGATTGAGCTTCAGACCCCGGGCCCGTCGCTTCTCGGCGACGTCGGCCGCGACATGGATCAGCAGCCGCTCTTGCTCGTGCGGGGTCAGTTGCATGTCCCACCTCACAGTCCTAGCTCCGGACCGTGCGGGGTCCGAGTGCCGCAGCCACCACGGCAGAGATAGATGTAACACATGGTCAAATGGGGGTAATCTCGCCCAATTGGGACACGGAAACCCCTGATGGCGTGGATCGGCAGGTTAGTCCGCCGGAGTTTCAGCGACGTTAACCAGACCTTGATCACTTCATGACCGTTTCCTGGGCTCCGTCATACCGGCGCGATCACAGCCACCGGCCCGCCGGACCCCCCGGGACGCCCTCCGCGGTGCACCGCCCGACCGGGTGCGGCACCGTGGCCGAGCACGGCCGGCGGCCGGCGGCGGCGACCGACCAGCGCTCGTGCGGGCGTCGCCTACCGGCCGCGGCGGGGACATCGCGGCGGCGGGGAGGTGGTGCAGGCGTCACGGACCGCAGGTGGCGCGGGCGTCACCCGACGGCGGGGTTCGGGCATCGCCGGCCGGCCGTGGCGCGCGCGTCGGCGACCGGCGTCCGGGTCATGAGCCGTGGGGACCGCGATGCTCGGCCGCGATGCCGAAGCGCCGTCGTTCACCGGCTGCGCCCCCGGCCTCGCGGACGCTGGAGACGGAGCTGACCACCTGGTCGTCGGCGGGCTCCGGCAGTTCTTCGAGCCGCTCCAGGTCGGCGGCGGAGACGAGGGCGACGAGGGGCTTGCCGTGGCGCGTGACGACGACACGCTCACCGCCGTAGACGACCCGGTTGATCAGGTCGGCGAGTTCAGCCCTGGCTTGCGTCACCGGAATCTCGTAGGCCATGCCCCCAGCTTACGGGGCACCCCCGGGCCTTCCCACGGGCCGCGTCCGCCCGCGTACACCGCAGTCCCGCCCGAAACGGTCTGTACGTCCTGTACATTTTTTACAGAGAGCTTTTGCCGGAAGCGGCTGTGCCGCGAGGAGGGGTACGTCATGATCCGACCGTCCGCCCGTCAGGTTCTGCCCGAGTTCACCGAGCGCACGAGCAGCGGTCTGCGCACGCTCGATCCGTACTCGAAACTGCTCGAAGGCCGCATCGTCATCCTGGGCACGCCGATCGACGACACGGCGGCGAACGACGTGATGGCGCAGCTCATGCACCTCGAACACGCCGCGCCGGACCGGCCCATCTCGCTGTACATCAATTCCCCGGGCGGCTCGTTCAGCGCGATGACGGCGATCTACGACACCATGCGGTACCTCGCCTGCGACGTGGACACCCTCTGCCTCGGGCAGGCAGGCTCCGCGGCGGCCGTGCTGCTCGCGGCCGGCACGCCCGGCAAGCGGCTCGCCCTGCCGGGCGTACGGCTGCTGCTTCGGCAACCGTCACTGCCGCGGCCGGTACAGGGCCGGCCCAGCGACCTCGTCATCGAGGCCGAGGAGCTGACGCGCGTCCGCGCCCTCCAGGAGGAGATCCTGGCCCGCCATACGGGACGCACCCCTCGGCGGATCCACGAGGATCTGGAGCGGGACCTGATCCTGGACGCCCAAGGCGCACTGGAGTACGGCCTGGTGGACCACATCGTCCGCAGCCGCGGGGCCACGCGCACGCCGGACGCCGGGTGAGCCGCGGATGCTGCCGCCGGAACTTCCGCCGCTGCCCTCCCTGACCCGCGCAGAGGGCGAACTGATCGACCGCTGCCTCGAAGCGGTCGACCTGCTGGGCCGGATCAACCCGGCGCACGGCGCGGACACCTACCCCGCGCCGCGGGCCGCCCAGGCGCTGGCGCGCACGGCGGTCGAGCTGCGGGACGCGCTCGCCCTGATGCACCTGCGGGGCGAGCGCGAACTGCACGCGGCGACGCCGGCGCGGGCGCTGCGCGTACTGGACGGCGAGCGGCGCACCGCCCGGGTCGCGCTGCCACCGGACGGCCCGGGGTGATGCGGGGTTCCCCGGACCCCGCGCGGTCCGCCACGTCGACGCGACGCCGGCGGCCGGGCTGAAACGACCCAACCGACGTACCCCTGTTCAGCGTAGGCAGAGGTCCCTTTTCGGGACCTCGAAGAGGGTGCGGGGCGCGTGGCCGACAGAGCCGCCGAAGTGCTCCCGTGCTGGTCCGAGGGCTCGTCGGCGTCTCGGCCAGGGACGGAATGGACCGCCGTCCACCCAAACAGGTGGGTGGTGAGCAAAGACACACATCGCCGGTTGCATTGGGATTTTCTGACAGTTGTGAGTGAAGATCCCTGTCTGACGACAAGCCCCCGCCACACGGCGGGGCGGTCCGGGCGGACGCCGAGTCCTGCCGCCGCCCGGATGCCCGGTCGACAGGAGTGGATCGGCAGGAGTGGAGGACCCAGGCACGACGGGTCGCCGGGACGGACGCAGGTCCGGTCCGAGCGGCCCTTGGGGTGAAGCCGTGGCGACGCGGCCGGGCAACTTCGCCAGCCCGAATCCGACAGGTCATCCTTCACAGGCGGCTGACGAAGGGTTGTGCATGACTGCGCTCAATCGTGTCCCATCGCTGATGGCGCGGGCCGGTACGGCCTCGGCGCTCACCCTCGCCGCCGTGGGCGGCTCGATCGTGGCCCCTGGTCTGGCACCGGAGGCAGAGGCGGCCACCATGGGAGCCAGGGCCCTCAAGGTCGCGGCGTCCAAGAAGGGCTCCCCTTACAAGTGGGGGGCCACCGGCCCGCGCAGGTTCGACTGCTCCGGGCTCACGCTGTACTCGTTCAAGAAGGCGGGCAAGGCCCTGCCGCGTACGGCGGCCCAGCAGTACAACAAGACGCGCCACATCTCGGTCAAGAGCCGCAAGGCCGGAGACCTGGTGTTCTTCCATGTGGGTTCCAGCGTCTACCACGTCGGCATCTACGCAGGTAAGGGGAAGATCTGGCACGCCCCGAAGACCGGGGACGTGGTGCGGCTGGAAAAGATCTGGACCAGGCGAGTCTGGTACGGACGGGTGAACTGAACCGGTCCGAGGGGATGCCGGCCCCTGGCGTGCCGTCATCCCCTCGGCGCCCGCCCACGGCTGAGCCGGCATCAGGACAGCAGCGGTTCGAGGAGCAGGACCGCACCGAGGGCCGCCAGGGCCAGTCCCGTGCCCGCGCCGAGGGCCAGCGCGGCACGTGGCTCGCGCAGCCACCGGCCCAGCCGGTCCACCAGCAGCGCGACCGCCGGGAACCACACCAGGGTCAGTCCGATCACGATCAGCGCCAGCAGCAGCGTCCTGGGCAGCGCCGGGCCGTCCCGCGGCACGAACTGGGGCAGCAGGCTGAGGAAGGTCAGTGAGACCTTGGGGTTGAGGGCGTTGGTGACGAACCCCTGCCGCAGCGGATGCGCGGCCGACGGCGGTGGCGGCCCGGCTTCCGCGGCGGGGCGGCGCAGGGACCACAGGGTCCGTGCGCCGAGGTACAGGACGTAGGCCCCGCCGAGCAGTTGCAGCGCGCGGAACAGCGGGGGCACCGCCACCAGGACCGCCGCGACCCCCGCGACCACAAGCGTCGTGTGCACGAGCAGCCCGCCCGCGATGCCGAGCGCGCAGGCGACGCCGTGCCGGCGGGAGACGAGCGCGTTGCGTACGACGACGGTGAAGTCGGCGCCCGGCAGGGCGACCATGCCGGCGGCGATCCCGGTGAAGGCGATGAGCTGACCGTCCATGGCACCAGCCTGCCGTGCACATGCCCTCAGCAGGTATTTCGGATCCCCTGGGTTATCCTTAAGCGTTTCTTCAGGCTGGATACCTTCCGGGCCCGCCGCCTCCCCGCACCGGCTCCTCTTTCGGACCGCGCGGCGCTTCTTCAGTCAGGCACTTCTTCAGTCAGGCACTTCTCCGGGCAGGCAGGGCATGTACGACCCGACACGACTGGCCGCGCTGGTCGCGGTGGCGGAGGCGGGGTCCATCACACGCGCCGCCGAACGGCTCGGTTACACGCCGCCCGCCCTCTCCCAGCAGTTGGCGAAGCTGGAGCGGGAGGCGGGCGCCGCTCTGCTGGTCCGGCACCACCGCGGCGCACGGCTGACCGACGCGGGCGAGCTGCTGGTGGCGCGGGCCCGCCGGATCCTCGACGAACTGGACCGCGCCCGGCACGAGCTGGCCCGGCTGACCGGCCTGGCGGGAGGCACGCTCCGGCTCGGCACGTTCCCGACCGCCGGTATCCATCTGCTGCCCCCGGTCCTCGCCGCGTTCCGCCGGGCCCATCCGGACGTGGAGCTGTCGGTCGCCGACCACGACCCGCCGCACGGGGTGACGGCCGTCGCGGCCGGTGCGGTGGACCTCGCGCTGACGCACGCCTACCACCCGGCCGAGCCCTTCCCGGTGCCGTCCTCGGTGCGGCTGGAGCCGGTACTGGTGGAGGAACTGGTCCTGGTGACCGCCCCGGGGCACGCCCTGAGCGACGGCGCCGCACGGCTGCCGCTGTCCGCACTCGCCGGGCAGCCGCTGATCAGCATGGCCCCGGACCATCCGGCCCGGCGGGGCGTGGAGTCCCTGCTGGCCGCGGCTGGGGCCACGCCGTCCGTGCTGGTGCCGACCCCCGGGTACGCGGTGGTGTGCGCGCTGGTCAGCGCCGGGCTCGGGGTGGCCGTCGTACCCGAGATGGTGGCGCGCACGGCGGTCACGCCGGTCGGGGTGCGGGCGCTGGAGGGGGGCGAGATGCGCCGTACGATCCTGGTCGCCCACCGCGCGGACGAGGTGGCGCCGGCGGCGGATGCCTTCCGGGCGCTGCTGCGCGGGGCGTTCGGCCGTGCGCACCAGGTGTGACCGCTACGGTTCCTGCTGTCCCACCGCCGTCACCGGCTGTGCCGGCACGGTGAAGGGCAGTTCGACGGAGATGGTCTTGCCGCCCTCGCGGGTGGGGCGGACGTGCAGCTTGCCGCCGCATTCGGCGGTGAGCCAGCGGATGATGACCATGCCGCGGCCGTTGTCCTGCTGGACGGCCGCGGGGAGTCTCTTCGGGAAGCGCGGATGGCTGTCGGTGACACCGATGCGCAGGTGTTCGTCACGGTCGAGCACCAGGTCCACCGTGAAGGTGGGTGACTGGCCGAAAGTGTGCTGTACGGCGTTGGTGGCGAGTTCGGAGACGATGAGCCGGACCGTGTCGCCGATGTCCGTGTCCGGTGCCATGCCCCACTCCGCGAGGGTGCCCATCACATGGCAGCGGGCAGCGGAGACCGAGGCGGGGTCGCTCGGCAGAGTGACGGATACTTCCAGATGGTCTGCCATGGCGATCTCGCCCCTTTCCCACGGGACCGCAGTCCGACATGGAGCGGATGGTTCGAGTACGGTCCCGGACTGGTGCTTCGTCGCCAGACTGCCATTACCGCGTCGGTCACGAGGGTCGATCCACCAAGATATGCATATATCTGTCGCTCGAAGCGGTGAACTCTGCGACGGCAGAGCGTATTTGGGCGGCTCGTAAGGAGTAAGGAGTAGCCCATGCAGCACGGTCCCGCGGTGCGCCGCCGGAAACTGGGCGCCGAACTGCGTGCACTGCGCACCGGCACGGGTCTCACAAGCGGTGAGGCGGCCCGGCTGGTGGGTTGGCACCAGTCGAAAGTGAGTCGCGTCGAGACGGGCGCCAGTGGCGTGAAACCGACCGATGTGCGCTTACTGCTCGACGCCTACGGTGTGACGGACACCCAGCTGCGGGAGTTGCTCCTGGTGCTGGCGGGGTCCGAGAACGTCGGCGGCCGGCACCACTGGTGGCACGCCTACCGCGGGGTGCTGCCGCCCACCTACCGCGACTTCATCAGCCTGGAGTCGCAGGCCAGCCGGATGCGCACGCTGGAGACATCGGTGGTCCCGGGGCTGCTGCAGACGCCCGAGTACGCCCGCGCGGTGACCCGGGCGGCGGTGGAGGGCCTCGCCGAGGACCGGCTGGACACGCTGGTGGAGGTGCGGCTGGCCCGGCAGGACGTGCTGCGCTCCCAGCCGCCGCTGGAGCTGAGCGCCGTACTGGACGAGGCGGTGCTGCGCCGCGAGGTCGGCGGTCCCGACGTCATGGCCCGGCAACTGGAACGGCTCATGGAAGCGGCACGCCTGCCCCAGGTGAGGCTCCAGGTGCTGCCGCTCGCCGCCGGAGCGCACATCGGGATCACCGGCCCTTTCGTTATCTTCTCATTTCCGAACACATCTGATCTGGATGTTGTTGTTCTCGACCATTTGACGAGTAGCCTCTACCTGGAGCGGAAAGAAGACCTCCAGGCATACACAGATGCCTTCAACACCCTTCAGTTCCACGCTCTTTCCCCCGAGGACTCGTTGGATTACATCGCCGGGATAGGTGACGGCCCGTAAGGAGGCACCATGACTGCACTGCCTCGGAACGTACCTTCCACTTCCGAACTGTCCGCTGTGCACTGGCTGCGCAGCAGCTACAGCACGGGCGCCAACAACTGCGTGGAGGCGGCGCGGCCGTGCTCCGGTCCGTGGACCGGACTGCTCGCCGTGCGCGACTCCAAGGACCCGACCGGACCCGCGCTGCTCTTCTCCCCCGGGAGCTGGGCGGGTTTCGTCGCCGCACTGCGTTGACCCCCCTACCCCACTGTCCGATCGATTCCTGACCGAATCCGATCGTTTCCGCCCCGGCGGCGCACGGCCGTGTCACGCCGACTCATGGTCGCGCCTCGCCGATCACCCGGACAGCGCATGCGACATCGGCCCCGGAGAGGTCCGCACGGGCGGTCAGCCTGAGCCGTGAGACACCGTCGGGCACGGAAGGAGGACGGAAGCAGCCCACGGCCAGGCCCGCCGCACGGCAGTCCGCCGCCCAGCGGACGGCACCCTCCGGGGACGGCGCACGCACCGAGACGACCGCGGCGTCCGGACGGACCGCCTCAAGGCCCACCGCGGTCAGCCGCGCGTACAACTCGGCCGCGACCGCACGCGCGCGTGCGGCACGTTCGGGTTCGCGCCGCAGCACGCGCAGGGCCGCGAGCGCCGCGCCCGCCGCCGCGGGCGCGAGGGCCGTGTCGAAGATGAACGTACGGGCCGAGTTGACCAGATGGTCGACGACCCGCGCGGGACCGAGTACGGCGCCGCCCTGGCTGCCCAGTGACTTGGACAGCGTGACCGTGGCGACGACGTCATCGGCGCCCGCGAGACCGGCGGCGTCCAGGGCTCCCCGGCCGCCCTCCCCCAGCACACCGAACCCGTGGGCGTCGTCCGCCAGCAGCCCGGCGCCCTGCTCCCGGCACGCCTCGGCGAGGGCGGCGAGCGGCGCGGCGTCCCCGTCGACCGAGAAGACCGTGTCGGAGACGACCAGCGCGGACCCCGCGTGCGTGTCCAGTGCCTTGCGCACCCCGTCCGGGTCGGCGTGTGCGACCACCCGGGTGACACCGCGCGCCAGCCGGCAGCCGTCGATGAGGGAGGCGTGGTTGCCCGCGTCGGAGACGATCAGGGAGCCGTGCGGCGCCAGCGCGGTGACCGCGGCGAGATTGGCGGCGTACCCGGAGGAGAAGACCAGCGCCGCCTCGAAGCCGCAGAAGGCGGCCAGCTCACGCTCCAGTTCGGCATGCAGCTCGGTGGTGCCGGTGACCAGCCGGGAACCGGTGGCGCCGCCGCCCCAGGCATGCGCCGCGCCGGCGGCACCCGCGGCGACCTCCGGGTGCCGGGCCAGTCCCAGGTAGTCGTTGCCCGCGAGGTCGAGGAGGGGCGAGTCGGCGGGGCGGGGCCGCAAGGTGCGGACGAGTCCGGCCCGGCGGCGCAGCCGCGCCTGCTCGTCGATCCAGCCGAACGTCATGGCCCCTCCGGTGATTTTGTAGGCAGTGGACAGACACTAGCCGGACGATCAGCCACCCACTGTGTGGCAATACCCCTACATCGAATGGCCTCCGTTGTACGAACCCTCCTTGGCCTGGGGTGGCGCCACAGGGCAGGATCGGGCCTCATGGACCTCCTGAACACGCTGGTGGACAAGGGCCTGCGGCGCGAGCCGCCGACCCGGGACGAGGCTCTCGCCGTGCTCGCCACCACCGACGACGACCTGCTCGACGTGGTGGCCGCGGCCGGCAAGGTGCGCCGGCACTGGTTCGGCCGGCGCGTCAAACTCAACTATCTGGTCAACCTCAAGTCCGGGCTGTGTCCCGAGGACTGCTCGTACTGCTCGCAGCGGCTCGGCTCGACGGCCGGCATCCTGAAGTACACCTGGCTGGGGTCCGACGAGGCGTCCGAGGCCGCCGCGGCGGGTCTGGCCGGCGGTGCCAAGCGGGTCTGCCTGGTGGCCAGCGGCCGGGGCCCCACGGACCGGGACGTGGACCGGGTCTCCGAGACCATCAGGACGATCAAGGAGCGGAACGAGGGCGTCGAGGTCTGCGCCTGCCTGGGCCTGCTCTCCGACGGCCAGGCCGAGCGGCTGCGCGCGGCCGGCGCCGACGCCTACAACCACAACCTCAACACCTCCGAGGAAACGTACGCGGGCATCACGACGACGCACACGTACGCCGATCGGGTGGACACGGTGCGCCGGGCACACGCCGCGGGGCTGTCCCCCTGCTCCGGTCTGATCGCGGGCATGGGCGAGAGCGACGCGGACCTGGTCGACGTGGTCCTCGCGCTGCGCGCGCTGGATCCGGACTCGGTGCCGGTGAACTTCCTGATCCCGTTCGAGGGCACTCCGCTCGCCGAGGAGTGGAACCTCACGCCGCAGCACTGTCTGCGCATCCTCGCGATGGTCCGGTTCGTCTGTCCGGACGTCGAGGTACGGGTCTCGGGGGGACGCGAGGTGCACCTGCGCACCCTCCAGCCGCTCGCGCTGCATCTGGCCAACTCCCTCTTCCTGGGCGACTACCTCACCAGCGAGGGCCAGGCGGGCAAGGCCGATCTGGAGATGATCGCGGACGCCGGGTTCGTGGTGGAGGCCGCCGGCGAGGTCACACTGCCCGCGCACCGGGCGGCGCGCACGGGGGCACAGGACGGTACGCGTGCGGGCGGTGAGACCTGCGGGGCGCAGGGCGGCGGGGCCTGCGCGGCACACGAGGACGGTGGCGCCCGCGAGGCACACGAGGACCGTGGGACCTGCGGGACGCACGCGGGCGGTGGAGCCTGCGGTCCCGCCGCCGCTCCCGCGCCACGGGGGAACGAGCCCCGTACCGACCTGGTGGCGGTCCGCCGCCGGGGCGCCGGAACGGACCTGGCGCCCAATGCCTGACCTCGGCCTCCCGGAACTGCTGGAGCTGGACCGACGGCACGTCTGGCATCCGTACGGCCCGATGCCCGGGCGCGGCACGCCGCTCGTCGTGGAGTCGGCGAGCGGGGTGCGGCTGCGCCTGGGCGACGGCTCGGGCGAGCTGGTCGACGGCATGTCGTCCTGGTGGTCGGCGATCCACGGCTACAACCACCCGGTGCTCAACGAGGCCGCGCGCAGCCAGTTGGAGCGGATGAGCCACGTGATGTTCGGCGGGCTCACCCACGAACCCGCCGTCCGGCTCGCAAAACTCCTTGTCGACATGTCTCCTGATGGTCTGGAGCATGTCTTCCTCGCCGACTCCGGCTCGGTGTCGGTCGAGGTCGCGGTCAAGATGTGCCTGCAGTACTGGCGCTCGACCGGCCGCCCGCGCAAGCAGCGGCTGCTGACCTGGCGGGGCGGCTACCACGGCGACACCTGGCAGCCGATGTCCGTGTGCGACCCGGAGGGCGGGATGCACGGGCTGTGGAGCGGGGTGCTGCCGATCCAGGTCTTCGCGGACCCGCCGCCGGCCGAGTACGAGGAGGCGTACGCCGAGCAACTGCGCGAGCTGATCGGGCGGCACGCGGACGAACTGGCCGCCGTGATCGTCGAACCGGTCGTGCAGGGCGCCGGCGGGATGCGGTTCCACTCCCCCCGGTATCTGCGGGTGCTGCGCGAGGCGTGCGACGCGCACGACGTGCTGCTGGTGTTCGACGAGATCGCGACCGGTTTCGGCCGGACGGGCGCGCTGTTCGCCGCGGAGCACGCGGCGGTGACACCGGACGTGATGTGCGTGGGCAAGGCGCTGACCGGCGGGTATCTGACGATGTCGGCGACGCTGTGCACGTCCCGGGTGGCCGACGGGATCTCCCGTGGTGAGGTACCGGTGCTCGCCCACGGGCCCACGTTCATGGGCAATCCGCTGGCCGCGGCCGTGGCCTGTGCGTCGATCGAGCTGCTGCTCGGACAGGACTGGCGCGCGGAGGTGAAGCGGATCGAGACGGGCCTGCGGGCCGGACTCGCTCCGGCCGCGGGGCTGCCCGGGGTACGCGAGGTACGGGTCCTGGGCGCCATCGGGGTGGTGCAGCTGGACCACGAGGTGGACCTGGCGGCGGCGACGGCGGCGGCCGTGCGCACGGGTGTCTGGCTGCGGCCGTTCCGTGACCTGGTCTACACGATGCCGCCGTACGTCACCGCCGACGCGGACGTGGCCCGCATCGGGCGTGCGGTGTGCGCGGCGGCGCGGGAGGGATGAGATGCCGGTACTGGTGATCACGGGCACGGGCACCGAGGTCGGCAAGACGGTCACGACCGCGGCGGTGGCCGCCACCGCGGTCGCGGCCGGCCGTTCGGTGGCCGTGCTGAAGGCCGCGCAGACGGGGGTGGGGCCGGGCGAGCGCGGGGACGCGGCCGAGGTGGCCCGGCTCGCGGGTGCGGTGAGGGCCGCCGAACTGGCCCGCTACCCGGAGCCGCTGGCGCCGGGTACGGCGGCCCGGCGGGCGGGTCTGCCCCCGGTACGTCCGCACGAGGTCGCCGAGGCCGCCGCCAAACTGGCCGCCGAGCACGATCTGGTGCTGGTGGAGGGGGCGGGCGGGCTGCTCGTGCGGTTCGACGCGGCGGGCGGCACCCTGGCGGACGCGGCCGGGCTGCTGGACGCGCCGGTGCTGGTGGTCGCCCCGGCCGGTCTCGGCACCCTCAACGCCACCGAACTGACGGCACGTGAGCTGCGTTCGCGCGGGGTCGAGTTGCTCGGCGTGGTGATCGGCAGCTGGCCCCGGGCCGCCGATCTCGCCGCGCGGTGCAACCTCGCCGACCTGCCGGAGGTCGCCGGTGCGCCGCTGCTCGGCGCCCTGCCCGCGGGGGCCGGCGCGCTGCCGTCGGCCGGCTTCCGCGCGGCGGCGCCGGCCTGGCTGGCCCCGGCCCTGGGCGGCACCTGGGACGCGGAGGCGTTCGGGACCCGGGAGGCACCCCCTGGGCCCGGTGTGCCCGGTGACCTCACTTGACCTGGCCGGAACGCCCGAGAAAACGGAATGTATTGTTCCCGTCCGCCTGGAACAGGAAGTACAGCGACCTGGCCGACGGGTCCAGGGTGTTGCCGGTGGTGAAGCTGAGCGTCTTGGCGATTCCCCGGTAGCCGCCGTCGAAGAGGCGCTCGGCCACGGTGCCCGGCTCGACGGCACCCGGCGCGCCCAGCCTCTCCAGCGCGCGGACGACCAGTCCCACGTCGTCGTACGCCTCCGGGGACCAGCGCCCCGGCGCCGGGCCGTGACGTGTCGCCTTCGAGCGTGTGCCCCAGCCGCACCCCGGCTGTCACGGACTCGGCACAGACCTGATGACCCACCACCGCGGGCCCGGTGATCCTCCCCGGGGGGCGCTCAACGGGCCGTCGTCCACTGCCGCAGCTCCCGCGCGATGTCGGCCACCGACGCCTGACCGCTCTTGACCAGCCGCGCCAGATCGCGGACCTGTTCCGGTGCGGTGGCGACCCTGAGTCCGCTGGCGACAAGGTAGGCGTAGGCGACGGCGGAGGCGAACAGGGCGTTGGAACGCTCCAGCGCGGGGATGTGGATCAACTGCTGGAGCAGCGCGGCGGCGCGTGCGTGCGGGCCCTCGTAGACGGGGATGCCGAATATCTCGGCCCGGTGCCGCTCGACCGCGGCGACCAGGGCACCCCAGTCGGTGACCTGGGGGTCCCCCGGTGTCCGCTGCTCGGCGAGCATGAGCAGCCAGGCGAGGTCGATGTTCAGGTCGTTCAACGGTTCGGCCAACGGTTCAGCGCCGGCCTTCGTTCCGGCCTGCGGCGCGGCCTTCGTCGAACTCCTCCGCGAACACGCCCTCGTACTGCTTCATGAAGTCGGCGGCGGCCTCCACGAAGGTGCGGCCCGCCTCCCCCGTGTCCTGCTGGACCAGTTCCTCTATGTAGCGGTTGACGCTCATGCCCCGGGCCTGGGCACGCTCGCGGGCGGCTCGGGCGGTGCCCTCGTCCACCCGCACGTTCAGTTGGGTCTTGGCCATACGTCGACGCTAGCGTCAAGATGCTAGCGGTGGCAAGCGGGGGCCGGGGGCGGGCTCGGTCGGGGCCGGGGCGGTCCGCGCTCGTCCCGTACGTACCGCAGGATCTCGTCCCCTACGTACCGCAGGGCCTGGTCCCGTACGTACCGCAGGACGCGGACGTCCTGCGCGAAGGGGCTGGCGGCCCTCGCGCAGGGCTGATGGAATCGTCGCGCTGCTTCGCGTCGTACGCCGTCGAGGAGGGTTCATGCCACGGCCGTTTCGCTTCGGGGTCAATCTGCTCGCTCCGGTGCCCGCCGAGGAGTGGCGGGCCAAGTGCCGCCGGGCCGAGGAACTGGGGTACGACGTGATTCTCGTCCCCGACCACCTCGGCATGCCGGCGCCGTTTCCGGCGCTGGTCGCGGCGGCCGACGCGACCGAGCGGCCCCGGCTTGGCACGTTCGTGCTCAACGCCGGGTTCTGGAACCCGGCGCTGCTGGCCCGCGAGGTGGCGACGACGGACGCCCTGACCGGCGGCAGACTCGAACTCGGGCTGGGCACCGGTTACGTCCGGGCCGAGCACGACACCGCGGGCCTGCCCTTCGAATCGCCCGGCGAGCGGGTGGACCGACTGCGGCGCACCGTCGCGGAGTTGGAGCGGCTGCTCGGTTCCACGGAGCACCTGCCGCGCCCCGCCCAGTCCAGGGTGCCGCTGCTGATCGGCGCCAACGGCGACCGGATGCTGCGGCTGACCGCGGAGCACGCCGACATCGCCGCCTTCACGGCGCTCCGTTCGGTAACGGGGAGCGCGACAGGGCAGTTGACACCGATCGGCCCCGAAGAACTCGACGAGCGCGTGGCCCGCTACCGGGAACTGGCCGCGGGCCGTGCGGAGGCCGCCGAGCTGAACCTCCTCCTCCAGGTGGTCGCGGTCACCGACGACCGCGAGGCCGCGCTGCGTCCGCTGCTGGAGCGGCAGCCCCGGCTGACTCCGGAGCAGGCGCTGGCCCTGCCCGTCGTGCTGGCCGGCACCCTGTCGCAGATCACCGGCCAGGTGCGGGCGCGGCGCGAACGGTACGGGTTCTCGTATCTGACCGTGCTGGAGCCGTACATGGAGACGTTCGCACCGGTCATCGCGGAACTGCGCGAAACACAGGCGCCGGGACCGACCGGATCGCAGCCCGCGGAATCCGTTCGCCTGGCCGGCGGGAGGTCTGGTTGGCTCGCTCCATGAACGATCTCCACCTCCGCTGCGCCGCCCTCCCGGACATCGACACCGTGCTGCGGTTCTGGCGCGACGCCGCGGAAGGGACCAGCATCAGCGACGACCACGACGGCGCCGCCCGCCTGATCGCGCGGGATCCCGACGCCCTGCTCCTGGCGGAACGCGACGGTCTTCTGGTCGGGACCGTGATAGCCGGCTTCGACGGTTGGCGCTGCTCGGCCTACCGGCTGGCCGTGCATCCCGCCCACCGTCGGCAGGGCATCGCCACCGCCCTGCTCCAAGCGGCCGAACAGCGCTTCGCCGACCTGGGCGGGCGGCGGGTCGACGCCATGGTCCTGGAGGCCAACGAGCGGGCGCAGCACGCCTGGGCCGCGGCCGGTTACCACCGCGAGGACCACTGGCGGCGGTGGATCAAGGCGCTGTGAGCGGGCGCCGGATCCGGGGTCCGGCCGCTCGGCTACGCCCCGTCCGTCGAGGTGGCCGCGGCCCCGGCCGGTGTGGATGATCCGCCGAAGGACCGCCGGCAGTGTCGCAGCAGCTCGCGCAGCGCCGGGCTCTTGACCTGCGCGGAGATCAGCGCGAGCACCGCAGGCACGTCCGCGTCGCTGATGGCCACGGTCCGCAGCCTCGGGTACGGGGCGGCCATGGTGGCGGAGAGCACGGCGACGCCCAGCCCTCGTTCGGCCAGGTTCGCCACCGCTGCGGGGGCGCTCGCCTGGAGGGCGACGGCCGGAGTCAGGCCGTGCGCCGCGGCCGCCTGGTCGAGCGTCGCCCGGACGCCGGTTCCCTGGGGCAGGCAGATGAGCGGATGGGTGGTGAGTTCGGCGAGGGTGACCCCGTCCTTCTCGGCCAGCGGATGACCGGCGGGGACCGCGGCGACGATCGGCTCGCTGATCACCTGCCGGCTGTCCAGGTCCTCCGGTGCCCGGCGGGCCGCCCCGATCAGTGCCAGGTCGACGCTGCCCGCGCGGACGTGCTCGACCAGCGTCCCGGAGTCGTCCTCGACGAGGCTGATCTCGACGCCGGGATGGGCGAGGTGGAAACTCGACAGGGCGTCGAACAGCGGCTCGACCGTGCAGGCGGTGACCATGCCGACGACGAGCCTGCCACGCACGAGCCCGTTCACCTCGTCGACGGCGCGCCGCAGCGCCTCCATCGAGGACAGGACGGACCGCGCGTGGGTCAGTACCACTTCGCCGACCGCGGTCGGCGCGACCGTACGCCCCGAACGGTCGAGCAGCGTGGCCCCGAGATCGTTTTCGAGCTGGCGGATCTGTGCGCTGATTCCGGGCTGGCTGATGTGCATCAGCTCGGCGGCCCGCGTGAAATTGGCTTCCTGCGCCACGGCGACGAAATACCTCAGCTGCCTGATGTCCATAACTTTTTATTCTAGTGACGATCCCAACTATTGATTGGACTTCTACTCAGCCGCCGCCGGAAAATCGCCACGCCGGTCCCGGTCCCTGTACCGCGACCGGTGCCTGAACCACAGAACAGGACGACCGGTGCCTGAACGGAACAGGACGACCGGTGCCTGGGCCACAGAACAGGAAAGGAACGACCGTGTCCGAGAACGAGAAGGCCATGCGGCCGGAAGACCTCACCCGTCTCTTCGTGGAGCGAGCCAACGCCGGTGACGCCGCGGGGCTCGCCGCCCTGTACGAGGAGGAAGCGGTGATGGCCTATCCGCCGGGCCATGTGACGGTGGGCCGCGAGGCCATCCGGCAGCTGTGGGAGAAGGTGCTGGCCGGCGCACCGCACTTCGAACCGGAGCAGCCGCTCCCAACCCTGGTCCGCGGTGACATCGCGCTGACCGCCACGCCGCCCGGGGACGGCACGGGCGCCCGCGCTCAGGTGGTCAGGCGACAGGCCGACGGCAGTTGGCAGCGCCTCATCGACCAGCCGGAGTTCCGCCCGCCCGCGAACTGAGCGGGCGTCCCGTCACGTCCTCCCTGACGCGACCGCCCGCTCGCCGCTACCCCGCGGCCCTGGCGAACGACCGGTCGAGACCGGTCTTCAGGGCCCTGGCCACCGGCCGCTCCACGAACCGGTGCACCAGCCAGCTCAGCACCAGGAACCCGGCGATCACCGCGACGACCAGCAACCTGGGGTCCAGGACATCACGCAGGCGGTGGATCAGGGTCGTACCGGCCAGGTAGTGCGTCAGGTAGAGCGGGTAGGTCAGGCCGCCGGCGGTGATCAGCCACTTCCAGCGGATGCGGTCGGTCGCGCCGAGGGCGACCGCCACCATCACGAGCATGAACACGGTGAAGATCAGCACGGCTCCGCGCCAGCTGGAGACACCCTCGTAGGCCACCCGGTCGCCCAGTTCCTCCTGGCCCATCAGCCAGGCCATGGCGAGGATGCCCCACAGCAGCAGGTCCTGGCCGAAGCGGTGCATGAGGTAGAGGGCGAGACCCGCGATGAAGTACCAGGCCCCGGTCGGATCGGCCACCACCTCCAGCAGCCGGAAATCGGCGAGCGGCGCGATCATCGCCGCCACGCCCCACACGCAGCAGAAGATCACGACCCTGCGGTACGTCAGGCCCATGGCGACGACGATCAGGAAGAGGAGGTAGAAGCGCAGCTCCGACCAGAGGGTCCAGTAGACCGAGTCGACGTGCGGCACGCCCACGCCGGCCTGCAACATCGTGAAGTTCACCAGGATGTCGTGCAGAGCCAGCCGCTTCCACACCCCGGGCAGCGCCACCAGCACAGCGGTGGTGAAGACGATGGCGAACCAGTACGCCGGGTAGAGGCGGATCACCCGGGAGACGAAGAACTGGCGCGGGGTGCGCCCCCAGCACGACATACAGATGACGAAGCCGCTGATCACGAAGAAGATCTCGACGCCGATCCAGCCGAACGAGGCGAACCGGAACACCGTGGGCATGATGTCGGAGACCGGCCGGTCCCAGATCGCGTTGCCCGGCTTGTTGACCCGATTGGTGCCGACGTAGTGGTGCAGGGCCACCATCAGGGCGGCCACCAGGCGGATGCCGTCGACGACGAACAGCCGAGGGCGGTTGCGGCCCGCGGCCACCGGCTTCTGGGGGGCCGCGGGTCTGGGCGGGCTCTCGGCGAGTGCGACGCCACCGGCGGGTGTCGACGTGCTGCCGCGCACTTCGTGCATCAGAGCTAAGCCAATCCCTCATGAGACAACCAGGACCTCGTGGCCCACGGACGGTTCACGCTACGGCCACGCCTTCCACGCCTTAGGGGCAGGGACGAATAAATCGCGCATGCCGTGACGGAGAGTTACCACAACCCTCGCCGAGCCGATGTGCAACGTTCTCCAATACTTCATCTGCCGTCACTCGCCGCACTCGCGGGGTTGACCGGCCGCCGCCCCGACCCCGGAGCCGGCGCCCGACGCTTCCCTTTGCTGATCCTTTACCCTGGGAGGACGGCGGGTGGCCGGCAGGTCCCCCTCCTGCTCGTGTCCCATCCGCGTCCCATTCGCATCCTCCGACGAAAGGTGTGAGCGTCCACTCATGGACGAGCCTCCCAGTCCGCGACATCGCGCGGTCCTCACCGCCCCGGCCGATCATGGGACGGAGGTGACCCGATGACCGAAGTGCTCCTCCTCCTGGTGGCGGTGCTGCTCTCGCTCGCCTGCGGTGCCTTCGTCGCCGCGGAGTTCTCGCTGACCACGGTCGAACGCGGCGAGCTCGAACGCGCGGCCGCACGCGGTGAGCGCGGCGCGCCCGGCGCCCTCAAAGCCGTACGGAACCTGACGTTCCAGCTCTCCGGTGCGCAACTCGGCATCACGGTCACCAACCTGGTGGTCGGCATGCTCTCCGAGCCGTCCATCGCCCGACTGATCGCGGGCCCGCTCAGATCGCTCGGCGTCCCGTCCTCCGCGGCCGGCACGATCGCCCTGGTCATCGGCACCGCGCTGTCCACGGTCTTCCTGATGGTCGTCGGCGAACTGGTGCCCAAGAACTGGGCGATCTCCTCGCCGCTGGCCGTGGCCAAGCGGGTGGGCAGCCCGCAGCGCTGGTTCAGTGCCGTCTTCCGGCCCTTCATCGCGCATCTGAACAACACCGCCAACCACGTGGTGCGCCGCTTCGGCGTGGAACCGGCCGAGGAGCTGGCCTCCGCGCGCGGGCCGCAGGAGCTGGCGGCGCTGGCCCGGCACTCCGCCAAGGAGGGCGCGCTGGAGCCGGACACCGCCGAACTGTTCGTACGGACCCTGAACCTCGCCGGCCTCACCGCGGAGAACGTGATGACCCCGCGGGTCCAGGTCGTCGCCCTCGACACCCAGGCGACCTGCCAGGACGTGGCCAACGCGACTCGGGCGACCGGGCTGTCCCGGTTCCCGGTCTACCGCGGCAACCTGGACACGGTGGTCGGGATCGCGCACATCAAGGACGTGCTGACGCTGCCCGGCGAGGAACGGGCCCGGCGCAATGTCACGCAGATCATGCGCGAGCCGCTGCTCGTCCCCGAGTCGCTGACCGTCGACCGGCTCCTGGACCGGCTCTCCGGCAAGCGCACGATGGCGGTCGTCATCGACGAGTACGGCGGTACGGCCGGTGTGGCGACCCTGGAGGACATCGTCGAGGAGGTCGTCGGCGAGGTGCGGGACGAGCACGACCCCCACGAGACGCCCGACCTCGCCCCCGCCGGGGCCGACGCGGACGGCAGGGCGGTGTACTCGGCCGACGGCGCCACCCGCACCGACCAGCTCGCCCGGGTGGGCCTGCGGACGCCCGGAGGACCCTACGAGACGCTGGCCGGCCTGGTCGCCGCCGAACTGGGCCGCATCCCCGCGGCCGGGGACACCGTCGAGGTCGCCGGGTGGCGGCTCGACGTCGTCGACGCGTCCGGACACCGGGCGGCCCGGCTGCTGCTGCACGCTCCGCCGGACGACGTGACCGAGGCGAGCGCGGAGGACGGGACATGACCGCCGTACAGTTGCTGATCGGGCTGGCGACGCTCGTCGTCAACGCTTTCTTCGTCGGCGCCGAGTTCGCGCTGATCTCGGTACGGCGCTCACAGATCGAACCGCACGCCGAGGCGGGCGACCGGCGCGCGAAGATCGTCCTGTGGGGGCTGCAGCACGTGTCCGCGCTGATGGCCGCCGCCCAACTGGGCATCACGCTGTGCACGCTGGTCCTCGGCGTGGTCGCGGAGCCGGCCATCGCCCATCTGCTGGAGCCGGTGTTCCACGCGGTGGGCATGTCCACGGGCGCGGGCCACGCCGTGTCGTTCGTGATCGCGCTGGCGCTGGCGACCTATCTGCACATGCTGCTCGGCGAGATGGTGCCCAAGAACGTCGCGCTCGCCGAACCGGTGCGCAGCGCACTGCTGCTCGGCCCTCCCCTGGTCGCCCTGTCCCGGGCCCTGCGCCCGGTGATCTTCACGGTCAACGCCTTCGCGAACGCCCTGCTCAAACTGCTCAGGGTGGAGACGAAGGACGAGGTCACCGCGACGTTCTCGGACGCGGAGCTGGCCCAGATCGTGCGGGACGCCGGCGAGGCGGGCCTGATCGACGACCGGGCGCGGGAGCGGCTGCACGACGCCCTGGAGCTGGGCCGACGGCCGGTGCGGGACGTGGTGGTCCCCCTGGACGACGTGGTCTACGCGCGCGTGGGCGTCACACCCGAGCAGTTGGAGCGGCTGTCCGCCCAGTCGGGCTTCTCCCGCTTCCCGGTGGTGGACGAGGGCCGCCACATCGTCGGCTACCTGCACGTCAAGGACGCGCTGGACGCCTCGCCGCGGGACCTGCCGCTGCGGTTGCAGGACATGCGGCCCATCGCGCGCGTACGGGAGAACACACCGCTGGACGACGTGCTCACCGCGCTGCGCGGCAGCCGTACGCATCTGGCGGCGGTGCTCGGCGCCGACGGGCGGCTGGCAGGGCTGGTCACCATGGAGGACGTGCTGCGGGAGCTGTTCGGCCAGCACGCGTGAGCCCCGCCGGGGCCGGGGGGGCGGGGGGGGGCCGGGCCCCCCCCCCCCC
>NZ_JBHJUV010000062.1:0-49849 GCF_042268025.1 Streptomyces sp. NPDC056161
GCTGCGCCGGGAAGTAGAGGTAGCAGACCCCGCCGGTGCCCGAGGCCACCGTTCCACTGGCGTTGTACCGCTTGGTCCTGAGCCAGATGTTCTCCCACTCGCGCCGCGGGTAGACGCGGCGCACCGCGTCGTTGTCCGGTGAGGCCGGGTCGTTGGCGATCACATCGCCCTCGGCGGTGAAGCCGATCACCGTCATCAGGTGCCCCGAGGTGCCGTACCCGGCACCGGTCAGCTCGGTCTTGAGGAACGACTGGGACGTTATGGCCGGGATGCCGGCCGCGATCAGCGTCTCCAGGTCGGTGAGCGAGCCGAGCCGGGTGACCACGCCCTGCAAGCCCTGGAAAGTGGCCGCGTAGGCCGCGTTGAAGGGCCAGTTGCCGCACCCCTCGTACTGGTAGTCGTAGGTGTACCGGGCCGCGTGGTCCACCTGCGGGTCGGCGTAGCTCGGGTCGACCCAGGACAGTTGCTCGGGGGTGAGCCGGCCGCCCCAGTACTCGATGATCATTTGCGAGGAGGTGGGGCTGCACCACGCCTCGCCGCCGTTGTCGTACTCCGGGTACTGGCCGGCGTGCACCTCCTGCGAGTACCGCGGGACGAGGAGTTCCTGGGCGAGACCGGGCGTGGAGGCCGGGACGGTGAAGCGGTCCGGGACGTCGGAGCCCATCGCGCCGAGCCGCCACACAGTGGGGGTCAGCTTCGTGCCGGGCCTGCGGTAGAGGGTGAGCCGGAGCCGGTACGACACCAGGCGCAGCCCCGTGGAGGCGTCGTCGACGGCGAAGGTGTCCGTCCAGACGCTGCTCCTGCCGTCGCTCTGGCCGTCCACGGAGGTCCGCCGGATGTCCTGGTCACCGGCCGCCCAGCGGCCCATGACGTACCACGGGGTGGGCGTGCCGTCGGAGTACGTGCCGCTCAGCTCGACCTGGAGCCAGGTGCCCGCCGGGGTGTGCGCGTTCCAGGAGGCGATCGCCTCCGTGGCCGGGACGGTGAGGCGGTGGACCGGCGAGGTCCAGGTGGCGTACTCCCAGGCGGCGGTGGTGCCGGTGTGCGGGTCCGGGTAGTCGGTGGTGCCCGCGGGGGCGGCGATCACCACGCCGGGGCGGGCGCCCGTGACGGCCCGCGTCCCCTTGACGGCACCGGAACGCCAGTCGGCGTACGTGGTCCAGGCTCGGTAGTCCACGGTTCGGGCGGGTGCCGGGTCGTCGGCATCGGGGACGGACGCGGGCGCGGCGGCCGCCGGTGCTGCGCCCGAGACCACCGCGGCGGCGACCGCGGCGGTCAGGACGGTTCTGCGGGACGGGTGTTCGGCGTTGCTCATCGGCGGAAGTACCCCCAGGTGTCCGTGTCTGCGCAGGTCCGCTCCGCGGCGGTTCGGCTCCGGGCGGCGCTGCCGCGGGCCCGACGGCCGTACTGCTGTCCGCCAACTATGGATCAGGCGGCATGCCCCTGCCAGCACTTCGTCCCATGCCGCGCCCACGAATATTGGTCTCGTCCTCTGACGGCACCCGACCGGCCCCACGGGCGCCACTAGGATGTTTCCGAAATACCGCCCACGCACCTCACCCCGGGATCCGCCATTCACGACCTCGCCTCCCGACTGCGCCGCCTTCCGCCCTCCTGCGGTCCGGTCCGGCTGATCGGCGTCGACGGCCACGCGGGCTCGGGAAAATCCACGTTCACCGGGAAGTTGGCCGCCGCCCTGGGCGGGGCGCCGGTGCTCCACCTCGACGACATCGCGAGCCACGACGAGCTGTTCGACTGGACCGGACGGCTGCTGGCCCAGGTGATCGAACCACTGGCCCGGGGCACGAGCGCCTCGTACGCGCCCTACGACTGGCGGGCGCGGTCCTTCGGCCCGCCCCGCCCGCTCCCCCCGGCGCCCGTGGTCCTCGTCGAGGGCGTCGGGGCGGGGCGGCGCGCCCTGCGTCCGCACCTGGCGGGGCTGCTGTGGATGGAGCTGGCGCGCGAGGAGTCCTGGACCCGCGGGCGGCTGCGGGACGGGAGCGAGCAGCGGGAGTTCTGGGCCGGTTGGGTCGAGGCGGAGCGCCGGCACTTCGCCGCGGACCCCTCACGGCCGTACGCCGACCTGCTGGTGCACCAGTCACAGCGGGGGTACGAGGTGCTCCCGGGTCCCGCCGCGACGGGCGGATCCGACCGGATCGTCACACACGGTGACGGGCCGTCCGCTGCGTGTTGAGCTTGTGAAGATCCCTGCACGAGAACTTCTCCGACTGCTTCAACTCGGCTTGACCCGGGGGCCGTACAGGACTTACGTTCTCAATGTGCGGCCATTCGGAGCCGCCCACAGACGCGAAGCCCCCGGTTGTTCCCCCGTGATCGGGGGCTTCGTTCTGCCCGCACCCCCCTCTCCCGGGCGCTCAGCGCGCCGATCCGCTCACCGTCGGTCACTGTGCCGTGTGCGCCCCGTCTGCTCCCACCTCGTCAAACGGCCCCTGCGACACCCTTCGGCGGGCGCCCACCTCGCGGGTACGATGCCCCTGGTGCGACCTACGGACGGCAGTTTCGCGCACCTGCAACTCCGGTCCGCGGCACAGCGGTTCGACCAAAGGCGACCGCCGGGCACACGCCCGGCGGTGAACCAACGGGGGCACGGTTTGTGGGGGACGTGATGGACTTCGGCACGCAGGGCCCCGAGGCCCCGGCCGACCTCGCCTGGCTGCGAGGCGTGGACGCCTACACGATGGGCGGCTATCCGCAGGCGGAGGAGGAGTTCCGCACCGCGGTGCGGCTGGATCCCGGGATGGCCGACGCGTGGCTCGGGCTGCACGCGCTGCGCGTCGACACGACGACCGCTCTGCTTCGGATGTTCCGGCACCGGGACCGCTTCGGGGAGCAGCGGGCCCGGCACCGCCGGGCCCTCAACTCCTGGTACTGGCTGGGCTGGTGGGTCCAGCCGGTGCTGGAGAGCCCGCGCGACCTGCTGCTCGCGCACTCCTCGCACTGGCTGGACGGCCGCCATGTGCCGGAGCTGGACCGTGCGCTGGCCGGCCTGCCGCCGGTGGACGCCGACCCGCAGGTCCGTTTCCTGCACGCCTGCCGCGCCTATCTCGTCAAGGACTGGGAACAGCTCGTCCGGCACACCGACCCGCTGCTCGACGACGCCATGCTCGGCATCGAGGCGGGCCTGTTCGGCGGCATGGCCCGGGTCCGCCTGGAGACGTACGGCCAGGCGGAGCCGCTGCTGGCGGCGGCCCTGATGCGCTGCCGCAGCGAGCAGCCGCAGCGCAAGGAGCTGCGGTACTGGCTGGCCCGGGCGCACGAGGGCACGGGCCGCAGCGCCGCGGCCCTCCCCCTCTACCGGGCGGTGCACCGGGTCGACCCCGCCTTCATGGACACCTCGGCCCGGCTCGCCGCCATCGCCGACGGCGACGGGTACGACGACGCGGCGGACCTCGCGGCGATCATGCTCACCGGGGCCGGGCAGGACAGCGTGGACGGCCCGGACATGCTCGACTCCTTCTTCGGCGCCGAGGGTCGCGACCTGCGGCTGCCCGAGCCCGACCTGCCGCCGGCCGGCTCGCTGCCGGCGGTGACCGATCCGTCGGTACGGGAGCGGACCGGTGCGCCGTCGCCACCGCTGCCCCCCGTTCCCACCGATCCCGTCCTGCTGGCGCAAGCGCTCGCCGAACTGGAGCGCATGGTGGGACTGGAGCCGGTGAAACGCCAGGTCAAGGCGTTGTCAGCGCAGTTGAACATGGCACGGCTGCGGGCCGGTCAGGGACTGCCCGTACAGCCACCGAAGCGGCACTTCGTCTTCTCCGGCCCCTCGGGCACCGGCAAGACGACCGTCGCCCGCATCCTCGGCCGGGTCTTCTACGCCCTCGGGCTGCTCGGCGGCGACCACCTGGTGGAGGCCCAGCGGGCCGACCTGGTCGGCGAGTACCTGGGCCAGACGGCCGTGAAGGCCAACGAGCTGATCGACTCGGCCATCGGCGGTGTGCTGTTCGTGGACGAGGCGTACTCGCTGTCCAATTCCGGCTACGGCAAGGGCGACGCCTACGGCGACGAGGCGCTCCAGGTGCTGCTCAAGCGGGCGGAGGACAACCGGGACCACCTGGTGGTGATCCTGGCCGGCTATCCCGAGGGCATGGACCGCCTGCTGACCGCCAACCCCGGGCTGTCGTCCCGCTTCACCAGCCGGGTCGACTTCCCCTCCTACCGGCCGCTCGAACTCACCGCGATCGGCGAGGTGCTCGCCGAGGAGAACGGGGACGTGTGGGACGAGGAGGCGCTGGAGGAGCTGCGGTCCATCGCCGGGCACGTGGTCGACCAGGGGTGGATCGACGAGCTGGGCAACGGGCGGTTCCTGCGGACGCTGTACGAGAAGAGTTGCGCCTACCGTGATCTGCGGCTGTCGGGCTGCCCCGGCGCGCTGTCCCGGGACGACCTGGCGACGCTGCGGCTGCCCGATCTGATGCAGGCGTACGGCGAGGTGCTCTCGGGACGGGGGCCGCAGGATCCGTCGGCCAGGTGACCTGCGGATCCCGCGACCCGGTGCGGGCTGCCGGAAGGGTCCGGCCCGTGGGCCCTGCCCGGAGGGCCGGACCTGACCGGCTCAGCCCGCCAGTGCCTCCTCCGGCTCGCCGCTCACCCGCGGCTCCGTCACCCTGGCTCCCCCGGCCCGGCGGTGCGCGGGGTCCCGTACCTCACCGACCAGCAGCTCCAGTACGTCCTCCAGCGCGACCAGACCGAGGATCCGGCCGGACGCGTCGGCGACCTGCGCCAGATGGCCGGCGGCCCGCCGCATCACGGTGAGGGCGTCGTCCAGCGGCAGCTCGGCCCGGAGCGTGGTCATCGGCCGCCACACCTGCTGCGGCACGGCCCGCTCGGACTCCTCCAGGTCGAGGACGTCCTTCACGTGCAGATAGCCCATGAAGGCGCCGGACTCGGTGGCGACCGGGAAGCGGGAGAAGCCGGTCTCCGCGGTGAGCCGGACGATCTGCCCCGGGGTGACCGAGGGGGGCACCGTCACCAGCGACTCCCGTCCGAGGAGTACGTCGGTGACCGGGCGCGAGCCCAGCTCCAGCGCGTCCTCCAGGCGCTCCTGCTCCTCGGGGCCGAGGAGGCCCGCCTGCCCGGAGTCCTCCACCAGCCGGCCCAGCTGCACACTGGTGAAGACGGCCTCCACCTCGTCCTTGGGCTCGACCCGGAACAGCCGCAGGATGCCCTGGGCGCAGGCGCCGAGCGCCACGGTGATCGGCCTGCACAGGCGGGCGAAGGCGACCAGGCCGGGGCTGAGCCACAGCGCGGCCTTCTCCGGTGCGGCCATCGCCAGGTTCTTCGGCACCATCTCGCCGATCAGCAGGTGGCAGAAGACCACCGCGGCGAGGGCGACGACATAGCCGAGCGGGTGGACCATGCCGTGCGGCAGATGGATCCACTCGAACACGGGCTCCAGCAGATGCGCCACCGTCGGTTCGGCGACCGCGCCCAGGGTCAGTGAGCAGACGGTGATGCCGAACTGGGCGGCGGCCATCATCTGCGGCAGCCGCTCCAGGCCGTACAGCACCTGGCGGGCCCGCGCGGTGCCGAGCGGTTCGATCTGGCTGCGGCGTACGGAGACGAGCGCGAACTCGGCGCCCACGAAGAAGCCGTTGGCGAGCACGAGCAGCGCGGCGAAGAAGAGTTGCAGCAGGCTCATCGGACCGCCTCCACGGCCGGGGCCACGGGGGCGGTGCGCACCAGCCGGACGCGTTCCGCCCGGTAGTGCCCGACCTCGCGCACCGACAGCCGCCAGCCGGGCAGCTCGGCCCGGTCACCGGTGGCCGGGATGCGGCCGAGCAGGTCGGCGACGAGTCCGGCGACGGTCTCGTACGGTCCCTCGGGGACGTCGAGACCTATCCGCCGCAGGACGTCGACGCGGCAGCTGCCTTCGACGTCCCAGGCGGGTCGGCCGTCCTCGGGCGGGGCGGGTGCGAGTTCGGGGACGTCCTGGCCGTCGTGCTCGTCGCGGACCTCGCCGACGAGTTCCTCGACGATGTCCTCCAGGGTCACCACGCCCGCGGTGCCGCCGTACTCGTCGACGACGACGGCGATGGGCTGCTCGCTGCGCAACCTGGCCAACAGCGGCTGGACGGGCAGGGTCTCCGGGACCAGCAGCGCCTTGCGGGCGATCCGGCGGACCGGGGTGCGCAGCCGCTCGTGCGGCGCGATGGCCAGGGCGTCCTTGAGGTGGGCCATGCCGACGATCTCGTCGATCTTCTCCCGGTAGACGGGGAAGCGGGACAGCCCGGTGGCCCGGGTGAGGTTGACGACGTCCTCGGCGGTGGCCGAGGACTGGAGCGCGCTGACCTTCACCCGTGGGGTCATGACGTGCTGTGCGGTCAGCTCGCCCAGCGACAGCGTCCGCACGAACAGGTCGGCCGTGTCCTGTTCCAGCGCGCCGGCCTGGGCGGAGTGCCGGGCCAGCGAGACGAGTTCGCCGGGGGTGCGGGCGGAGGCCAGTTCCTCGGCCGGTTCGACGCCCAGGGCGCGCACCAGCCGGTTGGCGGCCGCGTTGAGCGCGGCGATCACCGGGCGCAGCAGCCGGGCGAAGCGGTGCTGCGGGCCCGCGACGAACCGGGCGACCTGTAGCGGCCTGGACACCGCCCAGTTCTTCGGTACGAGTTCGCCGATCACCATCTGGATCGCGGAGGCGAGCAGCATGCCGATGACGACGGCGACGCCGGGGACGGCGCCGTCGGGGATGCCGGTGGCGGTGACCGGGCCGCTCAGCAGTTCCGCGAGGGCCGGTTCGGCGAGCATGCCGACGACCAGGGAGGTGATGGTGATGCCGAGCTGGGTGCCGGAGAGCTGGAAGGACAGCTCCTTGAGGGACTCGACGACCCTGCGGGCGCGTCGGTCGCCGTCGGCCGCGGCCTTCTCGGCGTCCGGCCGCTCGACCGTCACCAGGCCGAACTCGGCCGCCACGAAGAAGCCGTTGGCGAGAATCAGCAGGAATGCGGCTGCGAGGAGCAGCAGGGGTGTGCTCATGATGCCGCCGCCTCCGCGGTATGTCGGGAGGGGGCGGCGCAGGTACTACAGGACGATCCGTCCATCGCCGGAGGTGGTCACTCCTCGGGTAGCAGGAACCCCTGTGCGCCGGGCGGCACAGCAGGGGCGGAGGCACAACGGGAACGCCTCCGCCCACCAGATTAATCAAGACACCGGCCGACGTGGCAGGGTGGCCGGGCCCCGAGTCAGCTGAGCAGCCGCTCCGGGCCCTGTCCGGCGCGGGCCTCGGCGAGGGCCCGCAGGGCCCTGGCGTCGGCGATGGCGCTCTGTTTGGCGATGCCCGGCTGGATGCCGAGCGCGGGCAGGCTGGAGCCGTCGCTGAGGTCGAGGAACACCCAGGGGTCGCCCGGACGGAGGTTCACCCGGAGGATCTCCGCCCACTCCAGACGGCGCCTGCTGGCGATGTTCACGACGGTGACACCGGACTCGTCGGCGACGACCCGGACCCGGGCGAGCAGCGCGAGCACCCAGAAGATCAGCGCCCCGACGAGGAAGAAGCTGAGCTGCTCCCCCGGGTTGAGCTGCTCCAGCAGGAGCGCGACTCCGCTTATCACCACGAAGATCGCCACACCGGAGGTGAGCAGGATCACCCGGGTGCGGTTCGGGCGGAAGGTCACGGGCAGGTCGGGCAGGTCGGACATGGGAGGCGCGGTCTCCTCGGTGTCACAGGCGGCAGGCGTGGATGGCCGTGGTGAGGATGGCCCGCGCGCCGATGTCGTACAGATCGTCCATGATCCGCTGCGCGTCCTCGGCCGGGACCATGGCGCGCACGGCGACCCAGCCTTCGTTGTGCAGCGGCGAGATGGTCGGGCCCTCCAGGCCGGGGGTGATGGCGACGGCCTCTTCCAGGTGCTCGGCCCGGCAGTCGTAGTCCATCATCACGTACGTCCGGGCGACCAGGACGCCCTGGAGCCGGCGCAGGAACTGCTGGACCTTCGGCTCGGCGGAGTCGTCGGCGCGGGCGCCGGTGCGGCGGACGACGATCGCCTCGGACTTCATGATCGGCTCGCCGATGATCTCCAGGCCGGCGTTGCGCAGTGAGGTGCCGGTCTCGACGACGTCGGCGATGACCTCGGCGACACCGAGTTCGATGGCGGTCTCCACGGCGCCGTCGAGGTGGACGACGGAGGCGTCGATGCCCTGGTCGGCGAGGTGCTTGGCGACGATGCCCTCGTAGGAGGTGGCGACCGTCCTGCCGTCGAGGTCGGCGACGCCGCTCGCGATGCCGGGCTTGGTGGCGTAGCGGAACGTGGAGCGGGCGAAGCCGAGCGGCAGGATCTCCTCGGCGTTGGCGCCCGAGTCGACCAGCAGGTCGCGGCCGGTGATGCCGATGTCGAGCCGGCCGGAGGAGACGTAGATCGCGATGTCGCGGGGGCGGAGGTAGAAGAACTCGACCTCGTTCACCGGGTCGACGATCCTGAGTTCCTTGGACTCCCGGCGCTGCCGGTAGCCGGCCTCATGCAGCATGTCCGCCGCAGGGCCGGACAGGGAACCCTTGTTGGGGACGGCGATGCGCAGCATGAGGTCGGCTTCCTTCGTGTGACGGGGCGGGGAGTGTGCGGGGGGGTGCTGCCCGTGGGCTCGGCCGGACGGCCTAGAGATGGGCGTAGACGTCGTCCAGGGAGATGCCGCGGGCGACCATCATCACCTGGACGTGGTACAGCAGCTGGGAGATCTCCTCGGCGGCCGCGTCCTTGCCCTCGTACTCGGCGGCCATCCAGACCTCGGCGGCCTCCTCGACGACCTTCTTGCCGATGGCATGGACTCCCTTGCCGACCAGTTCGGCGGTGCGGGAGGTGGCCGGGTCGCCATGGGCGGCCTTGTGCTGGAGCTCCGTGAACAGCTCCTCGAACGTCTTCTTGGACATGGTGGTCCCCACCCTACGCGGTTGCGGGGTCTCCTCAGCGCCAGGTCTCGGATACCGAGCGGAGCGCGGCGACGGTCGCGACCGCGGCGGTCACCGCCTCGTGGCCCTTGTCCTCGTGGGAGCCGTCCAGACCGGCGCGGTCCAGGGCCTGCTCCTCGGTGTCGCAGGTCAGCAGGCCGAAGCCGACGGGCACCCCGGTCTCCACCGCCACCTGGGTCAGTCCCTGGGTCACGCCCTGGCACACGTAGTCGAAGTGCGGGGTGCCGCCGCGGATGACGACACCGAGGGCGACCACGGCGTCGTAGCCGCGGCCGGCCAGTGCCCTGGCGGCCACCGGCAGCTCCCAGCTGCCGGGGACCCGGAGCGGGGCCGACTCCTCGATCCCCAGGTCGCGCAGGGCCCGCAGGGCGCCGTCGACCAGTCCGTCCATCACCTTCTCGTGCCACTGTGCCGCGACGACGGCGACCTTGAGGTCTCCGACGTTCTGGACGGACAGTTCCGGTGCACCCTTGCCGCTCACGTGTCTCCTCAGTGCTCTTGCTTACTTGTCGCCGCGGCCGGACGCGGCCTGTGCGTCCAGCCAGGGCAGGTCGTGCCCCATCCGGTCCCGCTTGGTGCGCAGGTAACGGAGGTTGTGCTCGCCCGCGGGCACGGGCATCCGCTCGCGCCCGTTGACCTTGAGGCCGTGGCGCAGCAGGGCGTCGGTCTTGTCGGGGTTGTTGGTCATCAGGCGCAGGCTGCGCACGCCGAGGTCGGCCAGGATCCGGGCGCCGGCGCCGTAGTCCCGGGCGTCGGCGGGCAGGCCGAGTTCGAGGTTGGCGTCCAGGGTGTCCCGGCCGCGTTCCTGGAGTTCGTAGGCGCGCAGCTTGGACAGCAGCCCGATGCCGCGGCCCTCGTGTCCGCGCAGGTAGACGACGACGCCGCGGCCCTCGTCCCGGATGCGTTCGAGGGCGGCGTCCAACTGCGGGCCGCAGTCGCAGCGCAGCGAGCCGAAGACGTCGCCGGTGAGGCATTCGGAGTGGACGCGGACCAGGACGTCCTCGCCGTCGCCGAGCTCGCCGTGCACGAGGGCGACGTGTTCGACGCCGTCGGCGGTGGAGCGGTAGCCGTACGCCGTGAAGGTGCCGTGCCGGGTGGGCAGGTGGACCTCGGCCTCGCGCCGCACGGCGGGCTCGGGCGTGGGCGCCCGCTGCGGGAGCGGGACCGGTGTGGGCACCCGTTGGGTGGCCGGGGCGGGCCGCTCGGTGAGGCGCCGGTGGGCGATCAGGTCCTCGATGGAGATGATCGTCAGGCCGTGCTTGCGTGCGAACGGGACCAGTTCGGGCAGGCGGAGCATGCGGCCGTCCTCGCCCGCGATCTCCACGATCGCGCCCGCCGCCCGCAGCCCGGCGAGCCGGGCGAGGTCGACGGCGGCCTCGGTGTGGCCGGGGCGGACCAGGACACCGCCGGAGCGGGCGCGCAGCGGGAAGACGTGGCCGGGGCGGACCAGGTCGCCGGGCTCGGCCGTGCCGCTCGCCAGCAGCCGGAGCGTGGTGGCGCGGTCGGCGGCCGAGATCCCGGTGGTCACGCCGTGGGCGGTGGAGGCGTCCACGGAGACAGTGAAGGCGGTCTTCATGGACTCGGTGTTGTCCTCGACCATCTGCGGGAGCCGCAGCCGGTCGAGTTCCGCGCCCTCCATGGGGGCGCAGATCAGGCCGCGGCACTCGCTCATCATGAAGGCGACGATCTCGGGGGTCACCTTCTCGGCGGCGATGACGAGGTCGCCCTCGTTCTCCCGGTCCTCGTCGTCGACGACCACGACCGGGCGGCCGGCCGCGATGTCGGCGACGGCCTGCTCGATCGGGTCGAGGCCGAAGTCCTCGATGTTGTCCGTGCCGTACAGGATCGGTGCCGCGGTCATGCGGGCGCTCCTTCCAGGACGGGCCGCGCGGTCCTGCGGGAGCGCAGCCACCAGTCGCGCAGGCCCCACAGGACGAGCGCGCCGTAGATGACGTAGACGAAGCCGGAGAAGGCGAAGCCGTTGGCGAAGTTGAGGGGGACGCCGACGGCGTCGACGAGGAGCCAGGCGCACCAGAACTCGACCATGCCGCGCGCCTGGGCGTACATCGCGACGACGGTGCCGACGAAGATGTAGGCGTCCGGCCAGGGGTCCCAGGACAGCGCGGGGTAGGCGTGGAACAGTCCGGAGACGGCGACCGTGCCGACGGCGGCGGCACCGGCCAGCACGGCCCGTTCGCGCCAGGTGGCGAACCGGACGGTGATGTGGCCGTCCGTGCCTCGCGCGGTGCCGCGGTTCCATTGCCACCAGCCGTAGCCGGCGGCGGCCATGACCACGATCTGTTTGCCCGCGCTGCCGGAGAGGTGGGCGGTGGCGAACGCGGCGAACAGGATCAGGCCGGACAGGAACTGCGTCGGCCAGCTCCACAGGGAGCGGCGCCAGCCGAACGCCAGGCCGATCAGGCCGAAGACGTTGCCGATCATGTCCGACCACTTGATGTGCTGGCCGAGGACGGTGAACGCCTGCGAGTTGAGCCAGTTCACCGGGTCGCTCCCCGGCCGGCGAGCAGCCGCTCGACGTACTTGGCGATGATGTCGACCTCCAGGTTGACCGGGTCGCCGGGCTTCTTGAGGCCGAGCGTGGTCAGGGCGAGGGTGGTCGGGATGAGGCTGACGGTGAAGTGGTCGGCGCCCGCCTCGACGACGGTGAGGCTGATGCCGTCGACGGTGATGGAGCCCTTCTCGACGACGTAGCGGGCGAGGTGCGCGGGCAGCGAGATCTTCACGATCTCCCAGTGGTCGGAGGGGGTGCGCGTCAGCAGTTCGCCGGTGCCGTCCACGTGGCCCTGCACGATGTGGCCGCCCAGGCGGGCGCCGACGGCGGTGGGGCGTTCGAGGTTCACGCGGGAGCCGACGGTGAGGGCGCCCAGGCTGGAGCGGTCGAGCGTCTCGGCCATCACGTCGGCGGTGAACTCGTCGCCCTCGTGCTCGACGACGGTGAGACAGACCCCGTTCACGGCGATGGAGTCGCCGTGCCGCGCGCCGTCGGTGACGACGGGGCCGCGGAGCCGGAAACGGGAGGCATCGCCCAGGTTCTCGACGGCGGTGACTTCACCCAGTTCTTCGACGATTCCGGTGAACACTTCCCGGGTCCTCCTGCCTCATTGGGGCACGGACTCCGGGGCCTGTCGATATCGACAGAAGGAACGGATGAGCACTCGGGGAACGGCGCCGGAGGGATCGCCCACAAGGGACGAACCCATATACGGCGGCGCGCACGGATGCCCGCCCGCCGCGCACTGCCTCCCATCCGGACTTTGACCGTCGGTCCAGGAATTTCACCTGATCAGCCGACCGCTGGACGCGGTCGGGTCGCGGACTGTAACCGCCGGTTCGGAATTTCACCGACCCCGGAGTGCGCTGCTTCTGGTACTCGACCAGTGTGCCACGCCCGGACACCGTCCAGACAGGGCGCCTCTGTGGGCTGTCTCACAGAGCGCCGTGCCGGACCCAGCCTCAGGGCCGTCGCAGGTCAACTACCGTTCAGGGGAACGTTCTTGACCATCGGTTCACACCCATTGACCTTACTGGTCTAGTCCTTTTAGGGTGCGGACGGGCCCGGTGGCGGTGACGACGGCCCTTGCCCGCCGCCGGGTCGCCAGCCTTCCGGCGGAGGGCCGGGCGACCACGGCCCGACGGCCGCCCGAAAGGACCCGCCCCGCGCGCCCCCTCTCGCCGCTTTCCCTTTCTGCCCGGCTTCTGCTGCCTTTCATTGAATTCCACCCCCTTTCCACACTTTTCCCGACTTCTCTCGCGTTTCGCCGACTTAGGTCACCTACTGGTCGTCTTCCCAGCGCTTTCACGTTCCTCCGCGTTTTCCGTGCCTTCGTCACCGACAGGGACCGCCTGCTCCGACGCCGCTTTCGAAACACGCCCTACTGGTCCCGGGGTGCGAACAAGTCGTCCTGGGCGCGTTCCCGCGCGGTCAGCAGGGCGCCGCGGAGCACGGCGCCGCCCCCCAGAGTGCTCGCGCGCACCTCGGTGGCCAGGGGCGACATCCCTCGGACCCGTTCCATGACCCGGGCCGCGAGCGTCGCGCCGCCCGCCTGGCCGACCTCACCGCCGAGGACCACGCAGCCGGGATCCAGAATCGCGACCACGGAGGCCGCGCCGATGGCCACCCGGTCGGCGAGGGCGTCGAGAAAGCGGTCGGCCGCGGTGTCGGCGCCCGCCTCGGCCCCGGCCACGGCGGCCCGGACCAGGCCCGCGGCGCGCGGCCCCTCCGTGTCGCCCGCGGCCACGGCGAGCCCGAACCCGTCGGCCAGCGCCTCGATGGCCGCGCCGCCCGCCAGCGAGTGGAAACCTCCCTCGCAGTCCGTCGCCGAGGGCAGCACCGAGGTGCCCGGCACGGGGAGGAAGCCGATCTCGCCCGTGCCGCCGGAGGCGCCGCGACGCAGGACGCCGTCCAGGACGACGGCGGCACCGGCGCCGTGACCGAGCCAGAGCAGGACGAAGGTGTCGCGGTCCCGGGCGCAGCCCTCGCGCTGCTCGACCAGGGCCGCGAGGTTGGTCTCGTTCTCCACGGTGACCCGGGCCGCGGGAATGCGCTCCTGGAGCGCGGCGACCAGCCGCCGGTGCCAGGCGGGCAGCCCGGAGGAGTCGCGGAGTTCACCGGTGACCGGGTCGATCAGGCCCGGCGCGCCGATGCCCACGGTGTGCAGCCGGTCGACCCCGGCCTCTTTCGCCGCCCGCTCGACCAGCGCCACCGCCTGCTCCACCGCCGGCCCGGTCCCGCTGTCCCCGGCGATGGGCACCGACGCCTCGGTGAGTACGCGGCCCAGCAGATCGGACACCAGCACGGAGACGCCCTCCGTGCGGACGTCGAGCGCGGCCAGATGGGCCCGGTCGGCGACGATGCCGTAGAGCCGGGCGTTGGGGCCGCGGCGCTGCTCTCCGGACTCGCCCACGATCGTGATCAGGCCGGATTCCGCGAGCCGTTCGACGAGGTCGGCGACGGTCGGCCGGGACAACCCGGTCAGGTGCTTCAACTGCCCGGCCGTGAGCGGGCCTTCCTCCTGCAACAGCCGCAGGGCGAGCCGGTCGTTGATGGCCCGGGCGGTGCTCGGTGATGCGGGCATGACGGGAATCCTCCCACTTCGGCGACGCCGTTCCCGGCCGCCCGTTGCCCTGCCGGGGACGGCAGAATACTCCCTATCTATCAGGCAGGGTCCCTGATAGTTTGCGCGGAGACAGCGGGGTGACCCATCCAGGGAGGGGCCGGAGCATGAGTGGCGTGATCCACACACAAGGTGAGGTGAAACGCTCCCGGTACGCCGTCGCGGCCGTGTTCACCGTGCACGGAGCCGTCACCGGCTCGTTCGCGACCCGGGTGCCCTGGATCCAGGACCACGCCTCGCTGAGCGCGGGCCAGCTCGGGTTCGCGCTGGCCTTCTCGGCGCTCGGCGCCTCGTGCGCGATGCCGCTGGCGGGCCGGATCAGTCACCGCTTCGGCAGCCGCACCGCGTTGCGCGGGCTGATCGCGCTGTGGACGCTCTCCCTGATCCTGCCCGGCCTGGCACCGAACCTGTACACGCTGTGCCTGGCGATGTTCGTCTACGGCGCGAGTTCCGGCACGGCCGACGTGGCGATGAACGCGCTGGGCGTGGAGGTGGAACGGCTGCTCGACAAGTCAATCATGTCGGGGCTGCACGGCATGTGGAGCGCGGGCGCCCTGACCGGCTCGGCCGCGGGCACCCTCGCCGCTCATCTGGGGTCGGACGCGCGGGTGCACTTCGGGCTCGCCGCGGCCGTCCTCACCCTGCTCGGCATCCTGGCCGCCGGCTGGGTGCTGGATCTCCAGGCCGCCGAGGACGAGGAGCCGCCGCCGCGGTTCGCGCTGCCGCCCCGTTCGGCGCTGCTGATCGGCGCGGTCGGCTTCTGCGCGGTGTTCGCGGAGGGCGCGAGCCTCGACTGGTCGGCGGTGTTCCTACAGGACCGGCTGGAGACCTCCGCCGGGCTGGCCGCGGCGTGCACGACCGGATTCATGCTGACCATGGCGGTGGCCCGGATCGCCGGGGACGCGGTGGTGAACCGGTTCGGCGCGGTGCGCACCGTCCGTACGGGCGGGGTGCTCGCCGCGGCGGGTGGGCTGTCGATCGTCCTCGCCGGGCATCCGGCGGTGGCGATGGCCGGGTTCGCACTGATGGGGCTGGGCATCGCGGTCGTCGTACCGCTGTGCTTCGCGGCGGCCGGGCACAGCGGCCCCAATCCGAGCCAGGCCATCGCCGGTGTGGCGACCATCACCTACACCTCGGGCCTGATCGCGCCCAGCATGATCGGCGGGGTGGCCCAGGCGACCAACCTGACGGTGTCGTTCTGCGTGGTGACCGTGCTGGCCTGCGGGCTCGCGGTGTTCGCGGGGGTGCTCCGCCCGCGCGGCCGGGCGCAGGCCGAGGCCGGCCGGCAGGCGGCGGCGGTGCCCGACCCGCAGCCCTGAAACGTCACCGCCGACGCCTCCACCGCCGCGGCCGTCAGCCCGCGATCGAGTCCAACTGCTCGGCGGCCGGGCGCAGTTGCCACAGGTCACCGCCGGGCGGCTCCGCCAGCAGCGGGACCGCCCGCCGGGCCGCCCGGTCCCCCGCGTCCGCCGCCGCCCGTACGACGTCGCTCGCCGCGAACCGTTCGAACTCCAGCTCCGGGTGCGGCCATGCGGCGGCGCCGGTGGCCGCGGGCAGCAGATAGTCCACGGCCTTGAACAGGCTCTGCCCGTCCGGTCCCCGGTAGGCCCAGAGGTCCACGCCGACGTGCCGGCCGATGGCCGCGAGGCGGGTGTAGGCGACCAGGTCGAAGGTCGAGTAGTGCCAGCTGCGGGTCCGGGCCAGCTCCTGGGGCTGGCTGCCGTCGCCCGCTATCTGCGGGTCGATGCGCCCGGCCCGCGCGTCCAGCACGGTGCGCCGGGCCAGGGCGGTGTCGCCGGTCGCGTAGGCCAGCGCGGCGAGCTGCATGTCGTAGAAGGTGCCGTGGTTGTTGGCGGCGGCACCTTCCTCCTTGCCGAAGTCACTGTCCTTCAGCCAGTCGCGGAAGTCGGAGTTCCACCGGGCCATGCCACTGCGGTCGGCCCCGGTCCAGCCGGGCGCCCCGGTGGCGAGGATCGCGAGCGCGTCGACGACGCCGGTGTACGACTGCGAGAAGTCGATGATGCCGATGGCCCTGCCGTCGTACTTGCAGGGGATGAACTGGGCGTGGTTCAGGTTCGGGTTCATCCTCGTGGCCGGGTCGAGGAACCAGGTGCGCAGGATCTGCCCGGCCTTCTCGGCGTAGCGCCGGTCGCCGGTGTAGTACCAGGCGAGCGAGAGGTCGTAGGCCGAGTCGAAGACCCTCTCGACGTCCTGGCGGTCGGTGCCGCTGTCCACTTCCGGATTGCGCTGTCCGTCCCGCTGGACGTAAGGGCAGCCCCAGGGGTTGCCGGCGGTCGGCGCCGTGCTCGGCCACCAGTAGGGGGCCTGGCTCAGATAGTCGTGGACGTCGCCGCCGGGGGCGGGTCTGGGCTTGTCGACGACCGTCCAGGGGCCCTGGTCCAGCCAGGTGTCCGCACGGGCCGTCAAGTCCTTGAGGACCGGCCACAGTCGACGGTCGCCGTGGTCCAGCCGGACCTTCGTCCGCTGGAGCCGGGCGCCGTCCAGGACGGCGGTGTCCGGGGCCTTCGGCGCCGCCTGCGCGCCGGGGACGACCACGGCCGCGAACGCCACCACCGCGGCGAGCAGGACCGCGGCGCGGGAGCTTCCACGCATCACACACTCCGATCATGGATATGAACGCAGTTCATGAGTGGGACCCGGTGAGCGTAGGACCACCAGGTAGCCGTGACAATGGTCCGGACCGTCATCACGTACAGAGAAAGTGACACCTCACCATGGACCTCGGCGTGCGCTGGAAGCTGCACGGTGACGGGCGCACGCCCGCGCCCGGAGCGGTGGTACGCCCCGACGAACGGCTGTCCTGGCCCCGCACGGTGGGCCTCGGCGCCCAGCACGTCGTGGCGATGTTCGGCGCGTCCTTCGTGGCCCCCGTGCTCATGGGGCTGAACCCCAACCTCGCGATCATGATGTCGGGCGTCGCGACGGTGATCTTCCTGCTCGCGACCCGCGGACGGGTGCCGAGCTATCTGGGCTGCTCCCTGTCCTTCGTGGGGGTCGCCGCGGTCATCCGTGCCCAGGGCGGCACGAGCGCCACGGTGACCGGGGCGGTCTTCGTGGTCGGCGTCGCGCTGTTCCTGGTGGGGCTCGCCGTGCAGCGCTTCGGGGCACGCATCATCCACGCGACGATGCCGCCGATCGTGACCGGCGCCGTGGTCATGCTGATCGGCTTCAACCTGGCGCCGGTGACCGCGTCCACCTACTGGCCGCAGGACCAGTGGACCGCCCTGCTCGTGATGGTGTTCACCGCCGTGTCCGTGGTCTGCCTGCGTGGTTTCTGGTCACGCATCGCGATCTTCCTCGGCCTGGTCTTCGGGTACGTCGCCTCCTGGGCCTTCGACCGGATCTTCGGCCGCATCCACTCGGTGGACGCGAGCGGCAAGCTCACCGACCACTGGCGCCTGGACCTGTCCGGCGTGGGCAGGGCCGACTGGATCGGGCTGCCGTCCTTCCACGGCCCGTCCTTCCACTGGTCGGCGATCCTGGTCGCCCTGCCGGTCGTCATCGCGCTGGTCGCGGAGAACGCCGGGCACGTCAAGGCGGTCGGCGAGATGACCGGCGATCCCCTGGACGACAAGCTCGGCACGGCGATCTCGGCGGACGGCGTCGCCTCGATGCTCTCGACCGCGGTCGGCGGCCCGCCGAACACCACCTACTCCGAGAACATCGGCGTGATGGCCGCCACCCGCGTGTACTCGACGGCGGCGTACTGGGCCGCGGCCGGCTTCGCGCTGCTGTTCGGCGTGTGCCCCAAGTTCGGCGCGATCGTCGCCGCCGTCCCGGGCGGGGTCCTCGGCGGCATCACCGTCATCCTGTACGGCATGATCGGCCTGCTCGGCGCGCAGATCTGGCTGCACGGCGGGGTGGACCTGCGCAACCCGCTGAACCTGGTCCCGGCCGCCGCGGGCATCATCATCGGCGTCGGCAACGTCTCCATGAAGTTCACCGACACCTTCTCGCTCAGCGGCATCGCCCTCGGCACGCTGGTCGTGATCATCGGCTACCACACGCTGCGCGCCCTCGCCCCCGCCCACCTCAAGGAGCAGCAGCCGCTGCTGGACGAGGGCACCTCCGCCTACGACGCGCCGGACACCGGGACGGACGGGCACCGCGCCGGTCCGTGACGAGCCGTGACGAGCCGTGACGAGCCGTGGACTCGGACGATCCGGGACGGGCAGTCACCTCGGCGGTCCGGGAGGGACGGTCACCTCGGCGGTCCGGACGGACGGTCACCTCACCGATCCGAGAAGGACGGTCATCTCACCGGTTCGGCGGCGTACTCCGGCATGCGCGTCGCGTCCGGGCCGGGCTCCGGGCGCGGTGCCCGGCCGGATCGGCGCTCCCCGGCGGCCCAACCCCCGCGCACGACGGCCCCGTTCCCTCGTTCCGGGGACCCGCCGGGCCCGTCGGCGCTTCGGCGGGCCCGAGGCTGGGACCCTGGCCCCCATGGCGCACTTGGAACAGCTCACCGCATCCGTCCGCACCGTCGACGCCGTCCTCTCGCGGATGCGCGCCCTGGCCGCCGGCCTTCCGGCCCGGGACGGGGTCGCGGTGTTCAACCGCGTCTACCTGACCGTCACCGAGGAGGTCGAACGGGGCCTGGGCACGGGGTACTTCACCGACCGGCGGAGCGCGATCGCGCTGGACGTCCGGTTCGCGCACCGGTATCTGGCCGCGGTGGACGCGGCCGCGGACGGCCGCCGCACACCGGCCTGTTGGCGGCCGCTGTTCCAGTTGCGCCGCCATCCGGGCGTACGGCCCGTGCAGTTCGCGTTAGCAGGCATCAACGCGCACATCGGCCACGACCTCGCACTCGCCGTGGTGGACGCCTGCCGCACGCTCGACTGCGAACCCGACGACCTGGAGGACGAGTTCGACCGGGTGGGCGACCTCCTCGTGGCGCTGGAGGAGCGCGTCCGCGAGGACCTGATGCCCGGCCCCGATCTCCTCCAGATCGCCGATCCGCTGACCCATCTGCTCGGCTCCTGGAGCCTGGAGCGGGCCCGGGACGCCACCTGGTCGGCGGCGCGGGCGCTGTGGGCGCTGCGCCGCTGCGGGGACCTCGCCGAGGAGTTCAGCGAACGCCTGGACGCGGTCGTCGGTCTCGCCGGCCGCCTGCTGCTCACCCCGCTACCGGACTGATCCGGCCATTGCGCAAGCCTTCCCAGGAACCGCCCTGCGACAAGGTTAGATTGACGGACAGCACTCGATCATGAAGGAGCACCGTCATGGCGACCCGGCTCGGACTCGGACTCCCGCAGATGCGCCACTACTCCATCGGCAGGGACGTACCCGACGTGGCGCGCGCGGCCGAACAGATCGGCTACGACAGCCTCTGGGTCTTCGAACGGGCCCTGTTCCCCGACCCGGCCACCCAAGGTCTCTACGGCATCGAGGGACTTCCCTGGCCGGACAGTTACCGGCACGTCGCCGATCCGCTGGTCACCCTCGCCCTGGCGGCGTCGGCCACCGAGCGGGCCGAACTCGGCTCCAGTGTGCTGGTGGCCCCGCTGCACCAGCCGTTCCAACTGGCCAAGGCCCTCGCCTCGGTGGACGCGGCGAGCGGTGGCCGGCTGATCGCGGGCTTCGGCACCGGCTGGTCCCTGGACGAGTACGCGGCGGCCGGGATCCGTCCGTTCGAGGAGCGCGGCCAGGTGCTGGACGAGATCATCGAGGTGTGCCGGGCGGTGTGGGGCCCCGACCCGGTGCGCTACGAGGGCCGTCTCACGAAGATCGCCTCGGCCGCGGTGGGGCCGAAGCCCGTCCGGCCGATCCCGGTCCTGCTGGCCGCGGGCAACAAGCGGGCACTGCGGCGGCTGGTCGACCACGCCGACGGCTGGCTGCCGGTGGCCACGGGCGCCGAGCAGCTGGCGGCGCAGTGGCGACAGGTGCAGGACCTGGCGGCCGAGCGGGGGCGTACGGAGCCCCTCCGTCTGGTCCTGCGGGCGAACTCGGTCCTCTCGGCCGAGCCCCACACCGGTTCCGACCGCCGGCCCTTCCAGGGCGATGCCGACCAGATCGTCGAGGACCTGGCGGCCCACGCCGCCGCCGGTGCGCAGGAGATCATCGTCGAGTTGCAGACCAGCGCCCGCGACGCCGAGCACCTGAAGGACATCGCGGCGGAGGTCCACGAGAAGGCCCGAGCCGCCGGGGTCTAGCCCCGCGGGGCCGGTCCAGCCCCGCGGAACCGGTCCAGCCCCGCGGAACCGGTCTAGTTCTCGGGGAGTTCCACCGGCGCGATCTCGTCGAACACGTCGCCAGGCCCGGGGTTGCCGGGATCCGTCGCCCCACCGAAGTGGTGCATCACGCCCCAGACCGCGTTCAGCGCGGTCTGGACGGCGCCCTCGGCCCACCCGGCGGTCCACGAGATGTCGTCGCCGGCGAGGAAGAGACCGCGCCGGCCGGCGGGCAGCCGGTCCTGCATGAAGTGGGTGAACAGCCGCCGCTGGTAGCGGTAGTGACCGGGCAGGTTTGCCTTGAACGCGCCCAGGAAGCAGCGCTCGTCCTCCCAGGAGACCGTCACCGGGTCGCCGATGACGTGCCCCCTGATGTCGACGTCCGGGTAGATCTCGCCGAGCGACTTCAGCATGACCTCCATCCGCTCGTCCGCGGACAGCGGCAGCCACTTCAGGCTGTCGTCGCACCAGGTGTAGGAGAGGCAGATGACCGCCGGCCGGTCCGGACCGTCGTCGAGCAGATAGGTGCCGCGGGTCATGCGGTCGGTGAGCGTCATCGACATCACGTCCCGGCCGGTGGCCGGGTCCTTGTCCCGCCAGAACGGCCGGTCGACCGGGACGAACAGCTTGCTGGACTCCATGTAGTGGGTGCGCTCGATCGCCGTCCAGTGGTCGATCGGAAAGAGCGAGTCGTCGCAGGCGATCCTGGAGAGCAGCAGCCAGGACTGGGCGGTGAAGACGGCCGCCCGGTAGGTGCGGACGTCGCCGTTCTCGTCCGTCACCGTGATCCGGTCGCCCGCGGTGCGATGCAGCCGGGTCACGGCGGGACGCGGCTCGCCGTCGTCGTGCAGCGACGCGAGGGAGGTCCCGGGGGACCAGTGCACGATCTTCTCCGGCTCGCGCCGCCACAGGCGCAGCGGCAGTTGCTGCGAGCCTCCGACGATGCCGCGGTGGTGGTCGTCGGCCTCGGTGTAGACGACGCGCAGGATCTCCAGGATGGAGTTCGGGAAGTCGGTGTCCCAGCCGCCGGTGCCGAAGCCGACCTGCCCGAAGATCTCACGGTGCCGGAAGGATCTGAAGGCATCGGAGTCGCACAGGAATCCGTAGAAGGTCTGGTCGTCGAGCTTCTCGACGAGCCGCGCCCAGATCTCCCGGATGCGCGGCACGTCCCGTTCGCGTAGGGCGCGGTTCATGGCGGAGAAGTCCGCGCCTTCTTCGAGACACCTGCGCCAGGCGTCGGCGACGTCCCGGTAGACCTGCGGCAGGTCGTCGATCGTGGTGGCGTAGTGCGACTCGCCCTTGAGGTCGACGACGGTGGACGGTGTCGCCTCGGCGAGGGGGTTGGGGAACGGGCTGGTCCGAAGGCCGACGAGGTCGATGTAGTGCTGGAGCGCCGTGGCGGACGGCGGGAAGCGCATCGCGCCCAGCTCGGCGGTCAGGGACGGGTCGCAGCCGTCGAAGCCGACCGTGCGCAGCCGGCCGCCGAGCTGGTCCGCCTCGTACACGACGGGCCTGAGGCCCATCTTCATCAGCTCGTAGGCGGCGACGAGGCCGGACAGGCCACCACCGATGACCGCGACCTCGGTGCCGTGCTCGGTCGCGGGTATCTGGCCGAGGCCCGCCGGGTGGGCGAGGAAATCGTCGTACGCGTAGGGGAAGTCCGGTCCGAACATGGTGATCGGCGGTTGCGGTCTGGCTGCCTGCTCGACGGCGGCGGGCACCGTGGACGTCATGGGGTACGGGCTCCTTGCACGGGTGAACTCAAGGGGAGGGCTGGCGGTGCTCAGACCAGGGACCGGTACAGGCCGGGGCGGCGGTCCCGCAGATACGGGTTGGCCTCGCGGGATGCCGTGAGGAGGTCGGGGTCGGCGTCGGCGAGGACGAGTTCCGCGGTGCGGCCCGCCCGGCCGCGGGCGACGCCGTCCGGGCCGGCCAGCGCGGACAGCCCGGCGAACTCGAACTCGCCCTCCGGGCCGACCCGGTTGACGTACGCGATGTACATCTGGTTCTCGAAGGCCCGCACGGGAACCAGCGACTCGGCGACGAACTGGTACGGGTGCATCAGCGCCGTCGGCACGACGAGCAGGTCGGTGCCGGCCAGCGCATGGGCCCGGACGTTCTCCGGGAACTCGACGTCATAGCAGATCAGCAGGCCGACGGTGCGGCCGTTCAGCTCGGCCTGTACGACCGGCCGGTCGCCGGGGGTGAAGTGGGCCTGTTCGAAGCCGCCGAAGAGGTGGGTCTTGCGGTAGTTGGCGAGCCGGGTGCCGTCGGCGGAGATCAGCTGGGCGGAGTTGTGGACGGCGCCGCCCGCGCGCTCCGGGTAGCCGTAGGCGATCGCGAGACCGCGCCGGGCGGCGATGCCGGCGACCGCGGCGGCGCCCGCCCCGTCGGCGGGCTCGGCGAGCCGGCCGACGGCGTCGCCGATCGCGTACCCCGTCAGGAACAGTTCCGGCGCGGCCAGCAGCCCGGCGCCCGCGGCGGCGGCGCGGGCCGCGGCCTCGTCGAGGACCTTGAGGTTCTCGACGACGGATCCGGGGCGGCCGGAGCTCTGGAGCAGGGCGGTGCGCATGCGTGATCCTCACCGGTGGGTGGCGGGGGGCGGGGGCATCTAGACCGTACGGTCGGCGCGCCGGGCCGGACAAGAAGCAGCCGTTGCGCACCGGTGAGCGGTTCGTTGCGTGCTCCGCGGCCCGGCCGGCGATTCGTTGCGCGTCCGCCGGCCCGACGGGCGCGCAACGCATCGCCGGGTCGTGCCCGGCCACCCATGGATCGGCATGGGCACGCGCGCGTACGTAAGCGCGCGTGCCCGGCGGTGTCTGTCGCCCGCGCCGCATCGGCCGTGGGCACCGGCCGCCGGCGCCTGGGGACGGACGTCGGTCCGGGGTGACGGTGACGGTGGATCAGCCCGGCGCGCCCGAGGAGAACCGGCGCAACAGGGGCGACAGCACCAGCACGGACTTGGTCCGTTCCACGAACGGCTCGCCCGCGATCCGCTCCAGCACCCGTTCGAAGTGGCGCATGTCGGAGGCGAAGACCTGGACGACGGCGTCCGCGTCACCGGTGACGGTGGACGCGGCCACCACCTCCTGGTAGCCCACCAGGCCCCGCTGAATGGTCTCCGGAGAGGTGTTGCGCCGGCAGTAGACCTCGATGAACCCCTCGGTCTCCCAGCCGAGCGCCGCCGGGTCCACCCGTACCGTGAAGCCGGTGATGGCGCCGGTGGCGCGCAGCCGGTCCACGCGCCGTTTCACGGCCGGCGCGGACAGGCCGACCAGGTGCCCGATGTCCGCGTAGGAGCGGCGGGCGTCCGCGGCGAGGGCGTGCACGATGCGTGCGTCGAGATCGTTCAGCACTGCGGGTGGTTCACTTCTTCGTCGGGGTCCTACTCCGCCGCCGCGACGGTCTGCGGGGTCGCGAGACGGGGACGGCGATGGCCGTACACGAAGTAGAACACGAGCCCCACCCTCATCCGGACGCCGCACACCACGCAGATGACCGTCGACGGACCGCCCCGGACCGCCCCTCATGCGGAAGGTCAGCCGTGCGTCGCACGGCACCGTCCCGCCGCCGCACACCGTGCTCCGCGACCGCGGGTCCTCCCCCGGTTCCCGGCGCGGCGGCGGGTCCGGCCGCCTGCCGGGCCGCGCGCCGCGGCCGGGTCAGTTCCAGCTGGCGTGCAGCGGCTTGCCCTCGGCGTAGCCGGCCGCGCTCTGCACGCCGACGATGGCCTTCTCGGTGAACTCGTCCAGGGAGGCGGCGCCGGCGTAGGTGCAGGCGGAGCGGACACCCGCGATGATCGAGTCGATCAGGTCCTCGACGCCCGGGCGGGCCGGGTCGAGGAACATCCGGGAGGTGGAGATGCCCTCCTCGAACAGCGCCTTGCGGGCGCGGTCGTAGCCCGACTCCTCCGTGGTGCGGTTGCGCACGGCACGCGCGGACGCCATGCCGAAGGACTCCTTGTAGAGCCGGCCGCTCGCGTCCTGCTGGAGGTCGCCGGGCGACTCGTACGTGCCGGCGAACCAGGAGCCGATCATGACGTTGGAGGCGCCCGCCGCCAGCGCCATCGCCACGTCGCGCGGGTGCCGCACTCCGCCGTCGGCCCACACGTGCTTGCCGTACTTGCGTGCCTCGGCGGCGCACTCCAGCACGGCCGAGAACTGCGGCCGGCCGACGCCGGTCATCATGCGGGTGGTGCACATCGCGCCGGGGCCCACGCCCACCTTGACGATGTCGGCGCCCGCCTCGATCAGGTCCCTGACGCCCTCGGCGGAGACGATGTTCCCGGCGACCACCGGGACCTGCGGGCCGAGGTCCCGCACCAGCTTGAGCGCGTTGACCATCGACTCCTGGTGGCCGTGCGCGGTGTCGATGACGAGCGTGTCGACGCCGGCGTCCAGCAGTTGTTTCGACCTGCCCGCCACATCGCCGTTGACACCGACGGCGGCGGCGATGCGCAGCCTGCCGTGGGCATCGGTGGCCGGCGTGTACAGCGTGGCGCGCAGCGCGCCCTTGCGGGTGAGGATGCCGGCCAGCTTGCCGTCCCCGTCCACCGCCGGGGCGTAGCGGCGGTTGGCCGTGTCCAGCGTGTTGAAGGCCTCGCGCGGGTCGATGTCCGCGTCGAGCAGCAGCAGGTCGCGGGACATGACCTCGGTCAGCTGGGTGAAGCGGTCGACCCCGGACAGGTCCCGGTCGGTGACGACACCGACCGGGCGGCCGGTCCCGTCGACGACGACACCCGCGTTGTGCGCCCGCTTCGGCAGCAGGGCCAGCGCGTCGGCGACGGTCTGGTGCGGGGCCAGCACGATCGGCGTGTCGAGGACCAGGTGGCGGCCCTTCACCCAGGCGATGACGTCGGTGACGACGTCGATCGGGATGTCCTGCGGCACCACCACCAGTCCGCCGCGCCGGGCCATCGTCTCGGCCATGCGCCGCCCCGCGATGGCGGTCATGTTGGCGACGACCAGCGGGATCGTGGTGCCCGTGCCGTCCGGGGAGCTGAGGTCCACGTCCTGACGCGAGCCCACCGAAGAACGGCTCGGCACCATGAACACGTCGTCGTACGTCAGGTCGTAGGGCGCCGACGAACTCGGCACAAGCCGACCGGTACCCGGCTCAAGAAAACGCATGACCCTACTTTTTCACGTGAAACGGCGCAGGTCACTGCCGCGAAGACACGACGAAGGGGCCCCATGCCCGTTGGTTCCTCCAAGGGGGCGGAAGGGGCCGCGCCGGCGGGAAGCGGTTACCTGCCTTGCACACAGATACTACCCAGGGGGCTACAGAGGGGGCCACGACGCTGGTGGGGCCGTGGTTCATCCCGGGGCGGGGGCCGTGCCGGTGCCGGCCGGTCGGCGCACCGCGGTCACTCGTGGTTCAGCCCAGCGCGAGGGCCACCGTCAGTCGTGGTTCGCGCTCGGACGCCTCGGTGAACACGTCCTGTGCGACCGTCCACTCCTGCGGCTGCCGTCGCGCGTACGCCCGCCAGCCGGTGACGACGACGAGCAGCGCGCGGCCGGCCGTCCGCGACGGCCACACGGACGGGTCGGCGAGACTGTCGGCGAGGGCGTCCCAGTTGCGCCCGAACCACTCGGGCAGTTCCAGCGCCCGCGCGGAGCGGTCCATGAGGCCCGCCTTGTCGATGATGCCCGCGAGGTCGAGCAGCACGACGTACGGGGTCGACATCGGCGACGGAGTCGTCATCTCAGCACCGTCCGGAACGATTCGTAGTGATCATCAAAGTAGTGGGCCTTCCCGCCCGGCCTCGCGGTGATGCCTCCGGCTGCCTTCGGACGTGTGCGGCGCGGCGGGGCGGGACCGAGGCGCGGAAAAGTGCGCGGGGACGGCCGTGCCGGCATGTGTCCATGCTGGCACGGCCGTCCCCGCGTGGGTCCGCCGCCCGGCCGGTCAGGGTCCGTCGGGGTCCGACCGGTTCAGGGCGGGCCGCGGCGCCGGGCCGGCGGTCATCAGGTAGTCCGCGGCCGAGGTGTCCGTCACCAGGCTGGTGACGAGACCCGAGCGCAGCACGGCGTCGATCGCGGCCGCCTTGCGCTGCCCGCCGGCGATCGCGACGACCTCCGGGACCCGCCGCAGCTGATCGGCCTTGACCGTGATGCACCGCTCCCCCAGGTCCCGGCCGATCCGGCGGCCTTCCGAGTCGAAGAGGTGCGCGGACATCTCGGCGGCCACCCCGAGCGAGTCGTAGTGGCCGCGCTCCTCGTCGCTGAGCATGTCGTACACCGCCGAGATGCCCGGCTCCCAGGAGCCGATCGAGACACAGGCGACCGTGACCTTGTCGAAGTACTCGAAGGCACGGGCGATCCCGGTCTGGTTGCGCAGCGCCGCCGCGGTGGCCGCGTCCGGCAGCAGCATCGGCGCGTAGATGGGATGCGCGTCGCCGCCGGACACCTGGGCGGCGCGGCGGACGGCCTCGACCGAGCCGCGCTCGGCGGTCCCGGCGTCGTACACGCCGGTCAGCTGCACCACCGTGCACGGCGGCAACCGGTCGAGGGCGGCGGCCATGTGAATGGTGGACCGGCCCCAGGCCAGGCCCAGCACGTCTCCCTCGTTGACCAGCTCACCGAGCAGGTCGGCCGCGACCTCGCCGAGGTTCTCCGGATCCGGGGTCTCCTCCGCCTCGGCCGGGGACTCGACCACGACGGCGTGCCTGAGCCCGTAACGGGCGCGGAGCGCGTCGGAGCGCTCGGCGTCCAGTTCGGCCGGCACACGGATCTCGATGCGTACGAGATCCCGTTCGAGGGCGGTCTCCAGGACCCTGGCCACCTTGAAGCGGCTGACGCCGAACTCCTCCGCGATCTGGATCTTGGACTTGCCCTCAAGGTAGAAGCGGCGGGCCATGGCCGCCGCCTGCACCAGCTCAGCGGGTCCCATCCGCGTGCGGCCCGCCGACATACCCGACACGGCGATCTCCTCACTGCTGTTCACATTCTCGATTCGCCGTTCATCCTTGCAGATCCGGCGCGGTTGATCAGCCCTGATGGCCGCCGTTCACGTAGCTGTGGCTCACTGGTCGCATGCCCAGGACGCCTTCGCGGTGGCCGCCTCCGCCTGGTTGCGCAGTGCACGTACCGCCGCTGCCGGGTCGTTTGCGCCGTAGACCGCCGAACCGGCGACGAAGACGTCCGCTCCCGCGTCCGCGCATCGCTCGATCGTGGCCGCCGACACGCCCCCGTCCACCTGGAGCCACAGTTCGAGGCCGTGCTTGGCGATCAACTCCCGGGTACGGCGGATCTTCGGGAGCATGATGTCGAGGAACGCCTGCCCGCCGAAGCCGGGCTCAACCGTCATGATCAGCAGCATGTCGAGTTCCGGGAGCAGGTCCTCGTACGGTTCGACGGGCGTCGCGGGCTTGAGCGCCATGGAGGCGCGGGCGCCCTTGGCGCGGATCTCACGGGCGAGCCTGACGGGTGCGCCGGCCGCCTCGACGTGGAAGGTGACCGAGGAGGCGCCCGCCTCGACGTACTGCGGTGCCCAGCGGTCGGCGTCCTCGATCATCAGGTGGCAGTCCAGCGGTGTGTCCGTGGCTCGGGCCAGGGACTCCACGACCGGTACGCCGAGCGTCAGGTTCGGGACGAAGTGGTTGTCCATGACGTCGACGTGGAGCCAGTCGGCTCCCTCGACCGCCTTCGCCTCGTCCGCGAGGCGGGCGAAGTCGGCGGACAGGATGCTGGGGTTGATCTGCACGGCCATGCCCCCAAGCCTGCCACGTCCGGGCCGGGTCCCTCGCCCCGGGCACGAAGGGCGGCCGGTACGGCGGCGGCCGTGCCGCGGAGCCCTCGGTAGCCCCGGTAGCCCCCGGTCGGAGCCCCGGACCCGGTCCGGGGCTCCGACCCAGTGTCTTCGATCGGCCTCCGCCCGGTCCGGCCCACTCGACGCGGTTCGCCCGGATCCGATTGCGGTGGATCCGATTGCCGTGGATCCGATTGCGGTGGATCCGATTGCGGTGAAGCGGTGGCAGTGCCTCCCGTGGGGGCCGTCCGCCGCCGCGTTCGGACCGGCCGACCAGCAGCCGGACGGCGAACCGGCGGACCAGGAGACCGGCGGACCAGGAACCCGGCGGCCCGGTCAGCCGGTCCGGCGGATCAGCGCCAGGTACATGGCGTCGGTGCCGTGCAGGTGCGGCCACAGCTGGATGTCGGGGCCGTCGCCGAGCGCGGGAACCTGGGACAGCAGCGGACGGGCGTCGACGAGTTCGCTGTGCGAGCGCTGTTTGAGCACATCGTCGACGACCGCCCGGGTCTCGGCGAGGTGCGGCGAGCAGGTCGCGTAGCCGACGACGCCGCCCACCCGCACCGAATCGAGCGCGGTGCGCAGCAGGGCGCGTTGCAGCGGTGCGAAGTTCTCCAGGTCCTCCGGCCGTCGCCGCCAGCGGGCCTCGGGCCGTCTGCGCAGCGCGCCGAGCCCGGTGCACGGCACGTCCACCAGGACCCGGTCGAAGGTGCCGGGCCGCCACGGCGGCCGGGTCCCGTCCGCGGTGACGACCTGCCAGGGCCCCGGGTTGCCGTCCAGTGCGTTGGCCACCAGACCGGCGCGGTGCGGCTGCTTCTCGGCGGCCAGCAGGACGGCTCCGCGCTCGGCGGCCAGCGCCCCGAGCAGCGCGGCCTTGCCGCCGGGTCCCGCGCACCCGTCGAGCCACTTCTCGTCCGGCCCGTCCAGCGGCGCGCTCGCGAGGGCGAGGGCGACCAGTTGGCTGCCCTCGTCCTGCACGCCGGCCCGGCCCTCCCGCACGGCGGCGATGGCGCCCGGTTCCCCGCCCTCGGTGAGCCGTACCGCATACGGCGACCAGCGGCCCGGCACGGCGGCGTCCTCACGGAGCAGTTCCTCGCGGCCGGAGCGGCCCGGCCGGGCGACGAGGGTCACCTCCGGGCGCTCGTTGTCCGCCGCCAGCAGGTCCTCGATCCCGGCCCGGCCGCCGCCGAGCGAGTCCCACAGCGCGGAGACGACCCAGCGGGGGTGCGAGTGCACCACGGCGAGATGGTCCTCGGGGTCCTCGTCGTAGGACGGCGCGACCTTGGCCAGCCAGCCGTCGAGATCGTCCTGCGCCACCTTCCGCAGCACGGCGTTGACGAACTTGGCCCGGCCGTCGCCGAGCACCGCCCGGCCCAGTTCGACGGAGGCGGACACCGCGGCGTGCGTCGGGATCCGCGTACCGAGCAGTTGGTGCACGCCGAGGCTGAGCACGTCCAGCACCGGCGGGTCGACCTCGCGCAGCGGCCGGTCGACACAGGAGGCGATGATCGCGTCGTAGGTGCCCTGGCGGCGCAGCGTCCCGTAGACCAGTTCGGTGGCGAGGGCGGCGTCCCGGCCGTCGAAGTCGCCCTTCTCCCGCGCCTTGCGCAACAGCGGCGGCAGTACGAGGTTGGCGTACGCGTCCCGCTCGTCCACGGCCCGCAGGGCGTCGAAGGCGAGGATGCGCACGGGGTCCCTGTGCGGGCGGCGGTAGGGCTTGGCGGGCTTGCGGGGACGACGGGACTGCTCGCTCACGAAAAGGTGCTCCGGTGCTGGAAGGGCTGCTTTCCCAGCCTACGTCGGAATGCCGCCGTCCCCGGCGCCGGGCGGGACTCAGCCGCCCAGGGTCTCACCGTCCGCGACCCGCACACCGCGCGCCCAGTCCGCCGCCCGCATCGGCTTCTTGCCCTGGGCCTGCACCCAGAGCAGTTCGACGGCGTGCGAGCCGGTGCCCACGTGCACGCTGTTCTTCCCGACCGACGGCTGCCCCGGGGCGAGGTCGGTGCGTTCGGGCGCGGGGGTGACCTGGATGACCTTGAGCCGCTCCCCGCGGAAAGTGGTCCAGGCGCCCGGGGCCGGGGTGCAGCCGCGCACCACCCGGTCGACCCGCAGCGCCGGGGCGGCCCAGTCCAGACGGGCGTCCTCGACGGTGATCTTCGGCGCGACGGTGACGCCGTCCACCGGCTGCGGTACGGCCTTCAGCGTGCCGTCCGCGATGCCGTCCATGGTCGCGACGAGCAGCCCGGCCCCGGCGAGGGCGAGCCTGGTGAGCAGGTCGCCGCTGGTGTCGGTGGGCCGGACCTCCTCGGTGACCGTCCCGTACACGGGGCCCGAGTCCAGCCCCTCCTCGATCAGGAAGGTCGAGGCGCCCGTGATCTCGTCCCCCGCCATGAGGGCGTGCTGCACGGGCGCGGCGCCGCGCCACGCGGGCAGCAGCGAGAAGTGCAGGTTGACCCAGCCGTGGGCGGGGACGTCGAGGGCCACGCGCGGCAGCAGCGCCCCGTAGGCGACGACGGGACAACAGTCGGGGGCGATCTCCCCGAGCCGCTCAAGGAACTCGGGGTCCCGCGGCTTCAACGGCTTCAGCACCTCGATCCCGGCCTCCTCCGCCCGCTCGGCCACGGGAGACGCGACCAGCCGGCGCCCGCGGCCGGCCGGCGCGTCGGGCCGCGTGACGACGGCGGCCACCTCGTGCCGCCCGGAGGCGATGAGGGCGTCCAGGGCGGGAACGGCGACTTCGGGGGTACCGGCGAAGACGAGCTTCATGGGCGGGTGGGGGCCTCTCGGGCGGGGTCGGACGGGCAGCGCACCAGTCTATGACGAGGTGTACGACGAGGGCCCGCCCACTCGGGAAGGGAAGGGAGGAGGTGCGGACGGCGGTCATCCCACGGTTCGTCCCACTCCTCGTCCCACTCCGCTGTGCGCCCGCCCTCCGAAGGCTCGTCCGGCTCCGCGACCTGCCGCCCTCCACCCGCCGCCCGTCGGCCACCTGCCACCTGCCACCTGCCACCTGCCACCTGCCAGTCGCCATCTGCGAACCGCCAGCCGCCAGCCACTGCCCGCCGGCGACCGGGCCACCCGGCGGGACACGGGTGGTGCGCGAGCAGGAGATGGGCGTACGCATATGCCCGTACGCCCCCACCGCGTGACCAGCGGAGCGCACACGCGTTGGTCAAGAAAGAGTTGACCACAACGGGCCGCCGACGCGGCCCGATTCCTTTCAACGCCGGTTCGAGAGGCTTGTTCATGGCCGACCACGCAACCCACGACGCCCAGGCCCGGGCCAGCCTGCACTTGCTGGTGCGGGACATCGAGCGGGTCCGCCGGCAGGTGGACGCACTGCGTACGCTCACCGCCCAACTGGGCAACGTCTACCGCCCGCGCCGCTCCGGCCCCTCCACGGGCTTCGTAGTCTACGGACGCGCCCCCGCCCCGACCGTCCGTCTCGCCCAGGAACTCCGGGACAGTGTCGAGACCCTGGTCACGGCCGCCGTGGATTTCGACCGCTCGCTCGGCTTCTCGTGGGACGCGGTGGGCTCGGCCCTCGGCGTCACCAAGCAGGCGGTGCACCGTCGTTACGGCGCCCGCCGCGCCGCGGCCCAGGCCGCCGCGGAGGCCGAGCGCACGCCGGAGCCGTCGGGCACCCGCACGATGAACGTGAACACCGGACTTCCCACGGTTCCGACGGTCCCCGCGGCCCGTTCGATGCCGACCCAGCCGACGGCGGGCAGCCCCACGCTCCGGGACGAAGTCCGTCCGACGGCCTTCCCGGCCCCTCGCAACGGCTGACCCGCTCCTGCCCCGCCCTCCCGGCACGTCCGGGAGGGCGGCTGCCCCTGAGGGCCATGGCGCGCCCCCACACCTCGGCTCCGTCAACGACCGTACGAAACCACGGGCGTCGACCCCTGACGAACGCCTGGGGCCGCGCCTACGGCCCGATCACCGCGCGCCCCGCCACGGACCGGCAACCGGAGGCCCGATCACCCGGCTCCCGGCGCGCCCAGCCAGACAGGCGCCGGACAGGCAGAGGCGGAGGCGCAAGGAGGAGCAGCGGCAGGAGCACGGGCAGGGGGCTGGGCACCGGCGAGGCCCCGTCACCCGATGTCCGGCGGATCGATCCGGACACGCACCGCCTCCTCGCCGCCCCGCACCATCCGTGCGGCCTGCGCAGCCTTCAACGCGGTCGCGAGTGCGGCCCCGCTGCCCGGCGGCACCCGCACCAGCGCACGCTCCCACTGCTCGCCCGGCGGCGGCCCCCCGGCCCGCCGCGGCCTCCCGGGCGGCGTGACCGGCAGTGGCACCGGCCCCAACACCTCGGCATCCGGCGGAAGCTCGACCTCCGCGAGAAAACCGGCGACGGCCTGTACCGACCCCGACACGGCCGCCATCCGGGACACCGGGGGGAACCCCAGCTCCGCCCGCTCGGCCAGCTCACGCACGGCGTGCCCGACCGGGTCCCACCGCACCAGTGCCTGCACGGGCCGCAGCGTCGGCTCGGCGACGACCACCACCGTCCCGCCCTCGCCCTGCGAACGGACCAGCGCGGCGGCCCCGAGCCATCGGCGCAGCGCGTCCTCACCGGCCCGCAGGTCGGGGCGGCCCAGCATGGCCCAGCCGTCGAGGAGCAGCGCCGCCGCGTAGCCGCCCTCGGCGACCGGCTCGGCTCCCGGGGTGCTCACGACCAGCGCGGGCGTCTCCGGCACCGTGTCCAGCACCTGTTCGCGCCCCGAGGTCCGCACCGGTACCGCGGGGAAGGCCCGCCCCAGTTCCTCAGCGGTCCGCCGCGCCCCCACGACCTGTGCGCGCAGCCGCAGCGACCCGCACTCCGGGCAGTGCCACGCGCTCTCCTCACGACCGCACCAGCCGCAGCGCAGCGCTCCCGCGTCGTGGGCCTCCAACGGCCCGAAGCAGTGCCGGCAGCGGGCAGGCGCTCGGCAGGTCGCGCAGGCCAGGCGCGGCACGTATCCGCGGCGGGGCACCTGCACGAGCACCGGCCCGTGCCGCAGCCCGTCCCGGACCACCTGCCAGGCCAGCGTCGGCAGCCTGGCCGCGCGGGCGGCCTCGTCCCGTGCCAGGTCGCCGTCGCCCACCGTCCGCACCAGCGGTGCGGACCGCCGCACCCGCTCCCTGCTCGCGACCAGGGGCCGCGCCCAGCCGGTCTCCACCAGCTGCGCGGCCTCCACGGTGCAGCTCCGGCTGCCCAGCAGGAAGGCGCACTTGTCCAGGGTGGCGCGCAGCAGGAGCACATCCCGGGCGTGCGGCAGCGGGGCGTGCTGCTCGCTGTGGTTGTCGTCCCCGTCGTCCCAGATGGCGACGAGTCCCAGATTCCACACGGGCGCGAACATGGCGGCCCGCGTCCCGACGACGGCCCGTACGGCGCCCCGGCGCACGGCCAGCCACTGCCCGTAGCGCTTCTCCGGCCCGGCGTCGGCGGTGAGCAGGGCATGCCGCCCCGGGCCGAGCAGCTCGGTGAGCGCGGCATCGACCCGGGCGGCGGCGCGGCCGTCCGGTACGACGACGAGCGCACCGCGCCCCGAGGCGAGCGTGGCGGCCACGGCGCGGGCCAGCTCCTCGTTCCACCGGGGGCCGGGCAGCGCGTTCCACACCGCGCGCGGCACGCCTCCCGAGGCCAGCGATTCGATGAAGGCCGCCCCTCGTTCGTACCGCGCCCAGGACCCGGGCTCGGGGGGCGCCGGCGGCGGCGACGGCGCGGGCGACGGCCGCCGCTCGGCGCGCGCGCTGCGCGGCGGCACGGCCAGTTGGAGCACATCGGCGAGGCTCCCCGCGTAGCGGTCGGCGACGGCTCGCGCGAGCCCCAGCAGTTCCTCGCTCAGCACCGGTTCCGGTGACACCACCTGGGCCAGCGCGGCCAGCGGCCCGGAGTAGTCGGACTCGGCCAGCCGCTCGACGAGGAACCCGCCGATGAGGCCACCGCCCTCCCGGCGCCCTTCCCGCACCCGGTGCCGTCCGGCCCCGAACCGCACCCGCACCCGCACCCCGGGCTGAGCCTGCTCGTCCAGTTCCTCGGGCACGGCGTAGTCGAAGTAGCGGTCGAGATGGAGCACACCCTTGTCGACCAGCACCCGGGCGACCGGCAGTTCCTTCGCCAGCGCGGCCCCCCGCCAGGTCCGCGGCTTGGCCCGCGGTGCCCTGGCACCGCGCACACTCTCCCGAATGAGCGCGAGCTGCTTGGGCGGCGCACCCTCAGCACCACCGTCACGACCGTCGTTCTCGCTGCTCACGCTTGCATTCTTACCAAACGCCACCGACAACCGCCGCCGCCCGGCCGTCGCCCTGGTCCGGTCCGATGTCGCCCTGGTCCGGTCCGACAGGGGCGGGAGTCGACGGTCACGATCGTGGAGGTCGGCCGCGCTCGCCGCCGCATCCGGTTCGGGCCGGTCGGGTGACCGAAGACGTGCCGGGGCCCGGCTCCCCGAAGGAGACCGGGCCCCGGCGGCGGTCGTACGCCGAAGCTACAGGCCCACGGCCGCACGCAGGGCGTCCACGCGGTCCCTGCGCTCCCAGGTGAAGTCCGGCAGTTCGCGGCCGAAGTGGCCGTAGGCCGCGGTCTGGGCGTAGATCGGGCGGAGCAGGTCGAGGTCGCGGATGATGGCGGCCGGGCGGAGGTCGAAGACCTCGTCGATCGCCTTCTCGATCCGCTCGGGCTCGACCTTGTGGGTGCCGAAGGTCTCCACGAACAGGCCGACCGGCTCGGCCTTGCCGATGGCGTACGCGACCTGGACCTCGCAGCGCGAGGCGAGGCCCGCCGCGACCACGTTCTTGGCGACCCAGCGCATCGCGTAGGCAGCCGAGCGGTCCACCTTGGACGGGTCCTTGCCGGAGAAGGCACCGCCGCCGTGGCGGGCCATGCCGCCGTAGGTGTCGATGATGATCTTGCGGCCGGTGAGACCGGCGTCACCCATCGGGCCGCCGATCTCGAACCGGCCGGTGGGGTTGACCAGCAGGCGGTAGCCCTCGGTCTCCAGCTTGATGCCCTCGTCGAGCAGCGCCTTCAGCTCCGGCTCGACGACGAATTCCCGGATGTCGGGCGCCAGCAGGGACTCCAGGTCGATGTCCGAGGCGTGCTGGCTGGAGACGACCACGGTGTCGAGACGGACCGCCTTGTCGCCGTCGTACTCGATGGTGACCTGCGTCTTGCCGTCCGGGCGGAGGTAGGGGATGGTGCCGTTCTTGCGGACCTCGGACAGCCGGTTGGACAGCCGGTGGGCCAGGAAGATCGGCAGCGGCATCAGCGTCGGCGTCTCGTCCGTCGCGTACCCGAACATCAGACCCTGGTCGCCCGCGCCCTGCTTGTCCAGATCGTCCTTGTCGCCGGCCGCCGCGCCGCTGTCGACCCGTGACTCGTACGCCGTGTCCACGCCTTGGGCGATGTCCGGGGATTGCGCGCCGATCGACACCGACACGCCGCAGGAGGCGCCGTCGAAGCCCTTTTTCGAGGAGTCGTAGCCGATTCCGAGGATGGTGCCCCGGACCAGGGTCGCGATGTCCGCGTACGCCTTGGTCGTGACCTCGCCGGCCACATGCACCAGGCCGGTCGTGATCAGCGTCTCCACGGCGACCCGGGAGGTCGGGTCCTCACGCAGAAGCGCGTCGAGAATGGTGTCGCTGATCTGGTCAGCGATCTTGTCGGGGTGACCCTCGGTCACGGACTCCGAGGTGAACAGGCGACGGGACACAACGCTCCCTGGGGTTGCAGCGGCTGCTGGCTGATCATTGGCGGACGGCACGGGGAGCTGCGCCCGGCGACATCCGCAACACAGTTTATCGGTCGCACTTCGCCGCGGGCCCAGCAGTCTCGCCGGTTGGGAACGCTGTGACCTGCGGCACGGGCATTCTGCCCAATGCCGTGCCGCATTGGCCAGAGGCCCCCCGGGAGAATGTCGTGCTGAGGGAAACTGTCGAACGGCTGAAACAAATCAGCCCAAACGGTCCCGTACCAGATCCCAGACGATCTCGGCGAGAGCCTCCTTGGGGCCGTGCGGCACCGGGGTCTCGCTGCCGTCGGCGCCCAATACCACGGCCTCGTTGTCCTCGGAACCGAACGTCTTCCCCTCCCCCACCTCGTTCACCACGAGGAAGTCGCACCCCTTGCGTGTCAGCTTCGCCCGGCCGTTGGCGAGGACGTCGTCGGTCTCGGCGGCGAAGCCGACGATCACCTGTCCGGGCCGCGCCCGGTCGGCCGAGATCTCCGCGAGAATGTCCGGATTCCGTACCAACGCGACGGGCTCGGGCTCCTGGCCGTCCTTCTTCTTGATCTTCCCGGTCGCGTAGGCGGCCGGACGGAAGTCGGCCACGGCGGCGGCCATCACCACCGCGTCGGCGTCGGCGGCGGCCTTGAGCACCGCCTCGCGCAGTTGGACCGCCGTGCCGACCGGGACGACGTCCACGCCGGCCGGGTCGGGCAGTCCGGTGTTCGCGGCGACCAGGGTCACCCGGGCGCCCCGCGCGGCGGCCGTGCGCGCGAGGGCGTAGCCCTGCTTGCCCGAGGAGCGGTTGCCGAGGAAGCGGACCGGGTCGAGCGGCTCGCGGGTGCCGCCGGCGGAAACGACGACGTGCCGCCCCTTCAGGTCGGGCTCGGTGACCCCGCGGGCCAGCACGCGCCGGCAGACCTCGAAGATCTCATCGGGGTCGGGCAGCCGGCCCTTGCCGGTGTCGACGCCGGTCAGCCGCCCCACCGCGGGCTCGATGACGACGGCGCCCCGGCGGCGCAGCGTCGCCACGTTCTCCTGGGTGGCCGGGTGCTCCCACATCTCGGTGTGCATGGCCGGGGCGAAGACGACCGGACAGCGCGCCGTCAGGAGCGTGTTGGTCAGCAGATCGTCGGCAAGGCCGTGGGCGGCCCTGGCGAGCGTGTCGGCGGTGGCGGGGGCCACGACGACGAGGTCGGCGTGCTGGCCGATCCGGACGTGCGGGACCTCGTGGGCGTCGTCCCAGACCTCGGTGGAGACGGGGTTGCCGGACAGCGCGGACCAGGTGGCGGCGCCGACGAAGTGCAGCGCGGCGGCGGTGGGGACGACACGCACGTCGTGCCCCGACTCGGTGAATCTGCGCAGCAGCTCACATGCCTTGTAGGCGGCGATGCCCCCGCTGACCCCCAGAACGACCTTCGGCTTGTCCACCGTCTCTCCCCGGACTCGGAAACCCGTACTCCATGCCCATGCTGCACCACGGCGCGGCGCCCGCCCCGCTCCCCCGAGCACACCACAGGCCCGACAGCTCGTGCTGACGGGCCTGTGGACAAGTCGACCGCAGTCCGAATGTATGACCGCGATGTACTACCGCGCGGATCAGGTGCTGCCGCGCGTCGTTACTGCGCGGGACCTTCGATGGCCTCGGAGGTCAGCAGACCCGCGTTGATCTCGCGCAGGGCGATCGAGAGCGGCTTCTCGTGGACGTGGGTGTCGACGAGCGGACCGACGTACTCAAGCAGGCCCTCGCCGAGCTGCGAGTAGTACGCGTTGATCTGACGGGCACGCTTGGCCGCGTAGATCACGAGACTGTACTTCGAGTCGGTGGCCTCAAGCAGCTCGTCGATCGGCGGGTTGATGATGCCCTCGGGCGCGGTGATGGAAGAGGACACGCTCTACCTTCCGAAAGATGGGAAAAGATCAGACACAATCACACAACGTCCATCAAGGCTAGCAGCTCGCCCGACACATCCTCGACGGAGGTGTTGACCAAGGTCAGGTCGAACTCCGGCTCGGCGGCCAGCTCGGTCCTGGCCGCCTCCAGACGGCACTCGATCACCTCGGGAGGCTCGGTGCCACGGCCGGTGAGCCTGCGCACCAGCTCCTCCCAGGTGGGCGGAGCCAGGAACACCAGTTGGGCCTCCGGCATGGACTCACGGACCTGCCGGGCGCCCTGGAGGTCGATCTCCAGGAGGACGGGCTCGCCCGCCTCCAGGCGGTCCAGCACGGCCGTACGCGGCGTGCCGTAGCGGTTGCCGGCGAATTCGGCCCACTCCAGCAGCTCGCCGTTGGCGATCAGCTTGTCCATCTCCTCGTCGGTGACGAAGAAGTAGTGGACGCCATGCCGCTCGCCGGGGCGGGGCCTGCGGGTGGTCGCCGACACCGAGAGCCAGACCTCGGGGTGTTCCTTGCGCATATGGGCGACGACCGTGCTCTTGCCGACCCCGGAGGGGCCGGAGAGCACGGTCAGCCGCGGACGTTCACTCATGCAGCAATTATTCCAGCAATCCCGGAGTGCCCGGGACTCCCTTCCCGGAGTACCCGGGCTCAGGAACCGGTGCTGCCGAACTCGCGCTCCAAGGAGGCGATCTGGTTGGAGCCGAGGCCACGTACACGGCGGCTCTCGGAGATGCCGAGACGCTCCATGATCTGCTTGGCGCGGACCTTGCCCACGCCCGGCAGGGACTCAAGCAGGGCGGAGACCTTCATCTTGCCGATGACCTCGTTCTCCTGGCCCTGCTTGATGACCTCGTGAAGCGAGGCGCCGGAGTGCTTGAGTCGATTCTTGACCTCGGCCCGCTCCCGGCGAGCCGCGGCGGCCTTTTCGAGCGCGGCTGCGCGCTGTTCAGGGGTAAGGGGCGGAAGAGCCACGCCTACGTCACCTCGGATGTCGAACTATTCGGATACGGACCGGTGAGGAACCTAGTCGCCCCACACCTGGGGAGCCACGAGCAACACGCTGGCCCGCTCTCCCCCACTGCCTTGAAGGGCGTGGGAGGTGCCCCCACTGCTCGGAGACTAGCGGGCAAGTCCGCCAGAGTCAGCGAGAACAGCGGAAAAGTCCTGGTCAGCCTCCATCAGGTCGGACATTTCAGACATACTGCCCCGGATTTGAGAATGTATCCAGACTCAAGGCGTCGCCGCGCCGCCGTCCGGACACCCCTCGGAGGACTCAGCCGGCCGTCACGCAGGCCCGGATCTCCTCCGCGAAACGTTCCGCGGCGGCCCGCAGCGCCCTGGGCTCGGGACCGTGACGCAGAACACTCCGGCTGACGTGCGGGACCACATTGCGCACGGCTTTCCCGAAAAGTCCGGGAAGGTCGGCCGGGGTCGCCCCCTGGGCTCCGATGCCGGGCGCGAGGAGCGGACCGTTGATGTCGAGGTCGTATGCCGACAGGTCGCCGAGCGTGGCGCCCACGACCGCGCCGAACGAGCCCAGAGGCGTCCGGCCGGCGTTCTCCGCCGCCAGGTGCGCCAGCATCGTCGCACCGACGGTCCGGCCGTCGGGACGCACCGCGTGCTGCACCTCGCCGCCCTCCGGATTGGAGGTCAGCGCCAGCACGAAGACGCCCGTGCCGCTCTCCCGCGCCAGGGCCAGGGCGGGGCCGAGCGAGCCGTAGCCGAGGTAGGGCGAGACGGTCAGGGCGTCCGAGAACAGCGGGGCGTCCGGGTGCAGGAACGCCTCGGCGTAGCCGGCCATGGTCGAGCCGATGTCGCCGCGCTTGGCGTCCATGACGACCAGGGCACCGGCCGCGCGCGCCTCCTGGACCGACTTCTCCAGGACGGCGATCCCGCGCGAGCCGAAGCGCTCGAAGAACGCGCTCTGCGGCTTGAGGACGGCCACCCGGCCGGCCACCGCCTCGACGACCGTGCGGCTGAACCGCTCCAGGCCGGCGACGTCGTCGTTCAGGCCCCACTCGGCCAGCAGGGAGGCGTGCGGGTCGATGCCCACGCACAGCGGGCCCCGCTCGTCCATGGCGCGGCGCAGGCGGGCCCCGAAGGGTTCCGCGGAGGAACGCTCGGACCCGGCGGGCCCGGATGAAGTGCGGGGGGCGCTCATACGGTCCTGCCTGCCTTCTTCACATCGGCGCCGACCGCGTCGGCGAGGGTGGCGTACGGGCTGGTGCCCAAGCGGGCGGCGAGGCCCTTGTGGATCGCGCGGGCCCAGAAGGGGCCCTCGTAGATGAAGGCGCTGTAGCCCTGGACCAGGGTGGCGCCCGCCAGGATGCGCTGCCAGGCGTCCTCGGCGTCCTCGATGCCGCCCACGCCCACCAGGGTGATCCGGTCGCCCACGCGCGCGTAGAGGCGCCGCAGCACCTCCAGGGAGCGCGTTTTCAGGGGCGCGCCGGAGAGTCCGCCCCTCTCCCCGACGGTCGCGGGGGCGGAGACCAGGCCGAGGCCGTCGCGCGCGATGGTGGTGTTGGTGGCGATGATGCCGTCCAGGCCCAGCTCCACGGCGAGGTCGGCGACGGCGTCGACGTCCTCGTCGGCGAGGTCGGGCGCGATCTTCACCAGGAGCGGCACGCGGCGGCCGGGCAGGGCGCGGTCGGCGGCGGCGCGGACCGCGGTCAGCAGGGGGCGCAGCGCCGCGGTGGCCTGTAGGTCGCGCAGCCCCGGTGTGTTGGGCGACGACACGTTCACGACCAGGTAGTCGGCGTACGGGGCGAGTCGTTCGGCCGACTTCACGTAGTCGGCGACCGCGTCCCCCTCGGGAACGGTCTTGGTCTTGCCGATGTTGACGCCCACCACGGTGCGGAAGACGGGCTCGCGTGCGGCGAGCCGGGCGGCGACGGCGAGCGAGCCCTCGTTGTTGAAGCCCATGCGGTTGATCAGCGCCCGGTCGGGGACCAGCCGGAACAGCCGCTTCTTCGGGTTGCCGGGCTGCGCCTCGCCGGTCACCGTGCCGATCTCGACGTGGTCGAAGCCCAGCATCGCCATGCCGTCGACACCGACGGCGTTCTTGTCGAAGCCGGCGGCGAGCCCGAAGGGGCCGTGCATGCGCAGCCCGAACGCCTCGGTGCGCAGCTCCTTGTGGCGGGGTGCGAGGGCGGCGGCGAGGAAGGTGCGCAGCACCGGGATGCGGGCGGCGCGGCGGATCCAGCGGAAGGCGAGCCGGTGCGCCTGTTCCGGGTCCATCCGCGAGAAGACCAGGCGGAAGAAAAGTTTGTACATGTCAGTGTCCTCTGGGTGAGCCCGACGAAGAGGGGGACACCGTTTCCGGTGTCCCCCTGGGGGCCGCTAGTCGCGGGCCGCGGTCAGGTGCCGCGCGTGTTCCTGGAGCGAGCGGACGCCCACGTCGCCGTGGGTGAGCGCGTCGATGCCCTGGACCGCCGCGGCGAGCGCCTGCACCGTGGTCAGGCAGGGCACCGAGCGGGCCACCGCGGCCGTACGGATCTCGTAGCCGTCGAGACGGCCGCCGGTGCCGTACGGGGTGTTGACGATGAGGTCGACCTCGCCGTCGTGCACGAGCTGGACGATGGTCTTCTCGCCGTTCGGGCCGGTGCCCTCGGACTGCTTGCGCACGACCGTGGCGTTGATGCCGTTGCGCCTGAGGACCTCGGCGGTGCCGGAGGTGGCGAGCAGTTCGAAGCCGTGGGCGACCAGTTCCCGCGCCGGGAAGATCATGGAGCGCTTGTCGCGGTTGGCGACCGAGATGAAGGCGCGGCCCTTCGTCGGCAGCGGCCCGTACGCGCCCGCCTGGGACTTGGCGTACGCCGTGCCGAAGACGGAGTCGATGCCCATGACCTCGCCGGTGGAGCGCATCTCCGGGCCGAGCACGGTGTCCACGCCCCGGCCGCGGACGTCCCTGAAGCGCGACCAGGGCATGACGGCCTCCTTGACGGAGATCGGCGCGTCCAGCGGCATCTCGCCGCCGTCGCCGCGGGCCGGGAGCAGCCCCTCGGCGCGCAGGTCGGCGACCCTCGCGCCGAGGGAGATCCGGGCGGCGGCCTTGGCCAGCGGCACGGCGGTCGCCTTCGAGGTGAAGGGGACCGTGCGGGAGGCGCGCGGGTTGGCCTCAAGGACGTACAGGATGTCGCCCGCCAGCGCGAACTGGATGTTGATCAGGCCGCGCACGCCGACGCCCCGCGCGATGGCCTCGGTCGAGGCGCGCAGGCGCTTGATGTCGAAGCCGCCGAGCGTGATCGGGGGCAGCGCGCACGCCGAGTCGCCGGAGTGGATGCCGGCCTCCTCGATGTGCTCCATGACGCCGCCGAGGTACAGCTCCTCGCCGTCGTAGAGCGCGTCCACGTCGATCTCGATGGCGTCGTCGAGGAACCGGTCGACGAGCACCGGCCGGGAGGGGCTGATCTCGGTGGACTCGGCGATGTAGGAGGCGAGGCGCGTCTCGTCGTAGACGATCTCCATGCCGCGTCCGCCGAGGACGTAGGAGGGCCGCACCAGGACCGGGTAGCCGATCTCGTCGGCGATGGCCTTGGCCTCGGCGAAGGTGGTCGCCGTGCCGTGCTTCGGGGCCGGCAGGCCGGCCTCGGCGAGGACGCGGCCGAAGGCGCCGCGGTCCTCCGCGGCGTGGATCGCCTCGGGCGGAGTGCCCACGATCGGCACGCCGTTGTCCTTCAGGGCCTGGGCGAGGCCCAGCGGCGTCTGGCCGCCGAGCTGCACGATGACGCCCGCGACCGGTCCTGCCTGCTGCTCCGCGTGGACGATCTCCAGCACGTCCTCCAGGGTCAGCGGCTCGAAGTAGAGGCGGTCGGAGGTGTCGTAGTCGGTGGAGACGGTCTCCGGGTTGCAGTTGACCATCACGGTCTCGTACCCGGCGTCGGACAGCGCGAAGGACGCGTGCACGCAGGAGTAGTCGAACTCGATGCCCTGGCCGATCCGGTTGGGGCCGGAGCCCAGGATGATCACCGCGGCCTTCTCGCGCGGAGCGACCTCGGTCTCCTCGTCGTAGGAGGAGTAGAAGTACGGCGTCCGCGCGGCGAACTCGGCGGCGCAGGTGTCGACGGTCTTGTACACCGGGCGGATGCCGAGGGCGTGCCGCACCTCGCGCACGACGTCCTCGCGCAGCCCGCGGATCCCGGCGATCTGCTGGTCGGAGAAGCCGTGCCGCTTGGCCTCGGCCAGCAGGTCACCGGTCAGCTCGGGGGCGGCGGCCAGCTCGTCCGCGATCTCCTTGATCAGGAACAGCTGGTCGACGAACCACGGGTCGATCCTGGTGTGCTCGAAGACCTCCTCGGGCGTGGCGCCCGCGCGGATGGCCTGCATCACGGTGTTGATCCGGCCGTCGGTGGGCCGGGCCGACTCGCGCAGCAGCGCGTCCTTGTCGCCGTCGGAGCCCGGCTCGCCGACGAAGGTGAACTGGCTGTCCTTCTTCTCCAGCGAGCGCAGCGCCTTCTGGAACGCCTCGGTGAAGTTGCGGCCGATGGCCATGGCCTCGCCGACCGACTTCATGGTCGTGGTCAGCGTGGAGTCGGCGCTCGGGAACTTCTCGAACGCGAATCGAGGGGCCTTGACGACGACATAGTCGAGGGTCGGCTCGAAGGACGCCGGCGTCTCACGCGTGATGTCGTTGGGAATCTCGTCGAGGGTGTAGCCGACGGCGAGCTTCGCGGCAATCTTCGCGATCGGGAATCCGGTCGCCTTGGACGCGAGGGCCGAGGACCGGGACACGCGCGGGTTCATCTCGATGACGATCACCCGGCCGTCCTCGGGGTTCACCGCGAACTGGATGTTGCAGCCGCCGGTGTCCACGCCGACCTCGCGGATCACGGCGATGCCGATGTCCCGCAGGATCTGGTACTCGCGGTCGGTCAGCGTCATCGCCGGGGCGACGGTGATCGAGTCGCCGGTGTGCACGCCCATGGGGTCGAAGTTCTCGATGGAGCAGACGACCACGACGTTGTCGTGCTTGTCGCGCATCAGCTCCAGCTCGTACTCCTTCCAGCCGAGGATCGACTCCTCCAGGAGCACCTCGGTGGTCGGGGAGAGCGTCAGGCCCTGGCCGGCGATGCGGCGCAGTTCGTCCTCGTCGTGGGCGAAGCCGGAGCCCGCGCCGCCCATGGTGAAGGACGGACGGACGACGACCGGGTAGCCGCCGAGCGTCTCGACGCCCGCGAGCACCTCGTCCATGGAGTGGCAGATCACGGAGCGGGCGGACTCGCCGTGCCCGGTCTTGCGCCGGACCTCCGCCACGACCGCCTTGAACAGGTCGCGGTCCTCGCCCTTGTGGATGGCCGCCACGTTGGCGCCGATCAGCTCGACGCCGTACTTCTCCAGGACTCCGCTCTCGTCCAGTGAGATCGCCGTGTTGAGGGCCGTCTGGCCGCCCAGGGTGGGCAGCAGGGCGTCCGGCCGCTCCTTGGCGATGATCTTCTCGACGAACTCCGGGGTGATCGGCTCGACGTAGGTGGCGTCGGCGATCTCCGGGTCGGTCATGATCGTCGCCGGGTTGGAGTTGACGAGGACGACGCGCAGCCCCTCGGCCTTGAGGACGCGGCACGCCTGGGTACCGGAGTAGTCGAACTCCGCGGCCTGGCCGATGACGATCGGGCCGGAGCCGATGACCAGGACGGACTGGATATCGGTGCGCTTAGGCACGCTGGCCCTCCATCAGGGAGACGAAGCGGTCGAACAGGTAGGCGGCATCGTGCGGGCCCGCTGCCGCTTCGGGGTGGTACTGGACGGAGAATCCCGGCTGGTCGAGCAGGTGCAGCCCCTCCACGACATCGTCGTTGAGGCAGACGTGCGAGACCTCGGCGCGGCCGAACGGCGTGTCGCTGACCCGGTCGAGCGGCGCGTCCACGGCGAACCCGTGGTTGTGCGCGGTGACCTCGACCTTCCCGGTCGTACGGTCCTGCACCGGCTGGTTGATGCCGCGGTGGCCGTACTTGAGCTTGTAGGTGCCGAAGCCGAGGGCGCGGCCCAGGATCTGGTTGCCGAAGCAGATGCCGAACAGCGGTGTGCGCCGTTCAAGAACGGCGGTCATGAGGGCGACCGGGCCGTCGGCCGTCGCCGGGTCACCGGGGCCGTTGGAGAAGAAGACGCCGTCCGGCGCGACGGCGTACACGTCCTCGGGGGTCGCGGTCGCGGGCAGGACGTGCACCTCGATGCCCCGTTCGGCCATCCGGTGCGGCGTCATGCCCTTGATCCCGAGGTCGACGGCGGCGACGGTGAACCGTTTCTCGCCGATCGCCGGGACGACGTACGCCTCCGGGGTCGCGACCTCCTCGTAGAGGCTCGCGCCCTTCATGTGCGGCTGGGCCTGCACGCGCGCGAGGAGGTCCGCCTCGGGGGCGATCGAGTCGCCGGAGAAGACTCCGGCCCGCATGGAGCCGCGTTCGCGCAGATGGCGGGTGAGGGCGCGGGTGTCGACGCCGGAGATGCCGACGACGCCCTGGCGGACGAGTTCGTCGTCCAGGGAGCGCGTGGCACGCCAGTTGGACGGCACGCGCGCGGGGTCGCGCACGACGTAGCCGGCGACCCAGATGCGGCCCGACTCGTCGTCCTCGTCGTTCCAGCCGGTGTTGCCGATCTGCGGGGCGGTCGCGACGACGATCTGGCGGTCGTACGACGGGTCGGTGAGGGTCTCCTGGTAGCCGGTCATGCCGGTGGAGAACACGGCCTCGCCGAAGCTCTCCCCCACGGCCCCGTAGGCGCGGCCGCGGAAGATCCGGCCGTCCTCCAGGACGAGAACCGCGGGAAGCACCTTTTTCCGCTGTGAGGTGTTCCCCTGTGTGGAGGTCGTCATCGTTCGGCGCCTTCCCTGCTGGGTGTCTTGATCATGGAATTGATGGCGTCGACCCACTCACCGTGTTCGGCGGCGTGGTCGGAGCGGAAACCGGAGTCGATCAACCGGTCGCCGTGTGCCCAGGTAACGACGAGCAGGCCGCCCTCGGTGAGGACCTTGCCCGCGATGCCCTTGTCGAGCCGCGCCGCACGCAGCGCCGCGGTGGGGACGAAGAAGTCGGCGGCTCCGGGACGTACGACGTCCAGGCCCGCGTCCGTCAGGGTCAGCTCGGCCCGGCTGCGGGTGCCGAGGCCGCGGGCCACGATGCGGTCCAGCCACTGCCCGGCGGTGGTGGAGCCGTGGTAGCGGCCGGTCAGCGCCAGTGCGGCCGGGCCGGGGTTCTCCGGCGCGGTCGGCAGCTGAGGCAGGTCGCTCTGGAGCGTGCCGCGCCACTTCCAGCCCTCGCGCATCAGCCAGTACACGAGCGCCACGAAGAGGGCGAGTCCGACGAGCCAGCCGATCCGGCCGGCCCAGTCGGTGACCTGGGCCGACTTCTTCTCGGTGGCGAGCGCGGGCGCGATGGTGGCTGCGAGCAGTGTTGCAGGTGTCACGTGAGCTTCCCGTCGACGAGCGTGGCCTTGCCCCGCAGCCACGTGTGGGTGACACGGCCCGGCAGCTCGCGCCCCTCGTACGGGGTGTTGCGGCTGCGCGAGGCGAATCCCGCGGGGTCCACCCGGCCACGGTATGCCGTGTCGACGAGGGTGAGGTTGGCGGGCTCGCCTGCCGAGACGGGACGGCCGTGGCCGTCGGACCGGCCGATCCGGGCCGGGGCGAACGACATGCGGTCGGCGACGCCCGCCCAGTCCAGCAGGCCGGTCTCCACCATCGTCTCCTGGACCACGGACAACGCGGTCTCCAGGCCGACCATGCCCATGGCGGCCGCGGCCCACTCGCAGTCCTTGTCCTCGTGCGGGTGCGGGGCGTGGTCGGTGGCGACGATGTCGATCGTCCCGTCGGCGAGCGCCTGGCGCAGGGCGAGCACGTCGCGCTCGGTGCGCAGCGGCGGGTTCACCTTGTAGACCGGGTCGTACGAACGCACCAGTTCGTCGGTGAGCAGCAGGTGGTGCGGGGTGACCTCGGCGGTGACGGCGATGCCGCGGGACTTGGCCCAGCGGACGATCTCCACGGAACCGGCGGTCGACAGGTGGCAGATGTGGACGCGGGAGCCGACGTGCTCGGCGAGCAGGACGTCCCGGGCGATGACCGACTCCTCGGCGACCGCGGGCCAGCCGCCCAGGCCCAGCTCGGCGGAGACGACGCCCTCGTTCATCTGGGCGCCCTCGGTCAGCCGCGGCTCCTGCGCGTGCTGCGCGACGACCCCGCCGAACGCCTTCACGTACTCCAGCGCGCGCCGCATGATCACGGCGTCGTCGACGCACTTGCCGTCGTCGGAGAAGACGGTGACGCCCGCGGCGGACTCGTGCATGGCGCCCAGTTCGGCGAGCTGCCTGCCCTCCAGGCCGACGGTGACGGCGCCGATCGGCTGCACGTCGCAGTAGCCGTGCTCCCGGCCGAGCCGGTAGACCTGCTCGACGACGCCCGCGGTGTCGGCGACCGGGAAGGTGTTGGCCATGGCGAACACGGCAGTGTAGCCGCCGGACGCGGCGGCGCGGGTGCCGGTCAGCACGGTCTCGGAGTCCTCGCGGCCGGGTTCCCGCAGATGGGTGTGCAGGTCGACCAGGCCCGGGAGCAGGACTTTCCCGGCGGCCTCCACGACCTCGTCGGCGCCGTCGGCGTCCAGCCCGGCGCCCACGGCGGCGACGGTCCCGCCGTCGATCAGGACGTCGCGCGGTCCGCCGCCGAGCACGTCGGCCCCCCGGATCAGGATCTTGCTCATCGTTCTCACTTCTCCTCGGCCGCGGTGGGCGGGTGTGCGGAGCGCACGTCGGACGGGTGGTGGGCGGCGGGTCCGGCAGGGGAGTGCGCGGAGCGCTCGTCGGACGGGTGGTGCCGGGTGACGGCGGGCTCGTTGCCGCCGAGCAGCAGGTACAGCACGGCCATCCGGATCGACACCCCGTTGGCGACCTGCTCGACGGCGGTGCAGCGGTCGGAGTCGGCGACCTCGGCGGTGATCTCCATGCCGCGGACCATCGGGCCGGGGTGCATGACGATGGCGTGCTCCGGCATCCGCGCCATGCGGTCGGCGTCGAGGCCGTAGCGCCGCGCGTACTCGCGCTCGGTCGGGAAGAAGGCGGCGTTCATCCGCTCCCGCTGCACCCGCAGCATCATCACGGCGTCGGACTTGGGCAGCGTCGCGTCGAGGTCGTACGACACCTCGCAGGGCCATGCCCCGACGCCGACCGGCAGCAGGGTCGGCGGGGCGACCAGGGTGACTTCCGCGCCCAGGGTGTGCAGCAGGTCGACGTTGGAGCGGGCGACCCGGCTGTGCAGGACGTCGCCGACCAGCGTGATGTGCCGGCCGGCCAGGTCGCGGCCGAGGCCGGTGTCCCGGCCGGTCAGGCGGCGGCGCATGGTGAACGCGTCGAGCAGCGCCTGGGTGGGGTGCTGGTGGGTGCCGTCACCGGCGTTGATCACGGCGGCGTCGATCCAGCCGGAGTTGGCGAGCCGGTAGGGCGCGCCGGAGGCGCCGTGCCGGATGACGACGGCGTCGACGCCCATCGCCTCCAGGGTCTGGGCGGTGTCCTTCAGGGACTCGCCCTTGGAGACGCTCGACCCCTTGGCGGTGAAGTTGATGACATCGGCGGACAACCGCTTCTCGGCGGCCTCGAAGGAGATCCGGGTGCGGGTGGAGTCCTCGAAGAAGAGGTTGACGACCGTGCGTCCGCGCAGGGTCGGCAGCTTCTTGATCGGCCGGTCGGCGACCCGGGCCATCTCCTCGGCGGTGTCGAGGATCAGGATGGCGTCGTCGCGGGTGAGATCGGCGGCCGAGATGAGATGACGCTGCATCTGTCAGGCTCCGTAAGGCAGTTCAGGTATCGGGAGAATCCGGGCAGGCATGGGCAGGCATGGGCATGGCGACGCGGCGCACGGCACGGGCCGCGCGCCGGCGCGCTAACGATCGCCCGGGGTGGCCTGCTTGACGCCGAGCAGGACGGTGTCGCGGCCGTCCTCCTCGGCGAGCTGGACCTTGACCGTCTCCCGCAACGAGGTGGGGAGGTTCTTGCCGACGTAGTCGGCGCGGATGGGCAGCTCGCGGTGGCCGCGGTCGACGAGGACCGCGAGCTGGACCGCGCGGGGGCGCCCGATGTCGTTCAGGGCGTCGAGGGCGGCCCGGATGGTGCGGCCGGAGAACAGCACGTCGTCGACGAGGACGACGAGACGGCCGTCCACACCCTGGCCGGGGATGTCCGTGCGGGCCAGCGCGCGCGGTGGCTGCATGCGCAGGTCGTCGCGGTACATGGTGATGTCGAGCGACCCGGTGGGCATCGGGCGGTCGGTGATCTGCTCCAGTTTGGCGGCGAGCCGCTGGGCGAGGAAGACGCCCCGGGTCGGAATGCCGAGGAGCACCACGTCGTCGGCGCCCTTGGCGCGCTCGACGATCTCGTGGGCGATGCGGGTCAACACCCGCGCGATGTCGGGCCCTTCGAGCACGGGCCGGGCATCGGACGCTTGCGTGTCCATATGAAACGGACCTCCTTCTCCGCCTCACGGGACGGACCTTAAAGGACGCCGGAATTGCGCCATCCACCGTAGCAGGTGGTTTGGACCCCTCCGATCACCCGGTTGGCCCAATGCGTCGCGTCTACCACGGATGAGTCGGTGTGGACCATTCGGCTTGACGCAGAAGTGTCACGCTGCGTAACCTCACAGTGAGTTACCAGCCGCGCGGCGGGAATCGCAGCCGGCCGCGTCGACACAGTGTCCGGGGAGCTATATGTCCAGCGAATACGCCAAACAGCTCGGGGCCAAGCTCCGGGCCATCCGCACCCAGCAGGGCCTTTCCCTCCACGGTGTCGAGGAGAAGTCCCAGGGCCGCTGGAAGGCCGTCGTGGTCGGTTCGTACGAGCGCGGCGACCGTGCCGTGACCGTGCAGCGCCTGGCGGAGCTGGCGGACTTCTACGGCGTTCCGGTGCAGGAACTGCTGCCCGGCACCACCCCGGGCGGCGCCGCCGAGCCGCCGCCGAAGCTGGTCCTGGACCTGGAGCGACTGGCCACGGTGCCGGTCGAGAAGGCAGGTCCGCTACAGCGCTACGCGGCGACGATCCAGTCGCAGCGCGGCGACTACAACGGCAAGGTGCTGTCGATCCGCCAGGACGATCTGCGCACACTCGCCGTCATCTACGACCAGTCGCCCTCGGTCCTCACCGAGCAGCTGATCAGCTGGGGCGTCCTGGACGCGGACGCGCGCCGCGCCGTGGCCACCCACGAAGAAGCCTGAGTCGCCCGACGTCTCAGCAGAAACGTGCCGCCGGGGTGGCCGGAACTTCACGGTTCCGGCC
>NZ_JBHJUV010000063.1:0-48696 GCF_042268025.1 Streptomyces sp. NPDC056161
GCTCGACCCCGGCGACGGTAGAAGTCGGCACGACCGGCCTCATTCCGAACCCCTGCGAATCACTCCAACGAGGCACCCACAGAAGATCTGCGCCCAAGTCCTTTTACTTGACCACTCACCACATGGGGTGGAATCCCCTCCATGACGCGAGCTCCCGGACCTGACGATCATGAAGATCCTCGGCACATTACGCCGCCACGGGGACCCGAGCGGAATTCTGAGCGGCAGCTGAAGTCCCCTGGCGCGGCGCCGTGTTCGCGGCGGGCCCGGCCGGACCGGAGCATGTGCTCCTGGGCCCCGGCCGAGGGCGGATGAGTACAGTGGGAAGGCCGACAACGGGGGCAGACATACATGACGAGGGACTCCGGCGGTGGGCCGCACATCACCAACACCGCGGTCGACTGCACAGCCGATTATCTGATCCAGATCGGGATCCTCGAAGGCGATCTCAATCTGACGCTGCGCATGGAGAGCCCGCCTCCCGATGACGACGCTCCGCTGGCCGCGGCCGAGCGCAGGCTCGCACGGAGTCTCCTGTTCCGGTGGCGTGCCGAGGCCGACGCATGGGACATGACCGATCCCGAGCCACTGCCAGTGCGCTGGACGCCCAGCCGACGAGTCGCGTCCGCAGGGGACTACGTGCCCGTGGGCTCCGGGGCCGACACCATCGCCGGGACCTTCCTCAGGCTCCAGCCCCGACGGCGGCTGGTCGTGCTGGGCAACGCCGGGTCCGGCAAGACCGTGCTCTCCGTCCTGCTCACCCTCGAACTCCTGGCCCGGCGGCTCACACAGGGCGAGGACGACGTGCCGATCCCGCTCGTGCTGTCGCTGGAGTCCTGGGACACCCGGCGACAACCGCTGACCGAGTGGCTCGTGGACCGGCTGCGGCAGGACCACCCCGGTCTGCCGCCCATGGACGGCGTCCATCCCGCCGGTCGGCTCGTACGGGAGCGGCGTGTCCTGCCCGTCCTCGACGGCCTCGACGAACTGCCCGGACACCGCCGCGCCGAGGTCCTCGACGCCCTCAACGCCGGCCTCGGCAGTCAAGGGGACGTCGTACTGGTCTCCCGCACGGCCGAATACGCCGACCTCGACCAGGAGGGCAAGGGGCTGCGGCACGCCACGGTCATCGAATCGCTGCCGCTGCGCCCCGACGAGGTGGCGGAATACCTGCGACAGGCCCGGCCCCGGGCTCGCGCCGCTGCTTGGGCCCCTCTGCTGGAGTCCCTTCGGAAGGAACCCTCCGCGCCGGTCGCGTGGGCTCTGACCAGTCCGCTGATGGTGTGGCTGGTGCGTCGCGCGTACGAGCGACATCCAGCCGATCCAGGTGAGTTGGCGGACCGGAAGCGGTTTCCGGAGCGGGACGCGGTCGAGGCACATCTGCTCGATCGCATCGTGCCCGCCGCGTTTCCGGCCCGGCCGCCCAACCCCGGCCGTCTGCACCCGCCCCGTGCCTGGGAGGCCGATCGGGCCGGCGCCTGGCTGTCTTACCTCGCGCTGCTGCTGAGCCGCCGCGAGGAGTCCGAGCTGGCCTGGTGGCGGCTGTACGCGGCGCCGCTGCCCCGGCTGATGGCGCTGCCCGCGCTCCTCACAACCGGCATTCTGATCTCCGTCGGTATCAGGGCGCTCATGTCCGGCTACGCCGAGAGCGATCCGCTGGGCGATCTCGGCGTGACGTACGACGTGACGGGCGGCGTCATCTTCGCCGCCCTCGCGCGGACCGTGACCTATGGCTGGTTCGGCCAGCGGCTCGCCGAGCCACGCCGCAGCGTGAATCCGCTGTTGTTCATCCATGCCCTGCGCTCCGTGGACCGGCATGCGCGGGTCGGCCCGCGGGCGCGCCTCGCGGCACTCGCCGGCGGGCCCGCCCTGGTCGTCCTGCTCCTCGTCCTGTACGTCTTCGTGACGCCTGACTTCCTTCTGATCACACTCGGGATCGGCGGTGTGCTGCCCGCGCTGCTCATGATCGTGTACGCGGCTCCCGCCGACACCGTCGACGCAGCCACCCCCGGCGAACTCCTGCGCGGCGAACAGGCCGCGCTCGTCACCACGCTGACGCTGGTGGCCCCGCTGATCGGCCTCGGTGCCGGGGCGGACTCCGCGTTCGACGCACAGGGGTCGGGCAGCTGGTGGCCGGCCATCGCCGCCTGGGCGGGCGCCTCGGCGACGTTCGTGCTGCTCAGTCCGTGGAGCCGCTGGATCCTCGCCAAGTGCTCGCTGGCTGCGGCCGGACGGGTGCCCTGGTCGCTGATGAGGTTCCTCGGGGACGCCCGTACGGCGGGCCTGTTGCAGTTGTCCGGGGGCACTTACCGCTTCCGTAACCGGCGGCTCCAGGAGCATCTCGCCGCCCACCGCGCCCAGCAGCGGGGAAGCGCCGTGCCCGTCTTCGTGAAGCCGCGCGTACCCGTACTCGCGGACTCCCGCGACTTCACGGTGGAACGGACCGCGGGCAACTACCACGTCCGTGGCCGGTCCCGGAGGCTGCCGCTGGCGCACTGGGCGGCGGTGGGACCCATCACCGGCGTCTTCCTCGTCCGCTTCACCGTGAGCGGCCAATGGCAGGAGCCCGTGAACTGGCTGCTCGTGGTGTTCTGGCCGTTCGTCGGTGTTCTGGTCACCGTGGTCGGCTTCCTCCTGCCGCGCCGGCCGGTGGAGCTGGAGCTGACTCCGGACGCGATCACCTCGGTGATCGGGCGCAGACGCCGCTCGTACGCGTGGCACGGTATCGAGGAGATCACCGCGCGCCGCGCCGTCATCCGGGGCCGGGACCTGCGCTTCTACGCGCTCCAGGTACGTCTGCTGCCCACAGCTCCGCGCCCGCCACGCCGCTCCCGGATGGGCGAAGGCTGGTACTTCGTCCTGTCGCTCGGTACGACCCCGCAGGTCGGTCCCCAACTCGCCGCTGCGCTGGAGGACTTCGCAGGCCCACGCTGGCGGCCGTAATGCGGTCAGCAGAGCGGCCAGGTCCGGCCGGCCGCCGTGAGCAGGGCCAGGCAGCGTGACGTGACCGTGTGACCGTCCTCGGTGGCATCGGCGGCGTACGCGATCGGAGCCCGGCCCGGGGTCCCCCGCGGCGCCGTGATCCGCCAGCGGGCCTCGTACGTGTCGTGCGCCCCGAGCACCCGGGGCGGGTGCCCGACGAGGGTGGCGTGCCAGCCCGCGGGCAGCAGCGGTGCCCGCACGTCGATGGCGAGAGAGCGCCCTGTGGCGTTCTCGATGCCGAGCCGGCCGCCGTCCGCCGGGTGCAGGCGCAGCGCGTCCGAGCTGATCCAACGGATGTTCAACTCGCGCATGCGGAACTGCTTTTCGCCGCCGCCCTCCACCAAAGGGCTGATGCCGATGCGAAGGGAGTTGACGGCCTTGGCGAAGGGGAAGTCCAGGCCGCTGAACTGACCGTCCTCGTCCTTGTAATGAGCGTATTCGAACGGAGCCGGGACCGTGCGGGCGCCGACTTGGCCGTCCACGCTGAGGCTCGGTGGGAAGAACCGCTTGACACTGTCCGGGTCGAAGTCCACCGTGACCTCGCTCAGCGGCAGCGGAAGACCGAAGTCCACGCGCGGCCAGTTGTAGTCTCGCGGAGAGCCCTTGATCGACCAGTACCCCGTGTGGCCCGGGAGCGCCGCGGAGGGCGGGTGCCCCGGAGCCGAATAACCGGCGCCGAGCTTGGGCCAGTCCCGGGTGGTGGCGGCCATGAGGTCGACTTGACGGACCGAACTCTGCAGCGGATGCCGCCACTTGTCGTACGCGCCGGGCACGCCGAAGACGGCGTCCGACGGTAGCTCGTCCACCACCAGGAGGACCAGGACCAGTGGTATCACCAGGTATCCGGCGAGGTGGGTGAGTAGCAGGGTGCGGCGGGCGACGCGGTGCCGGGGGAAGCGGAGCGGGGCGTTCTCCGGACGGCGCACAGGCGGTGGCGTGCTGCTCGCGTCGGGGCCCGGGAGCCATCCATCGCCGGCCAGCCACCACAGCGTTCCCGCGAGAACCGAGGCGGGGACACAGCGCAGCGGGATGCCGGTGGCGTCCAGGCCGCGCAGCAGATGGCCGCCGCCGGCCGCCTCCAGCCCGGCGCGTACGGCGGTGTCATCGCCCCGTGCGGCACGGGTGTGCAGCAGCGCGAGACGGCGCGGACGGTGGCGCGCGGGCAGGGCTGCCACGACGTGCAGGACCCGGGTGACGGCGTGCGCGGCGGCGCTGTGCGCGGCGGGGTCGTCCACCACCAGCAGCAGTCCGTCGGCCTGGTGCAGGACGTCCAGTACGGCGACCGACTCCTGGCTGCCGTACGCGTCCCCAGGCGGACGATGCCCAGGAGCAGTTCGAGTGGGTTCAGCACGGCTCACTCCCTCCCCGCACGAGCCCGCCCCGCCACTCCGGCAGCCGCGCCCTCCGCCCGCGCCGGCTCCCGTACGGCCACCGCGTCGAGGCGCCGGCTCACCCACGCGCCCGCGAGGGCCCGAGCCGTGGCGCGCGGCTCCGGACAACCGTAGCGTGAACAGGCTCTGTCGGCGTGCGCTGCTTGCGTGCGGTTCACCAAGGCCCGTGACCGGTCTGCCGACGGGGCCGCCGGCTCTTTCCCGACCGCTGGGACGGCACCCGTGGGAAGACTCCGGACTATGGTTGTCAGGCATGTGGTCAGGACAACCGCCCAGTAACGAGCGGGACCTTCACAGCCAGGACCCGTACCAACGGCCGCTGCGGCCGCAGCCGCCCGGCGGCGGAAACCGGGCGAAGGTGGTCGCAGTCGCTGCGGCCACGACCGTGGTCGCAGCCGTCGGCCTGAGCGGCTTCCTGCTCCTGGGCGGCGCCCAGGACGACCGCACCGGAGGCGGCGGCGGAACCACCAAAGCGCCGACGACTGCCTCGAAGAGCGCGACAGCCTCGGCGCCGGCGTCCCCCGAGCCGCACGGCACCGCGACCGAGCGGCCGACCGTCCCGGGCTGGAAGGTCGTCGTGAACCCCAAGTGGGGAACGGCCTTCGATGTACCGCCGGACTGGGACGTCAAGCCACCGGGCATGCTGATTGGCTTCGACGACAGCACGGTCGATTACAGCAACCCCGACAACTGGGGCAAGACCATCGTCGTCATGAGCGCTCCCGCGGTCCTCCGGGAGAACTGGTGCCTGTCCGACGACGACAAGGACGGGCGCATGGACAGCACCGGTCTGGCGATGGCGGGCACCAAGGGCTCAAAGGGCTCAAATAGCACCGCAGAAGCCGCCCTGAGCCTGGCGGACCTGTGGGTGTACGGCGGTTATACGCAGCCGGACAGGAAGAGCATCGTCCGCGAGAGGACGGCGCAGCCGTACACGACCAGGTCCGGCGTCAAGGGCAGCATCGCGTGGGCCCGGTCCAGGAACACGCCTCAGAAAGGCAGGTGCGCGAGCGACGGCAAGGCCGTCGCGTTCGGCTTCAAGAACTCCGCGGGCGGCTTCGTCGCATGGAGCCTCGTCGGCGCCACAGGCGTCAAGGACGAGCTGCCGGACTCGACGATCATGAAGATCCTGAGCACGGTACGCCTGCATGGGAAACCGACGGAGTCCTGAGCCGACCGTTCGGGCACCGATGAGCAGAGCGGAAAGGCTCAGCAGAGCGGTTCGGCGTCCAGGGCGGCCGTGAGGAGGGCCAGGCAGCGGGCCGTCACGGTCTGCCCGTTCTCGCCGGCGTCGACGGCGTAGGCGATGGGAGAACGCCCCGTGGTCCCCCGGGGAGCCGTGATCCGCCAGCGTGCCTCGTACGTGCCGTGTGCCGCGAGTGTCCGGGGCGGCCGTCCGACGAGGGTCGCACGCCAGCCCGCGGGTAGCAGGGGCGGCCGTACGGTGATGGCGAGGTCGCGTGCGGTGGCGTTCTCGATGGCCAGCCGGCCGTCGGCCGCCGGGTGCAGGCGAAGGGCGTCGGAGCTGCGCCAGCGCACGTTGAACTCGCGCAGCCGAAGCCGCTGCTCGTCACTGGTCTTGCCGTCGAGGTCGGAGTTCAGGCCGATACGGATGGAGTCGACGGTCCGTGGGACGGAATCGTCGTAGCCGTACGTCTTCGTGAGGTAGGCGCCCTGCTTCTGCCGGTGGGGGTGGGCGTTGGTGAGCCAGTACGTCCGGGCGCCGTTCTGGCCCTCCACGTCGACTCCCGGGGCCCACGACGTGATGCTGTCCGGATCGAAGTCCACCGAGACCTCGCTCAGCGGCAACGGCATCCCGAAGTCGAGCCTCAGCCAGTTGTCCTTCTCCGGCGAATCCTTGACCGACCAGTAACCCGCGTGTCCCGGCAGAGCGGCGGACGCCGGATGCCCCGGTGCCGAGTAACTCTCGCTGAGCTTCGGCCAGTCTCGGGTGGCGGCTGCGGTGAGGTCGACCTGGTGGACGGAATCGGCCAGCGGACGCCGCCACTTGTCGTATCTCCCGGGCACTCCGAAGAGGGCCTGCGGGGGCAGCACGCCCGTCGCCAGCAGGACCAGGGCGACCGGCAGGGCCAGGTATCCGGCGAGATGGGTGAGGAGCAGAGTGCGGCGAGCGGCGTGGTACCGGGCTGGGCGGAGCGTCGGGTTCTCCGGTCGGCGCGCGGGCGGCGGTGCCATGGTCTCCCCGGAGCCTGCGGTGCCGGCCGTACCGGCGAGCCACCGCAGCGTCCCCGCGAGCTCGGCGGCCGGAAGGCAGCGCACCGGAATGCCCGTGGCGTCGAGCGCGCGCAGCAGGTGACCGCCGCCGGCCGCGTCCAGCCGCGCCCGCACTTCGGCGCCGTCGCCCCGCAGGACTCGGGTGTACAGCAGGGCCAGCCGGCGCGGACGGCGGCGCGCGGGCAGTCCCGCCACGACGTGCAGAACCCGGGTCACGGCGTGTACGTCGGCGCTGTGCGCGGCAGAGTCGTCCACCATCAGCAGCAGTCCGCGGGCCCGGCGCACCACCTCAAGACCGGCGGCCGAACCCTGACTGCCGTACGCGTCACCAGGCGGGTCGTACCAGAGCAGGGGCGTCCTGCCGGTGCGTACGAGCGGCGGCTCGGCTCCGGGTGTGGCGCCCAGCTCGGCCAGTGCCTGCCGGTGCACTGCGGCGCGCTGTGTGGTCGAGCCCCCGACGAGCACGACGACCCGTGCCCGTTCGTATCCGGCGGGCAGCGCCTTCCCGCAGTGCGGACAGCACGCGTCCAGGCGGCGCACTCCGAGCACGGCGGGCAGCCGGGTGCCGCAGCGGCAGCGGTGGCGGAAGGCGCCGTACCGGTTGGGCACCAGCTGCCGGTGCCCGGCCCGGCATGTCGGGCACTGCCTGACCGGGCGGTGGACGACGCGTCCACAGCCCGGGTACGGGCAGGGCGCCGGCCCGCCGCGCAGCGCGCGCCCCGCCCGCGCGACCGCCGCCCACACCGCCCACCACAGGGCCCACAGCGCGCAGCACACCGCCCACGCCAGCAGCGTGAGCAGGAGCGGAAGGAGGCTGAACGCCGTCGCGGTCAGTACGACGAAGACGGTCGTGAGCAGGAAGGGCGGGCGCAGCAGAAGCATCATGCATCCCTGTCCCTCGCTCCCGCCCCGTCGTGGCCCGCGGAACGCGTCCCGGACCAGTTCGGCCACGAAGCGGTCGGCCTCGCTCACCAGCCGTTCGTGCCGATCGAGTCCGTCCCACCAGGTCGCGCGCAGGTCGCGTGCGGCGACGCCCCGGACGTAGGCAGGCATGGCCGGCTCGCCGTCCGGGTCGGGTGCGGTGTGCGGTGCCCGGCCGAAGGTCCGCCAGACGGTCTTCAGTTGAGCCCACATCAGCTTGGGCAGGGTGATGACGACGCCTTGGCCGACGATCAGGACGACCAGCAGGATGATCGCCAGCAGCAGAATCACGGGATTGGACACGGCTCACTCCTTCTGCCGGGCCGCCCCGCGTCGCCACGGCAGCAGTGACGCCCGCTCCGGTTCCGGCTGCTCGGTCCGCATCAGATCACGCAACGCCGCATAAACCTCCTTCTCCTCCCAGAGTCCTTGCCGGAACAGCCGCAGGATCCGCAGCGCGGCCGACGGTGGTTCCGCGGAAGCCCGGCGCAGGACGTGCAGTGCGGTGCCGGGGGCACTGGCGAGCACGTCCGGAGCTTCGTCCGCGAGGGAGACGAGGGACGCGCACGCCTGTGCGTCCAGGGCGGCGGTCCGTAGATCGGCGGAGGCTTCGAGGGCGGCGAACACCCCGGCGAGGACGGCCGGCCGGCAGGAGTCGGGCAACGGAGCGAGCACGGCCCGTACCTCGCCGAGGGGTGCCCTCCCCCGGGCGAGATGACGCGCGACGGCTCTCCTGAGGTGCTCGGACGCCAGGCCCACCTGGGGCCGCAGTTCCACGACAGCGCGTACGAAACCCGCAAGCCCGGAGTCCTCTCCGCCGAAAGCCACCGCATCGCCGTCCGGCGCGAGCAACGCGCACCCGGTCCGCAGCCGCCGTACGTCCGCCTCGACGCCGTCCGCGGGTCCCGCGTCCCACACCTCCGCCACGGTGTCCAGGATGTCGAGGCGCCCGTTCCCCAACGCGTTCGCGAGGAAGCGTGCCATCGGATCGGGCTCCGGACAGCCGTCCGCGGTCAGTCGGTCGAGGTCGAACACCGGACCCGGTGTCCGCTTCCCGGTCTCCTGCCGCGTCCCGATCAGATGGCGGTGGTCGTCCTCCGGCCGAGCGGTGTACGTGGTGAACGTCAGCTCGGCCGCCAGGCTCGCGGGCAGGGTGTACGAGACGGCGGCGATCCAGCCGACGACACGGTCCGCGTCCGCTGAGACCAGGGTCGCGCCGGGGCCCTCGCCGACCAGCGCCTGCAGAGCCGCGGTGAGCAGTCGTTCCAGGAGGTGGACGCCGGGGTCGCCGCTGCCGGCCAGCAGGCGGCCCACGCGGTCGGGTCCGACGGCGCTGCCGGGGACGAGTTCGGCGAGGTCGGGCAGGGCGTGGCCGTCGCCGGGTTCGGGCGACGGAGCCCACTGCGGGGTGTCCCAGAGCTCGACTGGGCGCAGGCCCGCGAGTTCACCGGGGGTGGCGCACAGGACGTGGCAGAAGTGGTTGCCCCAGCGACCGCTGTAGTCCTGGCCGGTGAAGCAGGTCCGGGTCAGCACGGCCATGTCGACGTCCGGCCGGTCGTAGGCGAACGCCACGGGGAAGTGGTCGTGCCGGTCCGTGCCCGGCGGCCGCGCGTACCCCGTCAGCACCCGCAGGACGTCGAGTGCGGGGCGGGCGGCCGGGGAGACCGCGGTGAAGCGGAAGCCGCCGTGGGGTGCGTCCGCCGAGGGCGGGGCGGACGTGTAGTGCGCCTGTCCGGCCATGCGTGTCACCCCTGTCCCCGGTCGAGGGCGCCGAAGCGGTGCAGCAGCCACATGAGGGGATCCTCCACACGGTGCGGCCGTACCACGCCGCCGAGTCCGAGGTCACCGCCCTGCCGGGGCGCGGTGCCCAGCGTGGACAGCGCGAACAGCTGGTAATCGGTGCAGAACTGCTGGAGCCGCGCGTCGAGTTGGTGTTCCTGCCAGCGTCGCAGCAGGGCCTGCACTTCGGCATGGACGGCGGCTCGGTCGTCGGCGTCGAAGACGGGGCCGGGGCGGCGGGTGCGGTGCAGCGGGGAGTTGTCCGGCAGGTGCGGCCACAGGAGGTCGGCCTTGGTGAGGGCGACCGCGACCGGCACGGCCACCTTGCCGCCGCCCAGGTGGCCCAGGACCCGGGCCAGTACGTCGCCCGATCTGCCCGGCACCCCGTCACCGTCCTTCACCGGTACGCCGGGCAGGTCCTGCGGGTCGACGAGAACGACCACGGCGTCGGCCGCGGCGAAGTAGCGCAGCTGGTTCTCCATACGGTCGCGCGACGCGAAGTGCTCGCCCGCCGTGTCGAGGAAGACGAGGGTCAGCACCCGTCGGCGGGTGCGCCCGAAACGGCCCCGCCGGGTGCGGCTGAGCCGGTGCACCAGGGGGCGGCCGGCGTCGTGTTCCGCGGTCTTGGGGACGGTGTGCTGCTCCTCGTACAGGTGCCGTTCGTACCGCTCGTGGTAGTCGGCCATCGTGTCGTCGTCGCAGGGCAGCAGAGCCGCGTCGAGTTCGGCTCCGAGGCGGTGCAGCAGCTCGTGCACGAGGACGCCGATGTAGGTGCTCTTGCCGGAGCTGACCGGTCCGGCGAGCGCCACCAGCTTTCCGGGGACACGCAGATAACCCTCTGGCAGCCGGCCCGTGCAGGCGGTGCAGTGCAGCCGGGTGGTGGTACGGCCGCAGGTACCGCACACCGCAGAACCGGCCCGCGGGTCGGCGGACGCGAGGACCCGGTCCTCCGCGCAGCCGGCGCCGCTCGCGCAGACATACGCGATCTGTGCCCGGGAGATGCTCCGGAAGCAGTGCGGGCACACCCAGCTGCGGCGCCACGGCATTCGCACGTCCACTCCCCTCAGGAGACCTTGAGCGTGTGCAGCGGCGGGTCACGCAGTACGAGCGACTCGCCCACGGCGAAGCAGCGCAGCCCGCCGCTCGGGCCGCGGGCCAGGCGCGCCGACAGCCGGACATCGTGTCCCGGGCCGAGCGTCACGTCGGTGTCCGCCGCCAGGACCTCCCCGTCGGTGGGCTCCAGCGGCCTTACCGGGCCGCGCGAGCGGACCAGCAGCAGTCGCTCGGCTCGTACGGTGGCGCGTGCCGTGAACACGGCGGTGACCGTGCGGCGTCCGGGCAGGCCGTGCCGCTCCAGCCGATAGTCGACCTCGATGCGCGGTGGCAGTGCCGCCGTGCTCGGCTCGCCGTAGGCGGCCAGCCCGCCGAGCAAGGCGATCGGCCGCACCTCGACGTCCACCCCGGCGCCGTCGGCGACCGGCAGCCGCACGCCCGCCTCGTGCCGGTAGGCGGCCCGGGTGACGGTGCGTCGCCGGCCGTCCGCCACGCCGGTGCTCCGCCAGACGACCTCGACCTCGTCGCCGCTGCCCGGCGGCCAGTCGAAGACGACGGTCACACCCGTGCCGCCGTGCCGGGTGAACGTGAGACTGCCCAGTACGGGCGTGGCTGCCGCCGCATGTGCGCCGACGACGGCATGTTCCCCGGCGACCGTGACCGCGACCACCAGGGTGAGCCGGCTCGGCGGCGCGAACCGCAGCCCCTCCGGGGCGGGCTCCGCGACGATCGGCCGCCCGGGGAGTTCGGTCGTGCGCAGCCGGGTGCCGGCCGGCCACGGAGGCGCGTCGTCGAACCCGTAGAGGCGCACCTCGCCGTCCGGCAGCGGGTCGAGGCGAGCCAGGAGGCGGCCGTCGACGAGACGGATGTCCAGGTCGGTGACCGGCTCGGGCGGCGCGAGCGGCGTGGCGGTGCGCCGGACGCCCTCCGTGCGCACGGGCGGTCCGTCGTCGGTGCGGTAGACGACTCGGATGCAATAGCCGTACGTCGTCGCGTTCGAGACCCCGTCATCGGTGAAGCCGTCGCGGCGGGCGGCCACCGTCACGGTCTCACCACCCGGCGCGGTGCGGACGACCTCTACGCGGTGCGCGCCGTCGGGGCAGGTCCAGTCGGCGACGATCTGACGGTCCTCGGCGCGCAGGCGGACGCCGGCGACCTCGGGCCAGTGCACGACGGGCCCCGCCATCATGAGCGGCGAGGGGGCGCTGCCGGGTTCGGCGGCCCGGCGCACGGCGACCGCGTAGTACAGCGGGATGCAGGCAGGGGGGCTGCCGTCGAGGTACGAGGTGGCACGCGGCTCGGTCAGCGGCAGCACGGTGCCGTCGGCCGCGTCGCGGGGCGGGCGCCGCTCACTGCGCAGCAGTACGTACTCGGGCTCGCCCCGCGTGGACGGCGAGGGCCGCCAGCGGACGGTGACGCCCGCGCTGGCCCGGGTCGCGGTGAGGCCGGACACCGAACGGACCGCGAGCCCTTGTCGCACAGCGTCGATCGCCGGCAGGTCGCGGACTGCCGCCTCCGCCTGTTCCAACAGGTCCCAGGCCCGGTCCGCGTCGGCCGGCGGCAGTCGGCGCGCCTGCTCCACGGCCCCGCGTGCCTCGGCCAGCTTCTCGCGCACATGCTCGGCCAGTCGCTGTACGTCCTCGGCGAGCGAGCCCGGCGGCAACCGGTCCGCCACGGCCGCCGCCTCGGCGAGCCGCCCTTCCGCGGCCAGCCGGCGCACCCGCTCCAGGAACGGATCCCCGGCTGCCTCGTGCAGCACCGCGAACACCAGTCGCCGCGCGTCCTCCTCGGCGACGGCCAGCTCGTCCACTGCGTATCGCAGGAGCGTCGACGGCGTCGCGCGGGCGGCGTGCCGCGTCCGCAGCGGGGTCGCCAGTTCATGGCGCAGGATCTGGGCGAGCCCCTCCGGCCCCTGGTCGCTCAGCACGCCGCGGACGGCCGCGATCACGGCCTGGGCGGCTGTGTGCGCGGCGCCGTGCGGCAGCCGGCCCCAGCGGCGCGCCGCTGCCTCGACGACCGGCGCACCGACCGGGGGCCGGTCGAAGACGCGCACGGGCTGCTCGGTCCGCCCGCCGGGCCCGCCGGTCGCGAGGAAGTCGCCGAGGTGCCTGAGTCCCAGCACCTCCAGTTGGCGGGCGCAGCGCGCGTACGAAGGGTGCGGAACCGTCCGCGGCAGCGGGTCGGGTTCGGCGAGGCGCAGCCCGAGGGCGGGCAGCAGGTCTCTCACCCGGTCCTCCCCGACCCGGTGGGCGGCGGCGATCTCCGCGACTGTGCGCTCGGCGAGCATGCCGAGCCCGCCCGTGGCCTCCTGCAGAGCGGCGCGCAGCCGGGCCCGCTCGGATTCCGCGCGCAGGCTGTGTGCCTCAAGAGCAGCTTGCAGTCGTCCCGGGTCCCCGGCCGCGGCCGCGTCCAGGAGCGGCCGGTGGCTGAGGTACCCGGCTTCCAACTGCTCGATGACCGCCCGGTACTTGAGCCGAGCCCGACTGCGGCGCCAGCAGACGCGGACCGCGGTGACCGCCTCGGCGACGGCGGGCCCGTCGATGTGCTGCGGCAACTGGTAGCGCGTGCGCAGATCCTCGGTCACGGGCAACCCGGCGTCGAGCACCTCGCGCCGGTAGCGTGACTCGTCGAAGACCACGGCCTGCTTCCCCCCGTCCTGCCCGCGCTCAGCCGATCCGCTGGCGGCTCATCGCGACCCGGGCCTCGTCGACCGCCTCCTGCGACAGCCCTCCGATCTGGATGGAGATCTCGATCTGTTCGCGGGACTCCCGCTCGGTGGCGACGACGGTGAGGAGTCCGGAGGTGTCGAGCGTGAAGACGCATTGGAAGGGCCAGCGCGCGGGCTTGCCGGGCGGGATCTTCAACGTCCCTTCCGCGACCGGGGCGTTGTGCTCCAGTTCCTCCGACTCCACGGCGCCCGCCTGCTCCATGACCTGGATCCGGACCCGTCGCTGGCCGTCGCGCAGGGTGTAGAAGTCGTCGGTCACCGACGCCGGCAGGGTGTCGTTGGCGTGCACGAGGTGGGTGACGTACTCCCGGCCGCTGTCGATGTCCGTGACCTGGATGCCGTAACCGCGCGAGGCGACGGTGGAGATGTCGTAGGGGCGGCGGGTGAGGCCGGTCTCCGGGACGTCCGGTGCCTGCCCGGCGGGGAGGTCGCCGCTGGCGAGGATGTACGTGGCCCGGTCGAGGGCGTAGAGCGCGGCGCCGCGGGCCACCGCGAGGTCCGGGTTGTGCAGCCTGGGCTCGAAGCCGAACTGGGTGCGCAGGGCGGCGGCGACGGCGGGCATCTTGGTGGCGCCGCCGACGAGCAGTACCTCGTCGAAGGACGGCACGCCCCGCTCCGCGGCCAGTTCGACGGTGCGGCGGGTGATGTCGACGGTGCGGTCGAGCAGGTCGCGGGTCAGCTCCTCGACCAGTCCCCGGGTCAGCTCCACCGTTTCGACCCTGCCCTGGTGCATGACGCGGACGGTGTAGCGCTCGCGGAAGGACAGCGCCTTCTTCGCTTCTTCGGCGTCCTTGCGCAGCTGTGTCTCGGACTGCGGGTCGGACAGCGGGTCGTCGACGTCCGGGAAGCGCTCGCGGAACCGCTCCACCAGGTGCACGACGACACGGTCGTCGAAGTCGCTGCCGCCCAGTTCCTTCGCGCCGTCCGTGCAGAGCACGGTCAGCTCCCGTCCGCGCAGGGTGAGGACGGTCGTGTCGAAGGTACCGCCGCCCAGGTCGTACACGAGGATGGCCCGATCCACGCGCTCCTCGTCTCCTTCCAGCGCGCTGTAATCGAGCGCGGCCGCGATGGGCTCGGCGACCACGTCGAGGACGCGCAGCCCGGCGATCTCGCCGGCCTTGCGGGTGGCGTCCCGTTCGGCGAGCCCGAAGTAGGCGGGCACGCTGATCACCGCGTCACGGACCTCCTCACCGCCGGCGGCCTTGGCGTCCTCGACGAGTTTGCGCAGGATGCGGGCGGAGATCTCTTCGGGCATGTAGGTGCGGCCGTGGAACTCGCGCGGCACCACATCGCCCATGTCCCGCTTGATGAGCTGCACCACGTGCTCGGGGTCGAGGACGGTGGCGTCCTTCGCGCTCTGTCCCACGACGACGCTGTCGGCGCTCTCGAAGTAGACGACGGACGGTGTGGTGTCCGTCCCTTCGAGGTTGCGCAGCACGGTCGGTCTGCCGACCTCGTCGATCCGTGCGATGCACGAATAGGTGGTTCCAAGGTCGATGCCGTACACGGCCATACGGTCTCCCGCCACCGGGACGCCCGCGCGTCACGTCCGCCCCGTCTGTTGTCCCGCCAGTTGTCCTTGCAGGGCATGTCCTTCATGCCCCGCTGAGAGAGAAGAAGTTCATGGGGCATCCGGTTCCCAACGGGAAACCACGACGTCGGCCTTGCGCACGACCCGCTCCCCCTGCACGAATCCGGCTGCCACGACGCGCGCCACCGTCCGGTCCGCCTCGGGCCCTTCGGCGGCGGCGCGGCCCACCGGACGCTGCAACGCCATGTCGAACGCCTCGCCGGGCCCGGGGACATACCGCTCGACGCCGGTCCTGGCCACGGTGTCCGCTGCCTCGTCGGCCAGCGCGGTCAGCAGGGACCGCAGTTCGTCGACGCCGAGCGGGGCGGTGACGTTCTCGGCCTGGCGCAGGATCTGGTCGTGCAGCCGGATCAGGGAGTGGCGCACCAGGTCGAGCGCCGTTTCCATCTCGCCCCGGCGCAGTCGCTCGACCTCATCGTGCAGCCTGGTGACGATCTCCTCGCGGCGCTCGGCGAGCTGTTGCTGACGAGCGAGTGCCGCGGTGAACTCGCTTGCAAGCGCACAGGGTTCGTCACGTTCCGACACGGCACTCACAGTAGACCAACGGGGGACGGCACGTCAGCAGTGCCACGATCGGGTGCCGGGCCGGCGCGGCCGAGTCGTCCGGCTCACGCGGCCCTCTCCCGCGCCGCCGACCGGCCGTGCACGGCCTCGTCAGCCACCGAGGTTGATGGAACCGTGAACGTCCCGCGTCTGGATGACGGTGCTCTGAGTGCCCCCGGAGACCACGTTGCGTACGTCGCCCGCGCCGGTCCGCGTGCCCTCCAGTGCCTCGGCCTCCCGCCGCCAGACCGCGAGCGCCTCGGCGAACGCGGGGTCCTGCCGGGCGCGCAGAGCCAGTGCCTCCGCGAGCTCCGTAGCCCGCTCCGTGCTGTCGGGCGCCTCGGCGAGGGCCGTCAACTCTCCCTCGTCGTAAGGCGCTTGGTCCGACAGCCGTCGCCTGACCAGGTTTCGCAGGGACGTCCAGATCTGCTCCCCGGCCGCACCCGCGGTACCGCTGGCAAGGGCCATGAGCAGTTCAGGTGCAATCGGGACCACGATGTCCTCCGCCTTCTCCAACGCACCGGTCGTAGGTCGAGCGTAGGGCACGATCCGACCCTGGTGCGGATCCGGTGCCAGGACAGCGCCACGGCATCGATAGCCACACTCCAGGTCTGGCTCTGCTACGCGGAGTTGATTCGCAGGTTTGCTGTGTTGCAGGATCAGCGGTCTCTGACCTGTGAGACAGACGGAACACAAGGGAAGGGTGTTCGGTGCAGCGACTCGACGACACGATCCGCCTGGCATGGGCCCCTTCACACTGCTCGGACGCCTCGGTACAGGCGGTATGGGCACGGTCTACCTGGGACGTTCGCCGGGTGTGCCGTACCGTCGCGGTGAAGGCCGTCCGGGCGGACCTCGCGGCGGACGAGGCGTTCCGGGAGCGTTCTGGCCGTGAGGTGACCGCGGCCCGGCAGGTGTCGGGCGCGTTCACGGCGCCGGTGGCGGACGCCGACACGGAGGCCCGAATCCCTCTGGCCGGCCACCGCGTTCGTGCCCGGGGTGTCACGGCGCGACGCCGTGGCCCGGCACGGCCCGCTGCCCGCGGAGGCGCTGCGGACGCTGCTGGGGACCGAGGACTCCGGTTCCTCTTGTTCGTCGGCTGATCATTCCTACCGGGCCTTCCTCGGTACGTCCCCCCATGCGGAAAGCTCTTCATGAATCACCCTGACCGCTCCGGCACCTCCAGCGGCGATCGCGCCCCGCCCGTGGCCACTGCCCCAACGGCGCCCCCGGTCGCCTCCTTCGCGGGTCTGGAGCTGCCAGCCGAGGTGCTGCGAACGCTCGGCGAACTCGGTGTGCGCGAGGCGTTCCCGATCCAAGCAGCCACGCTGCCCAACGCCCTCGCGGGACGCGACGTCCTGGGGCGCGGGCGCACCGGATCGGGCAAAACGCTCGCCTTCGGCCTGCCGCTGCTCGCACGGACGGCCGGGCGGCGCGCGGAACCGAAGCAGCCCCTCGCTCTGATCCTGGTGCCCACCCGAGAGCTGGCGATACCCGCCGGAGCCGGGGCCATGATGATGTCGCCTGCGCACCGCACTGCGCCCGGCATGACAAGCTGTGCTTCCCACTGCCCGAGCCCGGAGGTCGCCATGGCCGAAGACTCTGCATCCACAGAGGGTTCGGAGCCACCCGCCCCCGAGACGTCCGCTCTGGCACCCGACAGCGACGGGCATTACGACCTGAAGCGCAAGTTCCAGGAAGCCCTGGCGCGCAAGCGCGGTGTACAGGCGGACGCCGCTGACCCTGCTGGGAACACCGCTGCGTCGAAGGTCCGTGGGGCGCACGGCCCGGCTGCGAACCAGCGGTCGTTCCGGCGCAAGAGCGGCGGCTGAGTCGATCAGCTCCGCCATCTGGCCGCCCTGCACCACACCCTCTGGGCGCCACGGACTCTCGCCCTGTGCCGAGGCTCGGGAGGCGCGCATACCCTAGTGCCGGTCGCCGGTGAGGTCGTAGCCGACGGCCTCCGCCTGTGGACACGGGCCCCACTGCGGTTGGCGTGGGTCGATGGCATCACCGCGGTGGACCCGGTCTTGTCCGTGCCGCTCAGTTTGCAGACCAAGATCGGGACGTCGTAAGCAGGCAGGTTCGAGGCTCAAGAGGGCGCAAACGGCAGGACATCCGGCGAGAGCTGGCCGGCACTCGCAGTGGCGCTCGTCATGCGGCGGCGGTGATGCCGTCGGCACAACACCTCATAGCCGACCTCCGCGGAGGAGCCGTTCACGTCACCGACGACAACCTGCTCACCCTCCACGACCATCGCGCCGCCCACCGTGCGGGCATTGTGCGTGGCACGCGCCCCGCACCAGCACATCGCCTCGACCTGAAGGGTCTCGATCCGGTCCGCCAGCTCGATCAGCCGCTGCGAGCCCGGAAAGAGCCTGGTCCGAAAGTCGGTCGTGATACCGAAGGCGAAGACATCGAGGCCCAGGTCGTCCACAACCCGCGCCAGCTGATCGATCTGCTCCGGCGCCAGGAACTGCGCCTCATCCACAATCAGATAGTCGACCCTGTCGCCCTGCGACATCCGGCCCACCACATAGGCGTACAGATCCATCCCCGGCGCCGCCTCGACAGCCTCCGTCACCAGACCGAGCCGCGAAGACAGCTTCCCCTCCCCCGCCCGGTCATCGCGCGTGAATATCACGCCCTGCAAACCCCTTGCCGACCGATTGTGGATTCGCTGTAGAGCAAGTGTGGACTTCCCGCAGTCCATCGTTCCGGAGAAGAACACCAGCTCGGGCATGGGGGGTTGAGCACCTTTCGGCAAGAGTGTGGCAGCGGGTCGGCGTTCAGGTACGTACTTCGAGCAGGGGCACCAATTGCTCGGCAGGGGTCATCGAGCCGTGGTTGCCGACCATCGCCGACTCCTTCGGCTCCCGTTCGGAGGCGATGATCAGCACCTCGTCGTGGGCGGCGGCGACCACGTCGCCGATGCGTGCGTACACGCGGTCGTCGACCCGTGGCCCGAACCAGCCCGCGGCGACCGCCTCGTCCCGCGAGGCCACCCAGAACTGTTCGCCCAGCACCTCGCGCCAGCAGGTCAGAACGTCGTCCGCGGCGCCCGGCAGCGCGTAGACATGGCGCGCGCGGCCCTCGCCGCCCAGCAGGGCGACGCCCGCCCGTAGCTCCCAGTCCTCGTCGAAGTCGATGCGGTGCAACTCGTCGAAGGGCACGTCGACCATGCCGTGGTCGGCGGTGACGTAGAGCGCGCTGCGCGCCGGCAGTTGCTCGGCGAGGCGCTGGACGAGCCGGTCGACGTACATGAGCTGGCCGCGCCAGGTGTCGGAGGCGACACCGTAGCGGTGTCCGGCGCCGTCCAGTTCGGCGTAGTACGTGTACACCAGGGCCCTGTCCGCGGCGGCCAGTTGCTCGGCCGCGAGGTCCATGCGCTCCTCACCGCTGAGCCGCCCGTGGAACGTGCCACCGCTGAGCGCGACCTTGGTGAGCGGGGTGTTCGCGAAGGCCGGGGAGGAGACCTGGGCGGCGTGCACGCCTGCGTCCTGGGCCAGCTGGAAGACGGTGGGGTACGGCTGCCAGACCCGCGGCTCGGTCCACGGCTGCCAGCGCAGCTGGTTCATCAGCTCGCCGGTTCCGGGGTCGCGGACCGTGTACCCCGGCAGACCGTGCGCACCCGGTGGCAGGCCGGTGCCGACGGAGGCGAGGGAGGTCGCGGTGGTCGCCGGGTAGCAGGCGGTGATCGGGCGGCCGGTGCCGCCACGCGAGCTGGCGAGGAGCGAGGTCAGGAAGGGTGCCTCGGCGGGGTGGGCCGTGAGTTGCTCCCAGCCCAGACCGTCGATCAGGAAGACGCAGTTACGGTCGGCTGCGGTCAGTTCCGGGATCGCCGCGGTCATACCGGGGACGGACATCCCGGCGGCCAGGGTGGGCAGCAGATCGGCGAGCGAGCCGCTGCCGTACTGCGGCAGCGGCGCGCTGCCGAGGGCGAGCGGCTCCGGATGCGAGTCCCAGGCTGCGGTCTGCGCCATCAGTGCGTGAGATCCGCGGTCGCCTCGGAGAGCGCCTGCGCGAAGGCGAGTGCCTCGCGCACCGACTCCGGGCCGTCCCCCGCCTCGCTGACGCGCAGACTGAGGTCGTCCGCCGTCGAGCTGCCCGTATAGCCGTGGTCGGCCTCGCAGTTCGGGTCACCGCAGGCGGCGGGTTCCAGGTCGATACGGGAGACGGCGCCCCAGCCGATGGTCAGCACGACCTCGCGGGGCGGCGTACCGGGCTTGTACTGCTCCGGGTTGGCCACCACACGGCTGACCACCACGGACGAGATCCGGTCGAGTTTCACGGACTCCGTGGAGGTGGTGGCGAATGGCGTCGGGGAGTCGCTGTCGGCGGCCTGTTCGTCGGTGTGGCTGACGATGAACCGGTTGCCGGTGAGGACCAGCACGGTCACGTGCCGCCGCACCTCGTTCTGGTCGAAGGTCGTCTCCTGGTGGACCAGGTACGACCGCATGGGCTCGCCGCCCACGGCGGCCTCCACCGCCTCGGCCACGAGGGCCGGGTAGTAGCCGCTGCGCTCGATCGCCGCACGCAGCCCCTGGGTCGTCGTACTGGTCTTGGCCATGGCGTCCATCCTAGTCCGTGGGCCCGTGAGCTCCGGTCCGGTCGGGAACGCCGGTCCGGACGAGTCGGGAACGCCGGTCCGGACGAGTCGGGAACGCCGTCCGGTCCAGTCGGGAAGGCCGGTCCGGCGGGCGGATCCGGCGGGACCGGGCGGGCAGGCGGGAGCGTCGGCCGGCGCGCGGGTGCCGGCCGGTCGGGGGCGCCGGGCCGGTACGCGGGTCCGGCCAGTGCGCGGGGCAGGCCGGTGGCCGGGGCCGGGAGGGTGCACGGGTCCAGGCCGGTGCGCCTCCGGCCCTCCCGGCGGGTGCCCGAAGGGGCGCGGCCTCGCGCGGTGGCGGGTTCCGGCCGGTTCGGCGGGAGGCGGATACAGGGGGGGGACGGGCGGGGCACGGCCAGGGGCGTCGTGGGGGCCCGGGTGGGTATGCGGCGCGGGTTGCGGGGCGGTTCCGGATCGGTGCGCTGGAGGAGTCGGCGCCCGGCGGACTCGGTGGCGGGGAGAGGGCCTGTCTGGGAGAGGCCCTGCCGGGGAGTGTGTGTCGGGTCCGCGTCAGGGCGCGGGGAGACTCGGCGGCGGTACGGCGGCAGGCGGGCCCTCGGGGGTACTGCGGCAGGCGAGCCCTCGGCGGTACGGCGGCAGACGGGCCCTCGGCGGTACGGCGGCAGGCGGGCCCTCGGGGGTACTGCGGCAGGCGAGCCCTCGGCGGTACGGCTACCGGCGGGCCCGCGGCGGTACGGCTACCGGCGGGCCCGCGGCAGGGCATGGCCGCCTCAGCCGGTCCCTCGGCGATAGGGCAGGCCCACGTCAGTACACCGGAAGCGTCCGGGGTCCGAGGTCGTCGCGGACCGGCGGGGGCGCGAGCCGTACCGTGGCGCCGAGGACGCTCAGGCCGTGCGGGGCCACGACCACCGGTTCCAGGGTGACGGCCACCACCTCGGGGTGGTCGTGAACCAGCCGGGACACCCGCAGCAGCGCCTCCTCCAGGGCGGGCGTGTCGACCGGCGCGGAGCCGCGCCAGCCGAACAGCAGCGGCGCCGTCCGGATCGAGCGCACCAGCGAGGCCGCCTCCCGGTCGGTCACCGGGATCAGCCGGTGCGCGATGTCGCCGAGCAGTTGCGAGGCGGCCCCGGCCAGCCCGAAGGACAGCACGGCCCCGGCCGCCGGGTCGATCACGGCCCGTACCACGGTGTCCACGCCCCGGGGCGCCATCGCCTGCACCACCGGCCGCAGTTCCTCCGGCTTGCCGAACAACTCGGTCAACTCGGCATACGCGCGGCGAAGTTGCTCCTCGTCGGGCACGTCGAGCCGTACCCCGCCCAGGTCGGCGCGGTGACGCAGGTGCGGGGCTGTCGCTTTGAGGGCGACCGGGTAGCCGAGGGCGCGGGCGGCCTCGACGGCCGCGTCCGGGCCGGGGGCGGGCAGTGCGCGGCGCACGTGGATGCCGTATTTTCCGAGCAGTTCGCAGGTCTCTTCGGTACCGATCGTGAGGTGCTGCCCGCGGGTGAGCAGGCCGGCGATCAGACCGGCGGCCCCCTTCTCGTCGATGTCCTCGTACTCGGGCACTTTCCCGGGATCGGCCGCCTCGCATCGCCACTGCGCGTACCTGACGGCTTCGGCGAGCGCCCGCACGGCGCGCTCGGCCGCCGGATACGCGGGAATGAGGCGGGTGCCCTCGCGGGCCGCTCCGGGTGCGACGCTCTCCTTGGTCCGCGTCCGTGGCGCGCCGGGTGGTGGCGGAGCGGGCGACGGCTCGACCTCGTCCACGGACGGCTGCACCCCGGGCGGGGGCAGATCGGGCGGCGGCTCGACCTCGTTCGCGGACAGCTGCACCCCGGGCAGGAGCAGATCGCGCGGCGGCTCGACCTCGTCCACGGACGGCTGCACCCCGGGCAGGAGCAGATCGCGCGGCGGCTCAGCCTCGTCCACGGACGGCTGCGCTCCGGCCTGCGGTGCCGTGCCGGCCGCGGCGGACAACGCCGCCGCGAGTCCGCCCAGTTCCACGTGCACGACGAGCACGGGCTTCGCCGGAGCCGCCGCGGCGGCGGAGCGCAGCGCCTGCGCCAGTTCCGCGTCCCGGGGCGGGCCGTCCCCGATCGCCGGGATGGCCGTGACGACCACCGCGTCGCAGGTGTCGTCCGCGAGCGCCCGGGACAGCGCCCGGTGGAAGTCCGCCGCGGTGGCCTGCGTCGTCAGGTCCAGCGGGCGTCCCGGGCGCAGCCCCTCGGCCAGGCACCGGTCGTAGGTGAGCAGCCCCAGTGACTCGGAGTTGCCGAGGATCGCCACCCGGGGCCCGGCGGGCAGCGGCTGGCGTGCGAGCAGCAGCCCCGCGTCGACCAGTTCGGTGATCGTGTCGACCCGGATGACCCCCGCCTGCCGCAGCAGCGCGGACACCGTGGCGTGCGGCAGCCGGGTGGCCCGGACCGCGTGGCCCAGTGGCGCCGACCCTGATCCCTGCACCACGACCAGCGGCTTCGCCGCGGCCGTCCGGCGGGCCAGCCGGGTGAACTTGCGCGGGTTGCCCAGAGTCTCCAGGTACATGAGGACGACGTCGGTGTCGGGGTCGTCGTACCAGTACTGGATGAGGTCGTTGCCGGAGACGTCCGCCCGGTTGCCGGACGACACGAAGGTGGAGACACCCGTGACCCCGGTGACCCCTCCCCCGCGCCGGTGCAGCCGGGACAGCAGCGCGATGCCGATCGCCCCGGACTGGGCGAACAGGCCGATCCGCCCGGGGCGCGGCAGTTCGGGCGCGAGCGAGGCGTTGAGCCGCACCTCCTCGGCGGTGTTGATGATCCCGAAGGCGTTCGGTCCAACGAGCCGCATGCCGTACGTGCGCGCGTGCCGGACAAGTGCGCGCTGCCGCTCGTGTCCTTCGGGGCCGCTCTCCGCGTATCCGGCGGAGATCACCACGAGACCCTGTACGCCGTGTTCGCCGCAGTCGGTGACCGCCTCCCCCACCTGCTCGGCCGGGACGGCGAGGACCGCGAGGTCGACGGCGCCCTCGATGTCCCGCACCGAGCGGTACGCGGGCACTCCGTCGACCTCCTCCAGTTCCTCGGGGAAGGCGGAGTTGACCGCGTACAGGCTCCCGGTGAACCCGGCGTCCCGGATGTTGCCGAGGACGCCGCGGCCCACGCCGCCGGGTGTGCGGCCCACGCCGAGGACCGCGACGGAGTGGGGCGCGAGCAGCCGGCGCACGGAGCGCGCCTCGGCGCGCTGCTCCCGGGCGCGCTGCACGGCGAGCGAGCGCTCGGTGGGCTCCAGGTCGAACTCCAGGCGTACGACGCCGTCCTCGAAGCTGCGCTTCTGGGTGTAGCCGGCGTCCGTGAACACCTTGATCATCTTGGTGTTGGCGGGCAGCACCTCGGCGATGAAGCGGCGGATTCCGCGCTCGCGCGCGACGGCGGCGATGTGTTCCAGGAGGGCGGAGGCGACCCCGCGGCCCTGGTGCGCGTCCTGCACCAGGAAGGCGACCTCGGCCTGGTCGGAGACCGCGGAAGCGGTCCCGGCCTGGTGGGAGACCGTGGGAGCGGTCCCGGCCCGCCCTTCGGCGGGGGTGGTGGCGGGCGGGCGGCCGGAGGGCGCGAGCAGGCCGTCGGCGTCGACGCGGTCGTAGCGTACGGTCGCGATGAACTCGTCGCCGACCGTGGCCGCGAGTCCCACCCGGTCCACGAAGTCGTGGTGGGTGAAGCGGTGGACGTCCTTGGCGGACAGGCGCGGGTACGGTGCGAAGAAGCGGTAGTACTTCGACTCGTCGGAGACCTGCTCGTAGAAACTGACCAGGCGGTCGGCGTCATCGGCGGTGATGGGCCGGATGCGTGCGGTGCCGCCGTCGCGCAGTACCACGTCCGCCTCCCAGTGGGCGGGGTACTCGTGCCGGCCGTGCCGGTCCACCGTGGTCCGCATGGGGCCCAGAGTACGGCTCGCCAATGACAGTGGCGCGAGGCAGTCTGTGGGGGACGGACACCGGACCGAGGCCCCGGTCCGGCGACCCAGCGGGGCCGGACGCGGCACCGCTCCGGGCATGCATCACCATATGGAAAACTGGTCTAGACAACTCTGAACTCGGAAGGGCAGCAACACATGGCTGAGCGCCGCGTCAACGTCGGCTGGGCCGAGGGCCTTCACGCCCGTCCCGCCTCCATCTTCGTCCGGGCCGCCACGGCCGCGGGCATCCCGGTGACCATCGCGAAGGCCGGGGGCGCCCCGGTCAACGCCGCCTCCATGCTCGCCGTGCTCGGCCTGGGCGCGCAGGGCGGCGAGGAGATCGTCCTCACCTCCGACGCCGAGGGCGCCGACGTCGCTCTGGACCGGCTGGCGAAGCTGGTCGCCGAGGGGCTGGAGGAGCTGCCCGAGACCGTCTGAGCGTCCTCCGCCGTCGCGCGCACCGACGCAGCCGCGTCCGGGCGCGTGTCGCCGCAGTGGCGACCGGAGCCGCGTCAGCCCCGTCCGGGCGGCGCGGCTTCACCATGTCCACCTCCGGGCGGCGCGGCTTCGCCATGCCCACTTCCGGGCGGCGCGGTTTCACCGTGTCCGCCCGCATCCGCCTGTCCCCGCACGTGTCCCCGCACGTGTCCGCGCTTCCCCGACCGTCTCCGGCCGTCTCCGTCCGACCCGCATCGAAATTCACGGCGAGCGTACGCGGGCGACACCCGACGAGAATTCGAACGTACGGAAATACGGCAGCGGAAATACACCGCCACCGATTACCTCTTCTTTGTATACGGCGCCCTTGTTAATTTCGCAGACCCGACATGTTTACGGGACGTTGCGAAGTCCTCACGGATACCGGGCGGTCGCCGCGCGCGAAGCGCAGTCGGTGCGCGCCGGTCGCGCGCTCGGTGTGCAGGGTCATCACCGCCCGCGCGCGCTCCGCGTCGCCGCGCGCCACCGCGTCCACGATGACGCCGTGCTCCGCCCAGGACTCGACGTGGGCGGTGGGCGCCTCCACCACGTACATCCAGGCGATCTTGTGCCGGAGCTGGGTGAGCGTCGAGGTCAGGGCATGGCTCCCGGACGCCTGGGCGAGCGTCTCGTGGAACCAGCCGTCCAGGGAACGCAGTTCCTCGCTGTTGCCCCGCCTGGCCCGCTCCTGGCCCAGCCGGACCAGGCCGCGCAACACCTTGAGGTGGGCCTCGGTGCGCCGCTGGGCGGCCCGGGAGGCGCCCAGCGGCTCCAGGAGCAGGCGCATCTCCAGCAGGTCGGCGGCCTCCTGCTCGGTCGGTTCGGCCACGCACGCGCCCGCGTGCCGCCGCGTCACCACGAAGCCCTCCGCCTCCAGCGTGCGCAGGGCCTCACGGACGGGGACGCGCGAGACGCCGTAACGGCGCGCGAGAAGTTCTTCGGTGAGCCGGCTGCCGCGTTCGTAGACACCGGCGACGATGTCGTCCCGGATCGCCGTGCACACCGAGTGCGCCGGAATACGCATACCCGACCTCCGCCTTAATCCCCGTGAAACGTCGACGATTGACGCGTGTTCCGCGACTCTATTGCAATGAGCCGGAATTTCCGATGGCGGGCCGGAATCCATGGATATTTTTTGGACAGCGGCACGTCCGAAACGACGAAACCCCGGGCGCGGCGGGCCGGGGTCACGGGAGGGGTCGCCGTCGATCGTCAGACGTTCACGCCGTGCCTGCGGAGGTAGCCGACGGGGTCGACGTCGGAGCCGTACTCCGCCGTCGTCCGGACCTCGAAGTGGAGGTGCGGCCCGGTCGCGTTGCCCGTCGCGCCGGACAGCCCGATCTGCTGTCCCGGGGTGACCTGGCCGCCCGCGGAGACGCCGATGGACGACAGATGGCCGTACTGGGTGTACATGCCATCCGCCATCCTGATCACGATCTCGTAGCCGTACGCACCTGACCAGCCGGCCGACACCACGGTGCCGGAGCCCACCGTGTGGACGGCGGTGCCGACGCCGGCGTGGAAGTCGATGCCGGTGTGGGTGCCGGAGGACCACAGGGAGCCACCGGTCCGGTAGCCGGTGGAGACGTAGGAGTGCGCGATCGGCGCGACGAAGGCGTTCAGACGCGCACGCTCGGCTTCGCGGGCGGCCCGGGTCTCGGCGGCGCGTTCCGCGACCGCCTGCTGTGCCGCCGCCCTGCGCGCGGCCTCCCCGGCCGCCTTCTCCTCCGCCGCCCGCCGCTGCGCGGCCGCCTGGGCGTCGACCTGCTCGGCGACCAGGTCGCTGAGGCCGACGACGGGGGTGAGGCCGGTCCGCTCCTCGGGGGCGCCGGCCGCGTGTGCCGAGCCGGCCGCGAGGGTGCCCATGACACCGGTGGTGGCGAGGGCGGCGACGCCCGCCGCCCGAGTGGTGGTGCGGTGCGTCCGGCCGGGGCGCCGGTGCTTCCCTGCGGCGTGGGTGAACGCCATGGAGTGGCTGGTCCTTTCCTTCCCTCTCGCCCACCGGGCCTGCGGTGCTGCCCCAGGTCGTGCAGGCGCTGCGGGAGGGTTCGGAGCAGGTGGGTCTCCTACGGTTCCGTGCGGGCCCGGTTCATCCCGGGGACGCGGGTCCCCGGCTCCCCGGCTCGCGCCGTACGGGGACTCGGCGATGGCTGTCCGGTGCCGCGGCGCGGCGCACTGCCTGACGAACAACCCGGATGACGCTAAGGGGACAACTTTCAATCCCCAAACAGAACCGGGCGTTTGTAGCGCATGCCACAGGCCAGATGGGCAGGCTCCCCCGCAATTCGGGCATCCCCGGGAAGGGAGAGAGGCCGCGTCCGGGGGCCGGGACGGGGGCGTACGGCCTGGAGAACTGACGAACGGTCGGCTGTCAGGGCGCCACGCGCGCGTCGCGAGCCGCGGTTTGAGGGACGGGGGAGGCGGATGCGGATGTGGCTGCTGTGGCGGCTGCGGGCGCGATGAAGGGGGCGGGATCCCGTCGTCCCAGGCGGTGTCCCCCGCGCGCGGGGGACACCGCCTGGGCGCACGCGCGCGGGGTCGTGGACTACTCCGCGGGAACCACGCGGACCTCGCCGATGCCGAGGGCCTCGACCGGTTCCTTGATCTGTGCCGCGTCGCCGACCAGGACCGTCACCAGACCGTCCACCGGGAAGGCGTTCACGACGGCGGCCGTGGCCTCGACGGTGCCGGTGGCGGCCAGCTGCTGGTAGAGCGTCGCCTGGTAGTCGTCGGACAAGTACTGCTCCACCTGGTCGGCGAGTGTGCTCGCCACCGCCGCGGCCGTCTCGTACTTCAGCGGCGCCACCCCCACGAGGTTCTGCACAGCGACATCGCGCTCCGCGTCCGTGAGCCCCTCCGCCGCCAGCGTGCGCAGCACCGTCCACAGGTCCGCGAGCGCGGGACCGGTGTTCGGGGTGTCCACGGAACCGCTGATGGCGAGCAGCGAGGCGCCCGTGCCGTCCGGGGCGGACCGCAGGACCTGGCCGAACGCGCGGACGCCGTAGGTGTAGCCCTTCTCCTCGCGCAGGACGCGGTCCAGCCGGGAGGTGAGGGTGCCGCCGAGGCAGTACGTGCCGAGCACCTGGGCGGGCCAGACCCGGTCGTGCCGGTCGGAGCCGACGCGGCCGATGAGCAGCTGCGTCTGGACGGCGCCGGGACGGTCCACGATGACGACCCGGCCGTGGTCGTCGGCGCTCACCGACGGCACCGGCCGCGGCTCGGACGTGGCACCGGTCCAGGCACCCAGGGACTCGTCGAGCAGCGCGTCCAGGTCGATGCCGGTCAGGTCGCCGACGACCACGGCGGTGGCCGTGGCGGGCCGCACGTGCCGCTCGTAGAAGGCCCGCACCGCCGCCGCGTCGATCTTGGCGACGGTCTCCTCGGTGCCCTGGCGCGGGCGTGACATGCGCGAGGCCGCCGGGAACAGCTCCTTGGAGAGTTCCTTGGCGGCACGGCGGGCCGGGTTGGCCAGCTCGTGCGGGATCTCGTCGAGGCGGTTGCGGACCAGCCGCTCGACCTCGCTGTCGGCGAACGCGGGTGCGCGCAGCGCGTCGGACAGCAGGCCGAGGCCCTTGGCCAGGCGGGAGGCCGGGACCTCCAGGCTCAGCCGGACACCGGGGTGGTCGGCGTGCGAGTCCAGCGTGGCGCCGGCCCGCTCCAGCTCGGCGGCGAACTCCTCGGCGGAGTGCCGGTCGGTGCCCTCGGAGAAGGCGCGGGCCATGATCGTGGCGACGCCGTCGAGGCCGGCCGGTTCGGCGTCCAGGGGTGCGGACAGCAGCACCTCGACGGCGACGATCCGCTGGCCGGGGCGGTGGCAGCGCAGGACGGTCAGGCCGTTGTCCAGCGTGCCGCGCTCGGGGGCCGGGAAGGCCCACGGCTTCGCCTCGCCCGCGCGGGGCTGGGGGTGGAACTCCATCGTGGCGAGCTCGGTCACTTGGCCGCCTCCTCGTTGTCGGCGCCGGCTTCGACGGTGGCTTCGGACTCGGGGTCCTCGGGGACGTCCACGTCCTCGGTGTGCTCCGCGGACTCCGCGGACAGCGGCTCGTAGACGAGCACCGCGCGGTTGTCGGGGCGCAGCCGGGCCCGGGCGACCTCCTGGACCTCCTGGGCGGTCACTTCCAGGACGCGCTGCACGGCGGTGAGGGCGAGCTGCGGGTCACCGAACAGGACGGCGAACCGGCACAGTTCGTCGGCGCGGCCCGCGACCGTACCGAGCCGGTCCAGCCACTCGCGCTCCAACTGCGCCTGGGCCCGCTCCATTTCCTCCGGAGTGGGGCCCTCGGCGGCGAACCGGGCCAGCTCCTCGTCGATGGCGGCCTCGATGACCGGCACCTCGACGTCACCGGACGTCTTCACGTCCAGCCAGCCCAGGGAGGGCGCGCCGGCCAGCCGCAGCAGGCCGAATCCGGCCGCCACCGCCGTACGGTCCCGCCGGACGAGCCGGTTGTACAGGCGGGAGGACTCGCCGCCGCCGAGGACGGTGAGCGCCAGGTCGGCCGCGTCGGACGCGCGCGTGCCGTCCTCCGGCAGCCGGTAGGCCGCCATCAGGGCGCGGGCCGGAACCTCCTCCACGACGACCTCGCGCAGCTGCTCGCCCATGACCAGGGGCAGCGTGCCGTCGCGGGGCTCGGGCTTGCCGTCGTGGGACGCGATGGAGCCGAAGTACTTCTCGATCCAGGCGAGGGTCTGCTCCGGGTCGATGTCGCCGACTACGGAGAGTACGGCGTTGTTGGGCGCGTAGTAGGTGCGGAAGAACTGGCGCGCGTCCTCCAGCGTGGCCGCGTCCAGGTCCGCCATCGAGCCGATGGGCGTGTGGTGGTACGGGTGGCCCTCCGGGTAGGCGAGGGCGGTCAGCCGCTCGAAAGCGGTGCCGTAGGGCACGTTGTCGTACCGCTGGCGGCGCTCGTTCTTGACGACGTCCCGCTGGTTCTCCATGGACTCGTCGTCGAGCGCGGCCAGCAGGGAGCCCATGCGGTCGGCCTCCAGCCAGAGGGCGAGTTCCAGCTGGTGGGCGGGCATGGTCTCGAAGTAGTTGGTGCGCTCGAAGCTGGTGGTGCCGTTCAGCGAGCCGCCGGCGCCCTGCACCAGCTCGAAGTGACCGTTGCCCGTCACCTGCGCGGACCCCTGGAACATCAGGTGCTCGAAAAGGTGAGCCAGACCGGTGCGCCCCTTGACTTCGTGGCGGGAGCCGACGTCGTACCAGAGGCAGACCGCCGCGACCGGGGTCAGGTGGTCCTCGGAGAGCACCACGCGCAGGCCGTTGGCCAGGCGGTGCTCGGTCGCTGTCAGGCCGCCGGAGCCTGCCTCGGCTGTGGCCGTGTGACCCATGGGCATGTACGTCCCTTCGATCGCGGGTGCGGTTGCGAAACCGCGGATTTCCTGCCAGTCCTGCCACTGTATGCAAGCGTGCGGACCTCGGGCGAAGTTCCCGCGGGACGTACGCCCACAGCGGATCGCGTAGCCTGCGGGGGTCATACCACGAGGCGGCCCCGCGGTCGGCTCCGGCGCCGGGGCCGGCCGCCGGCACCGGGGCCTGGCCCGGGTTGTCAGTGTCGCGGTCCACAATGGTCCGCAGCAGATCACGTTCACGCTTCAGCACGAACGCCCCGCAGGGGAGCGACCGGAAACAGGAGGAGCCGGCAGCGATGGCCCGCCGCAGCACGAAGACCCCGCCACCCGACGAACCGTTCGAGGAGCGAATCCTCGACATCGACGTCGTGGACGAGATGCAGGGCTCCTACCTTGAGTACGCGTACTCGGTCATCTACTCCCGCGCCCTGCCGGATGCGCGCGACGGCCTCAAGCCGGTGCACCGCCGCATCGTCTACCAGATGAACGAGATGGGACTGCGCCCCGACCGCGGCTACGTGAAGTGCGCGCGTGTCGTCGGCGACGTCATGGGCAAGCTCCACCCGCACGGAGACGCGTCCATCTACGACGCCCTGGTGCGCATGGCCCAGTCCTTCTCGATGCGTGTCCCGCTGGTGGACGGCCACGGCAACTTCGGCTCGCTGGGCAACGACGACCCGCCGGCCGCGATGCGGTACACCGAGTGCCGGATGGCCGAGGCCACCAGCCTGATGACCGAGTCGATCGACGAGGACACGGTCGACTTCGCGCCCAACTACGACGGCCAGGAGCAGGAGCCGGCGGCCCTGCCCGCCGCCTTCCCGAACCTGCTGGTGAACGGCGCGTCCGGCATCGCCGTGGGCATGGCCACCAACATGCCGCCGCACAACCTCGGCGAGGTGATCGCGGCCGCCCGCCACCTGATCCGGTATCCGAACGCCGACCTGGATGCCCTGATCAAGTACGTGCCGGGCCCCGACCTGCCCACCGGCGGCCGGATCGTCGGCCTCGCCGGGATCCGTGACGCGTACGAGACGGGCCGGGGCACGTTCCGGATCCGCGCCACGGTGTCCGTGGAGACGGTGACGGCCCGCCGCAAGGGTCTCGTCGTCACGGAACTGCCGTTCGCGGTCGGCCCGGAGAAGGTGATCTCCAAGATCAAGGACCTGGTCGGCTCGAAGAAGATCCAGGGCATCGCCGACGTCAAGGACCTCACGGACCGGGAGCACGGCCTGCGCCTGGTCATCGAGATCAAGAACGGCTTCGTGCCCGAGGCGGTCCTGGAGCAGCTCTACAAGCTGACGCCGATGGAGGAGTCCTTCGGCATCAACAACGTGGCCCTGGTCGACGGCCAGCCGCTCACCCTGGGTCTGAAGGAACTCCTGGAGGTCTACCTCGACCACCGCTTCGAGGTGGTGCGGCGCCGCTCGGAGTTCCGCCGCAGCAAGCGGCGCGACCGGCTGCACCTGGTGGAGGGCCTGCTCACCGCCCTGGTGGACATCGACGAGGTCATCCGGCTGATCCGCTCCAGCGAGAACAGCGCGCAGGCGAAGGCGCGGCTGATGGAGCACTTCTCGCTGTCGGAGATCCAGACGCAGTACATCCTGGACACCCCCCTGCGCCGCCTGACCAAGTACGACCGGATCGAGCTGGAGGCGGAGAAGGAGCGGCTGAACGAGGAGATCGCGGAGCTGACCCGGATCCTGGAGTCGGACGCCGAGCTGCGCAAGCTGGTCTCCGCCGAACTCGCCGCGGTGGCCAAGAAGTTCGCCACCCCCCGCCGTACGCTGCTGCTGGAAGCGGGGGCCGCACCGGTCGCCGCCGTGCCGCTCCAGGTGGCCGACGATCCGTGCCGGGTGCTGCTGTCCTCGACCGGGCTGCTGGCCCGGACCGCGGACGCCGAGCCCTACCCGGCCGATGCCGGGGCCAAGCGGGTCAAGCACGACGTGATCATCTCGGCGGTTCCGGCGACGGCGCGCGGCGAGGTGGGCGTGGTGACGTCCGCCGGCCGTCTGCTGCGGGTCAACGTGGTCGACCTGCCACAGCTGCCGGAGCCGACGACGGTGCCGAACCTGGCGGGCGGCGCGCCGCTGGCGGAGTTCGTCAGCCTGGACGACGACGAGACGGTGGTGTGCCTGACGACGCTCGACGAGTCGTCCCCCGGTCTGGCGCTCGGCACCGAGCAGGGCGTGGTGAAGCGGGTGGTGCCCGACTACCCGTCCAACAAGGACGAGTTGGAGGTCATCGCGCTCAAGGAGGGCGACCGGATCGTCGGCGGGATGGAGCTGCGCACCGGCGAGGAGGACCTGGTGTTCGTCACGGACGACGCGCAGTTGCTGCGCTACCAGGCGTCCATGGTCCGCCCGCAGGGCCGGCCGGCGGGTGGCATGGCCGGTATCAAGCTCACCGAGGGCGCCAAGGTGATCTCCTTCACCGCGGTCGACCCGGCCGTGGAGGCGATGGTCTTCACGGTGGCGGGCTCGCGGGGCACGCTGGACGACTCGGTGCAGACGACGGCCAAGCTGACCCCGTTCGACCAGTACCCGCGCAAGGGACGGGCCACCGGGGGCGTGCGCTGCCAGCGGTTCCTGAAGGGCGAGGACTGCCTGTCGCTGGCCTGGGCGGGCCCGATCCCGGCGCGGGCGGCGCAGAAGAACGGCGCGCCGGTCGAGCTGCCGGAACTGGACCCGCGCCGCGACGGCTCGGGCGTGTCGCTGGCGAAGACGGTGTCGGTGGTGGCGGGCCCGGCCTTCTAGACGGGCTCTCCGGACGGCTGGACGGGGTCCCCGAACGCCTCGCCGGGCTGGGCGGGGTCCCCGAACGCCTCGCCGGACCGGCCCGGGTTCCCGAACGGCGGATCCTCGGGGGCCGGTTCCCCGGCGGCGTACCGCTCGGGATCGTCCCCGCCCTCCGGAGCCGTCACGTAGCGCAGGACGCCCCACATGCCGTGCTCGTCGGTGTGCGGGGCGTCGCCGCTCTCGCAGGCCCGGAGTTCCTCGCCGAGGGCGGCGGTGTCGAGTCCGGCGCCGATGAGGACGAGCTGGGTGAGCCGGTCCCCGGTCTCCGCCCAGGGCTCGGGGTAGAAGCGCAGGAACCGCCCGACGGCGTGCACGCCATACCGGTTTCCGCAGTCGTACGCCCCGAAGTCGACGTGTCCCTTGATCCGGTACAGCCCCTCGGGCCGGCTGTCGAGGAAGCGCATCAGCCGGCGGGGGTCCAGCGGGACGTCGGAGACGAAGGACAGGCTCTCGTAGCCGGTGTGCAGATGGTGCAGATGGCCCGCGTGCTCGTGCGGGTCGTGGTCGTGCGGGTCGTGCTCGTCCTCGCCGTGCTCGTGCAGGTCGTCGAAGGACAGCTGACCGATGCGTTCCTCGGCCGGGCGGCAGTCGAAGAGGAATTCGGGGTCGACGCGGCCGTAGGAGGCGGGCACGACGGCGGCTCGGTCGGTGAGCGAGCCGACGAGGCCGAGCACCCGCTCGCCGTCCTCGGCCCGGTCGAGCTTGTTGACCACGACCAGATCGGCGAGGGCCAGGTGCCGGTCGATCTCCGGGTGCCGGGTGCGGGTGGCGTCGAACTCCGCGGCGTCGACCACCTCGACGAGGCCGCCGTAGACGATCCCGGGGTGTTCGCTGGCGAGCACCATCCGGACGAGTTCCTGGGGTTCGGCGAGCCCGCTGGCCTCGATGACGATGACGTCGATGCCGGTGTCCGGGGCGGCGAGCCGTGCCAGGTAGTCGTCGAGTTCGCTGGTGTCGACGGCGCAGCACAGGCAGCCGTTGCCGAGGGAGACCGTCGAGTCGCCGAGGGCGCCGGCCACGGCCATCGCGTCGATCTCGATGGCGCCGAAGTCATTGACGATCGCCCCGATCCGGCTGCCCCCGCCGCGATGGAGGAGGTGGTTGAGTAGCGTGGTCTTCCCGGAGCCCAGGAATCCGGCGAGTACGACGACCGGGATCTGCTGCGGACTGCGGTGGTGCCCCACTGAGCGACCTCTCTCACGCGGACGCGTGCGCCGGCTCACGGCCCGGCGCACGGTCGGGGATGGAATGCCGACCCAGGATACGAGCAGCGGCAGGACTCCACCGTCGTGGGCGTAGGCGGCGTCAGCGGTCTCTGTGGCGACGGTGAGCGGGGGGCGGCGTCCGTGAGTGCCCGTCCGTGAGTCCGTGAGCGTCCGTCCGTGAGTGCCCGTGCGTCAGCGTGCGTGGACGCGCCCGTGGGTGTCTGCATGGTGGGCGCCCGCGCGTGTCAGCATGTGTGGGCGCCCGTGCGTGTCAGCGGATGCGCGTGCGCGTCCACGAGAGTCCGTGGACGGCGCTCGTGGGTGTCCGTGGGGTCCGCTGCCTCGTCACTCGGGGATCGGCACCGGAATCTGCGGCTCCGGCCCGACGTACCGCGCGACCGGCCGGATGATCTTCGAGTCGGCGGCCTGTTCCAGGATGTTGGCGCTCCAGCCGACCACGCGCGCCGCCGCGAAGGTGGGCGTGAACATCTCGCGGGGCAGTCCGCACAGCTCCATGACCACACCCGCGTAGAACTCGACGTTCGTGTGCAGTTCGCGGCCGGGTTTCAGCTCGGCGAGGATCGCCTCGACCCGGCGCTCGACCTCCACGGCGAAGCCGACACGCGGTCCACCGAAGCCCTGGGCGATCTCACGGAGCATCCGCGAACGGGGGTCCTCCGTGCGGTAGATCGCGTGGCCGAAGCCCATGATGCGGTCACCGGCCAGGACCCGCTCGCGGATCCAGCCGTCGATCCGGTCCGGGGTGCCGATCGCGTCGAGGGTGTCCAGCGCACGGCTGGGCGCACCCCCGTGCAGCGGCCCGGAGAGCGCACCCAGGGCCCCCAGGAGGCACGCCACCACATCGGCGCCGGTGGACGCGATGACCCGCGCGGTGAAGGTTGATGCATTGAATCCATGGTCAATGGTTGAGATCAAGTACTGCTCGACCGCCCGAGCCTGCCGCGCGTCCGGTTCCTCACCAGTCACCATGTACAGGTAGTTGGCGGCGTAGGACAGGTCCTCGCGCGGCTCCACCGGCTGCTGCCCACGCCCGAGCCGGTACAGGGCGGTGAGCAGGGTCGGTACGGCCGCGCAGGCGGCGACGGCGTCGGCACGGCGCCGGTCGGGGTCGATGTCGTACAGGGGCCGGAACCCCCGGGCCGCGCCCAGCAGGGACAGCGCGGTGCGCGCCCCGGCCAGCGGGCCCGAGGTGCGGCTCGCCGCGGCCACGGCGGGCAGCGCGGCACTGATTTCGGTGGGGAGCCCGCGCAGCGCCTTGGTCTCGGCGAGGAAGGCGGCACGGCGCTGCGGGTCCGGGAGTCCGCCGTATGCGAGGAGGTGCCAGACGTCCTCGAAGCCGCGGGTCCGCGCGAGTTCGACGGCCGAGTACTGGCGGTAGTGGTAGAAGCCCTCGATGCCCCGGACGTCACCGATCTCGGTGTCGGCGACGACGACACCCGCGAGTCCGCGCGGCACATCGACAAGGGTGGCTGGGGCCTTGTTGATGGACATGATTCTCCTCCCTGGAATTGATTAGACTGTCCATGCTTGATAGATTTTCTGTCAATATTGATCCGATCAATATTCGATCCATACGCCAGTGAGGCGACTACGGTGACCCCCATGCGCGATCAAGAACCCGCCCCCGGCGGCCCCCAGCGGAGGCTGAGCACCAGGGAGACCGCCGAACTGCTCGGCGTGAAGCCGGAGACCGTGTACGCGTACGTGAGTCGTGGTCAGCTCACCAGTAGGCGCGAGCCGGGCGGCCGCGGCAGCACCTTCGACGAGGCGGAGGTGACGGCCCTCGCCCGGCGCAACAGGCGCGAGAGCCAGGCCGGGCCGGTCTACGGCGGCGAGCTGTCCGTCCGGACCCGCATCACGCTGATCGACGAGGACCACTACTACTTCCGCGGCGTGGACGCCGTCGAACTGGCCGCGCACCACTCCTACGAGGAGGTCGCCGAGTGGTTGTGGACCGAGCGGCTGAGCCCCGAGGTGACCTTCACCGCGCCGGAGGCCACCGTCGCCGTCGCCCGCCGGGCCGTGACCGCCCTTCCGGAGCACGCCGCGCCCACCGATCAGCTGCGGGTCGCGGCCATCGCCGCGGCGACGGAGGACCCACTGCGCTTCGACCTGTCCGAGGAGGCCGTGCTCGCGACCGCGCGGGTACTCATCCCGACCCTGGTCGCCGCACTGCCGCTGCGCCCGTACGGCCGGGACGAGGGCCCGCTCGCGCAACGCCTGTGGGGCCGCCTGACCAGCCATGACCCCGACGAGGCGTCACTTCGCGCCCTGGACACGGCGCTCGCCCTGCTCGTCGACCACGACCTGGCCGCCTCGACGCTCGCGGTACGGGTCGCCGCCTCGGCCCGGGCCCATGTGTACGCGGCCGTGTCGGCCGGACTCGGTGTGATCGAGGGCCCGCTGCACGGCGCGGCCAGCGGACTGGCCCACCGGCTGCTGCTCGACGTGCTCGACGAGGGCAACGCCGGCCCGGTGGTCGCGGCCGAACTCCGGGCCGGCCGCCGCATCCCCGGGCTCGGCCACCGGCTCTACCCGGGCGAGGACCCGCGCGCGCGTGCCCTGTTCACGCTCCTGGAGCGCATCCCGCGCGCGGAGCCCGCCCTCCTCGCGGCCCAGGACATCGTCGCCACGGCCGCCCGGCACACCTCGCTGCACGCCAACGTCGACCTGGCCCTCGCCGTGCTCACCGCCTCCTGCGGCATGCCCGCGACGGCGGGCGAGACGGTCTTCGCCGTCGCCAGGACGGCGGGCTGGATCGCGCACGCCCTGGAGGAGTACGGGGAACGCCCGATGCGGATGCGCCCCAGCGGCCACTACGTGGGCCCGAGGCCCCCGCAGCCCCTGCCGGAGCAGCACGGGGAGGGCGAGCCGGAAGTACCCCCGGGCAAAGTCAGGTTAGGCTCACCTCTGTGAGTAGGTGCGCAACCGTCTCCCGGAGCCTCGACGAGCCCGTTTCCGGTACGGCGGCCACGGCGACGACCTGGCTGCTGCTGGAACAGCCCGGCCCCTGGGGTGTCAAAGCGCTCACGTCGAGCCACCTGGACCGCGCGCTCGGCCGCGCCCTGGAGGCCGCCGCCGACGGCACCGGCGTACGGATCGCGCTCATCCGGCGGCCCGGCCGCCACGCCGACCCCGGCACGCCCGCCGAACGTCGGGTGTACGCCGCCCACACCGTGCCCGGCAAGGTGTGGCTGCGCGGCGCCACGACCCGCGACCCGCGCAAACTGCTCGACCTCGACTACGCCGCCCTCGGCGCGGGCGACCACCGCACGTTCGACACGGCGCTCGGCGGCCGCGCGCACGAGACAGGTCCGCTCGCGCTCGTCTGCACCAACGGCAAGCGAGACCGCTGCTGCGCCCTGCTCGGCCGTCCCCTCGCGGCCGAACTCACCGCGTCCGGCGTACCGGGCGTGTGGGAGGTCACCCATCTGGGTGGACATCGCTTCTCGCCGACGGTGCTCGTCCTGCCGTACGGCTACTCGTACGGCAGGGCCGAGGCCCCTACCGTCAAGGAGGTCCTGCACGGCGTCCAGGAGGGCCGGATCGTCGTCCAGGGGTGCCGCGGGAACTCGGCCTGGAACAGGCCCGGTCAGGCGGCCGAACTGGCCGTGCGCACGGCGGCGGGCGAGTACGCGGCGGACACGCTGGCCGTCGTACGCACCGATGGCGCGGCGCCCCGCTGGGAGGTGACCGTCGCCCACGCCGACGGCCGCCGGTGGCGCGTCATCGTGGCCCAGGGCGCCTCCTTGCCGCCGCGCCAGGAGAGTTGCGGCGCCTCGGCGCTGGGCGCACCCGCCCGGATGGACGTGGTGGCCGTGCGAGAACTGCCCGCGACGGTCCCGGCCGGCTGATCCGGATCCCCGGCGTCAGGCCGACCGCACACCCCCGAGATACGGTCAAGAGATCCACACCACACCCCCTACGGCTCGGTCCGCCCACCCCCGTACTGTCGTGGACATGAGTCCCACTCCCCCCGCGCGCCGGCTGCGTCTCGGGCTGCCACGGCGAGTGTTCTCGCAGGTCCTCGTGGCGCAGTTGGCGATCGCCGCGGGAGTCGCGGTGCTCGCCACCGGGCTGTTCCTGGCCCCGCTGAGCAAGCAACTCGACCAGGAGGCGATGCGCCGCGCGCTGGCCATCGCCGAGACCACCGCGCAGGATCCGCAGATCGCCGAGGGCGTCCAGCGCACCCGGCCGTCCGTCGACGGACCGGTGCAGGCGGAGGCCGAGCGGATCCGGCACGCCACGAACGCCGAGTACATCGTGGTGATGGACCTGTACGGAGTGCGCTGGTCGCACACCACGCCCGCGGAGATCGGCAGCGTCGTCTCCACCGACCCGAGCGCGGCACTGGCCGGACAGCAGGTCATGGAGATCGACAAGGGCACCCTGGGCCGCTCCGCGCGCGGCAAGGTACCGCTGTACGACTCCCACCACAGGATCGTCGGCGCGGTCTCGGTGGGCATCGCGTACGACAGCGTGCGGGCCCGGCTGCTCAGCGCCATCCCGGGGCTGCTCGCCTACGCGGGCGGCGCGCTGGCGGTCGGCGCGCTGGCCGCCTGGCTGATCTCCCGCCGGGTCCAGCGGCAGACCCGGGACCTGGCCTTCTCGGACATCTCGGCCCTGCTCGCGGAGCGGGAGGCGATGCTGCACGGCATCCGGGAGGGCGTCGTCGCCCTGGACCGCACCGGCCGCGTCCGCCTGCTCAACGACGAGGCGCGGCGCCTGCTCGGCATCGGCGACGAGGCCGTCGGACGGACCCCCGACGAGGCGCTGGGCGAGGGCCGGACGACCGACGTCCTGGCCGGCCGGGTGACCGGCACCGACCTGCTGACCGTCCGCGGCCAGCGGGTCCTCGTGGCCAACCGGACGCCCACCGGTGACGGCGGCGCGGTGGCCACCCTGCGCGACCGCACCGAACTGGAGCAACTCGGCCGCGAACTCGACTCCACGCGGGGCCTGATCGACGCGCTGCGCGCCCAGGACCACGAGCACGCCAATCGCATGCACACGCTGCTCGGCCTGCTCGAACTGGAGATGTACGACGACGCCGTGGAGTTCGTCGGGGAGGTGGTCGGCGATCACCGGGTCACCGCTGAGCAGGTGACCGAGAAGATCCAGGACCCGCTGCTCGCCGCTCTGCTGGTCGGCAAGGCGACGGTGGCGGCCGAACGCGGGGTCGCCCTGTGGATCTCGGACCGCACCCGGCTCCCGGACCGGCTGATCGAGCCCAGGGGGCTGGTCACGGTCGTGGGCAATCTGGTGGACAACGCGCTCGACGCCGTGGCCGGCACCCCGCACGCGCGCGTGGAGGTCGAACTGCGCGCCGAGGGACGCACGGCCGTGCTCAGGGTGCGCGACACCGGGCCCGGTGTCCCGGTGGAGCAGCGTGAACTGGTCTTCACCGAGGGATGGTCCACGAAGAAGCCGCCCGCGCACGGCAAGCGCGGGCTCGGACTGTCCCTGGTGCGCCGGTTCGCCGAGCGGCAGGGCGGCAGCGCGTCGGTGGGCCAGGCGGGCGGCAGGGGCGCGGAGTTCACGGTGGTGCTGCCGGAGGCCCTGGCGGACCCGGCGCTGGAACCGGGACGTGAGCAGGGGCTGGAACCGGCGCTGACGGCGCCCGCGGAGACCGCCGCCGAGGAGGATGCCCGATGATCGAGGTCCTGATCGTGGACGACGACGCCCGGGTCGCCCGCGTCAACGCCGCCTACGTCGAGAAGGTGCCGGGCTTCCACGTGGCCGGTCAGGCGCACGACGCCGCCGGGGCACTGCGCCGGATCGAGGCGCTGCCCGGGCTCGACCTGGTCCTCCTGGACCACTACCTGCCCGACGAGACGGGCCTCGCCGTCATCCGGGAGATGCGCAGGCGCGGCCTGCAGACCGACGTCATCATGGTGACGGCGGCCCGGGACGTGTCGACCGTGCAGGCGGCGATGCGCCACGGTGCCCTGCAGTACCTGGTGAAACCGTTCACCTTCGCCGGACTGCGCACCAAACTGGAGGCGTACGCCCAGTTGCGCCGTACGTTGGACAGCGGTGGTGAGGCCGGACAGGCGCAGGTGGACCACATCTTCGGGGCGTTGTCCGCGCCGGCCGCCCCGGAGCTGCCCAAGGGGCACTCCCCCACCACCGCCGAACTGGTCCGCCGGTGCCTGATGAACGCCGGCGGGCCGCTGTCCGCCCAGGAGATCGCCGAGCGGACCGGTGTGAGCCGGCAGACCGCCCAGCGCTATCTGAAGCTCCTGGAGCGCACGGGACAGGCCCGGCTGACCCTGAAATACGGCGACGCGGGCCGCCCCGAACACCGTTACGTGTGGGCGGCCCGCGGCTGACGGCGCGGCGGCACCGGAGCCGGATGTCAGCCCGCCGACTGCGCGGCCTTCTCGACGAACTCCGTCGTGTATGTCTTGCTCAGGTCCACCTGGGCGTTCTTGATGTTGGGGTTGAACGCCTTGAGGACCTTCTCGACGGTCTCCGGACCGTTCTGCGGCATCACGCCGTCGTCGGTGAACATCGGCAGCGTGCTCTTGATCGCCTCCGCGTAGAGGGCCTTGTCGCCCTGGGAGTAGTCGGCGGGCATCTTGGCGGCGATCTGGTCCGCGCTGTGCGTGGACATCCACTTGAGCGTCTTGACGAATGCATTGACCAACTTCTGGACGGTGTCCTTGTGGCCGTTCACCCAGTCCGTCTGCATGTACAGACTTGACGACGGATACGGGCCGCCGAGCGCCTCCTGCGAGCCCTCGGGAGTGCGCATGTCGAGGAGGATCTTCCCCGCCTTCTTGTCCAGGATCGTCGCCACGGTCGGGTCGGTCGTCATGCCACCGTCGATGGCACCCTGCTGGAGCGCGGAGATGAACGTCGGCCCGGCGCCCACGGCGACGGGCGTGAACTCGTTGACGTCCACCCCGTTCTTGACGGCGAGGTACTTGGTGAGGAAGTCGGTCGAGGATCCGAGTCCGGTGACGCCGAGCTTCTTTCCCTTGAAGTCCTTGGGCGACGTGATGTCGCCTGCCGCCTTCGCGGAGACGACCTCCACCTCACCGGGCGCGTGCGAGAACTGCACCACGGATTCGACGGCCTTGCCCTTCACCTGGAGGTCGAGCGTGTGGTCGTAGAAACCGACCGTTCCCTGCACCTGGCCGGCGACCAGCGCGGTCTCGGCCTGGACTCCGGCGGGCTCGGTCAGGAGCTGGACGTTCAGTCCCTCGGCGTCGAAGTAGCCGAGCCGCTGGGTGAGCATCGCGGGCAGGTAGATGACCTTGTCCAGGCCACCGACCATGATCTTGACCTGCTCCCCCTTGCCGCCTCCTCCGCTGCCGCTGCCCGCGGCGGTACTGGCCGCGTCGTTGGCGCAGGCGGTGAGCGAGGAGAGGGCGAGCAGGCCGGCGACGGACAGTGCCGCGAGTCTGGCGGTCTTGCGCATGACGGTTCACGTCCTTGTGAGGATGCGGTGCGGGGAAAGGAGAGGGGAGGCAGGGGAGGCGAGGGCGGCCTTCGCGGCCGTCAGTGCTCGGAGTCGGTCGGCTTCCAGCGGAAGATGCGCCGCTCGGCGAAGGTCAGCAGCCCCTCGGCGACGAGTGCGACGACGGCGAGGATGACCATCGCGGCGTACACACCGGCCGAGTTGAAGGTGCCCTGGGACTGCGCGACGAGCAGGCCGACGCCCTTGGTGGCGCCGATGTACTCGCCGACGATCGCACCGATCAGGGCGAAGCCGAAGCTGACGTGCAGGCTGGTGAAGATCCACGAGGTGGCCGAGGGGATGACGACCTGAAGGGTCACCCTTCGGTCGCTTGCGCCCAGGACGCGGGCATTCGCGACCAGGTTGCGGTCGACCTCCCGGGCGCCCTGGAAGGCGTTGAAGAAGACCGGGAAGAAGACGAGCACCACGGCGGACGCGACCTTGGAGGCGGGGCCGAGCCCGAACCAGATCACGAAGATCGGGGCGAGGACGATCCGGGGGATCGAGTTGAGCACCTTGATGTATGGACCAAGGACATCGGCGAGGAAGGTGATCCGCCCGAGCGCGATACCGAGGACGACACCGGCGACCACACCGATGACCCAGCCCAGCAGCGCCTCGTAGAGCGTGTACCAGATCTGCTCGCCCAGTGAGCCGAGCGCGGTCCCGTGCGTGGTCCAGGTGTAGATCTGGTCCCAGATCTTCGACGGCATCGAGAAGTTGAACGGATCGATGACCTTGGCCCGGGAGAGCCCCTCCCACAGGCCGAGCACGGCGATCAGGAGCACTGCCCGGCCGGCCAGGACGACGGCCTTGCGTCTGCGGGCCGCCCTGGCCCGGCTCCGCGTACGGTCCGTGGGCTTGTCCGTGCCGGCGACGGGGGTGGCGAGGACGTCATGCGACATGGGCCGCACTCCTCTCACGGGTGATACGGACCTCTTCGCCGAGGGACTCCCAGATCTCGCGGTAGATCTCGATGAACCGCGGCTCCAGGCGGACCGACTCGACCTTGCGCGGCCGGGGCAGGTCGATGTCGAAGACCTGCTTCACGGTCGCGGGCCCGGCGGTCATCACGACCACCTTGTCGGCCAGCGCGATGGACTCCTCCAGGTCGTGGGTGACGAAGACGACCGACGCGCCCGTGCCCTCCCACAGTTCGAGGAGCTCGTCCGACATCAGCGCCCGGGTCTGCACGTCGAGCGCCGAGAAGGGCTCGTCCATGAGCAGGATCTCCGGATCGTTGACGAAGGTCGCGGCCAGGGCGACACGCTTGCGCTGACCGCCGGAGAGCTGGTGCGGGTAACGGTCCTCGAAGGCGGCGAGTCCGACCCGGGCCAGCCATTCGCGGGCCTTCTGCTTGGCCTCCGCCTTCGGTACGCCACGGAAGCGCGGGCCCGCCATGACGTTGGACAGGACCGTCCGCCACGGGAAGGTCGCGTCCTGCTGGAAGACGAAGCCGACCTTGTCGCCGACGCCGGCGACCGGCTCCCCGGCCACCAGCACTTCGCCCTCGGAGGGCTCCTCCAGGCCGCTGACGAGGGTCAGCGTGGTGGATTTGCCGCAGCCCGTCGGTCCGACGACGGCGACGAACTCACCGCGTCCGACGGTGAGGTCCAGGCCCCGGACAGCCGTGTGCAGACCCCCCGACGGGGTCTTGAAGATCTTGCTCGCGCCCCGCAGCTCGATGGCGGGGCCGGTGTCTGTGCTCATGCCCCGGGACCGTAGGTGTGGCCCCCGCCACAGCAGCAGTCTTCTGAGCGCAATCCGTTCTTTTGCTCGCAACAGCCTGTTGTGCTCGTTCTGCTCGCGCTACAACTGCGGAGCCGAAACACGGGCTTAACGCTCGCCTGGCCTTGAGGAAATGAGGCCCCATGATTGACGTCCTGGTGGTGGACGACGACTTCCGTGTCGCCGAGATCAACGCCAAGTACGTGGGAAAGGTTCCCGGCTTCCGGGTGGCCGCCCGCGCGCACAGTGCTGCCCAGGCCCTGGCCTGGGTGGAACGCGGAGCCATCGACCTGGTCCTGCTCGACCACTACCTGCCCGACCGGACCGGGCTCGAACTGGTCCACCGGATGCGGGAAGAGGGCCATGGCACCGACGTCATCATGATCACCGCAGCCAGTGACGTGACGACCGTGCAGAAGGCGATGCGTCTGGGCGCCCTGCACTATCTCGTCAAGCCGTTCACGTTCAGCGCGCTGCGGACCCGGCTGGACTCGTACGCCGCCCTGCGCCGCACGGTCGACCGGGTCGGCGGGCGGGGTCTGACGGGGCAGGAGCAGGTCGACCGGATCTTCGGCGCACTGCGCACCGCGCCCTCGCCGAGTTCGCCCGGTCTGCCGAGTGGCCATTCGGAGCCCACCACCGACCTCATCTGCGGGGTGCTGCACCGCGCCGACCATCCGCTGTCCGCCTACGAGGTCGCCGCCGAGACGGGCCTGAGCCGTTCCACGGCGCAGCGCTATCTGCGCCACCTGGAGCAGGCGGGCCGGCTGCGCCTCTCGCTGAAGTACGGCGACACGGGACGACCCGAGCACCGGTACGCCTGGGTGGCGCCCTGACGCATCCGGCCGCGCTCGTGCCGTAACGGTTCCCCACGGGGACGCCCGGTCCGCCCCTATGCGGCTCCCGCACCGGTCAGCGACCGCACCTCGGTCTCCGCGTACTTGGCCTCGTCCGGGGCCTGAGCCGAGGTGACAGTGCCGAGCCAGCCCGCGAGGAAGCCCAGCGGGATGGAGACGATGCCGGGGTTCTCCAGCGGGAAGTACTGGAAGTCGACGCCCGGGAACAGCGACCCCGGGCTGCCCGACACCACCGGGGACAGCACGACCAGCACCAGGGCCGGAACCAGCCCGCCGTACACGGCCCAGATCGCGCCGCGCGTCGTGAAGCCGCGCCAGAACAGCGAGTACAGCAGCACCGGGAGGTTGGCGGACGCCGCCACGGCGAAGGCGAGGCCCACCAGGAAGGCCACGTTGAGGTCGCGGGCCAGCAGGCCGAGCCCGATGGCGACCACCCCGATGCCGACCGCCGCCACCCGCGCGACAGCGACCTCACTGCGCGCCCCGCCCCGTGCGCGCCCCCGTCCCCGCCGTAGCGAGGCGTACAGGTCGTGGGCCACGGACGCGGAGGAAGCCAGCGTGATCCCGGCGACCACCGCGAGGATCGTGGCGAAGGCGACGGCCGCGACGATCGCGAACAGCACCGTCCCACCGGTGGAGTCCGCTCCGCCGCCCAGGTCGAGGGCGAGCAGCGGAACCGCCGTGTTGCCCGCGGCGTTCGAGTCGCGCACGGCCTGCGGCCCGACGATCGCGGCGGCCCCGAACCCGAGGACGAACGTCATCAGATAGAAACCACCGATCAACCCGATCGACCACACCACCGAACGGCGGGCCGCCCGCGCGGTCGGCACCGTGTAGAAGCGGGACAGGATGTGCGGCAGCCCGGCTGTGCCCAGTACCAGTGCGAGGCCCAGGCTGATGAAGTCGAACCGGGCGGTCCAGTCCCCGCCGTACCTGAGCCCCGGCGCAAGGAACGCTTCCCCCTGCCCACTGCGCTTCGCGGCCGTGAACAGCAACCGGTCGAGATCACCGTGAAAGCGCAGCAGCACGAGCACGGTCAGCGCGATGGTCCCGCCGAGCAGCAGGACCGCCTTCACGATCTGGATCCAGGTCGTGGCTCGCATCCCTCCCAACGACACATAGACCACCATGAGCGCGCCGACACCGATCACCGTCCACATCTGTGCCGCCGCGCCCGTCCGCCCGAGCAGCAACGCCACCAGACTGCCCGCCCCCACCATCTGCGCCACCAGATAGAGAACGGAGACGGTGACCGAGGCGGTTCCCGCGGCGATCCGCACCGGCCGCTCGCTCATCCGCGCCGCCACCACGTCGGCCAGGGTGAACCGCCCGCAGTTGCGGACCAGTTCGGCCACGAGGAACAGCACCAGCAGCCACGCGACGAGAAAGCCCACCGCGTACAGGAGCCCGTCGTAGCCGAACAGCGCGATGAGCCCGGAGATGCCCAGGAACGAGGCCGCCGACATGTAGTCACCGGCGATGGCAAAACCATTCTCCATCGGGGAGAAGAGCCTGCCGCCCGCGTAGAACTCCTCCACGGAACCCTGCCGCCTACGGCTCACCCACGTCGTGATCCCCAGGGTGACGGCCACGAACCCGCCGAACAGCAGGAGCGCCAGAAACTGATGCTGCCCCGTCACGACCGACCGCCTCGCACTCCCCGCGCCCTCTCCTGTGTGTTCCAGCGCAGTTCGAGCGCGGGCCGATCCCTGCGCAGCCGCGCGTGCCGCGCATAGGCCCAGGTCAGCAGGAAGGTGGTCAGAAACTGACTCAGCCCGGCCAGCATCGCCACGTTCAACGCGCCGACCACGGGCCGGGCCATGAAACCGGGGGCCGTCGTCGCGGTGACCACATAGCCCACGTACCACGCGAAGAAGGCGATGGCACCGGGCACCACGAACCTCCGGTACCTGCCGCGCACCTCCTGGAAAGCGGCGCTGCGCTGCACGTCGAGATAGACGTCACGGGTGCGAACGGCCGCTTCTTCACCCCTCTCGCGCGCGCCGGGCACCGAGGAGGCGGGCGCACCCGTACTGTCCGCCTCTCCCCAGCCGGAGGCCATCGCGTCGTACCAGGGATCGTCGTGCCTCACCTCGCGCGACGCCGTGTGCGCCGCTTCCCGGTTCTCGGCCGGACTTCCTGGACCACCCCTGTCCCCGCCGGGACGACCATTGCTTGACTGCATGCCCAAGGATGGGCAGAGCGGAATGATCCCTGGCTCTTCTTCCCTCCCCTCTTCACCCCATCAGGTGACTCAGTCCGCTGCGGGCTGCACCAGCCCCTTCCCGAACGCGTAACGCACTGCCTGAGCACGATCCTTGACGCCTGTCTTGGCGAAGAGATTGTTGATGTGGGTCTTCACCGTCGCGGTGGAGACATGCAGTCTGCGAGCGATCTCCTGGTTGCTCAGCCCCTCCGCGATCAGCACCAGCACCTCGGTCTCCCGCGAGGTCAGCCCGTCCGGCGCCGCCACCCGCGCCGGCTGCGGCTCCGGCTCGGACAACCGCTCCAGCAGCCGCCGTTGGACACTGGGCGACAGACCCGCGTCCCCGGACAACACGCTCTCCACCGCGCGTACGATCTCGTCGCCGCCCGCGTCCTTGGTGAGATAGCCCCGCGCTCCCGCCCGAAGCGCGGGGAACAGCGACTCGTCGTCCGCGAAGGTGGTGAGCACCACGACCTGGGTACCGGGATACCCCGCACGGATGCGCCGGGTGGCCTCCACCCCGTCGCAACGGGGCATCCGCAGATCCATCAGCACCACGTCCGGGGCCAGCTCCGCGACCGCCTTGACGGCTTCCTCCCCGTCGCCTACCGCGCCGACGACCTCGATACCCGGCAGCAGCCCGAGCAGCATCACAATGCCCTCGCGGACGACGGTCTGGTCGTCGGCCACGACCACCCGGGCCGGCCTCCGCCCCACCTGCTCGGTCATACGGGCACCTTCAACGTCACCGCGAACCCCTCTTCGTCCGGACCGGCTTCCAACGAGCCGCCCAGCAGTTCGGCACGCTCCCGCATCCCCAGCAGACCGTACCCGCCGCCGGCCTTCGTGAGATCACCCGGCTTGCCACCCGAGTCCCTGACGTCCAGCCTCACCTCGTGCTCGGCGTACTCCAGCAGGACACGGACCCTGGCTCCTTGCGCGTGCTTGCGAACGTTCGTCAACGCCTCCTGAGCAACGCGGCGCACTGCCTGCGCCGCCTCGACGGGGAGCGGTCTGCGTTCTCCTGTGACGGTGACCTCGGCACCGTCGCCGGCGCCGGCCAGATCGCTCAGGAAGTCCTCCAGGGGGGACATCTCACCGCGCAGCGCGGAGAGCGCCTGCCGCGTCTCGGCGAGGCCGTCCCGGGCCATGCCGCGCGCCGCCACCACCCGATCGAGGATCTGCTCGCGGTCCGCGTCCCGCTCGATCAGCAGCCTGGCCGCCTCCAGGTGCACGAGCTGGGCCGAGAGGCTGTGCGCGAGGACGTCGTGGATCTCCCGGGCGATCCTGGCCCGCTCCGCCAGTGCCGCGGACTGCGCCTCGGCCGCTCGGGCGGCCCGCTCCTGTGTGAGCAGGCGCTGCGCGCTGCCCCGCGCCTCGGCGTCCAGGCGCATGACGTACCCGGCGAGGGCCATGCCCACCACGACGGCCGCCGTGGTCAGCCAGACGTCGGTGTTGATCACGGAGAAGGAGGTGAGGGCGACCGCGGTGACCGGCAGTGCCGCTCCGAGAGGGAGCCGCTCCAGGGCCGCGATGGCACAGCCGCACCACACGACCAGTGCCGGCCCCCGGAACCCCGTCGCCCCGGCGAGCCCGGCCATGCCCAGAAGCAGAACGATCAGCGCGACGGAGGGCCACAGCCGGTGACGGTAGGTCGTGTGGTAGAAGCCCCAGGACAGGGCCGCGGTCACGAGGATCCCGCCCACGGTCGCGACCTTGCCCCAGACGTCGATGTGGTTGGCGTCGAAGGCGCCCCAGACCAGTACGCCGAGCACCAGCATCCGCACGGACCAGGCGAGCAGGCGCCTCGGTCTGGCGACCCCCTCGCGGCCCAGCGCCTCGCGGGAGGGCCAGCGCGTCCAGGTGTTCTCCGTCACACGCCCTCCTTCCACGCCGACCGGCGCTCGGCGTCACCGTACGCCGCGCGGCGGCCGCCTGCCGCGGTGAGGGACTGCGCCCGCCAGATCAGAACGCCCGAGCGGACCACGAGAGTACCCGCGAGCGCGAGGAGCAGGGCAGAGCTGTCCTGATGGACACCCAGCACGGCACCGAGGGCGAAGAGGCCGACGCGCAACGCGATGCCGGCGACCCAGACGGCCGCGCTCGCCTTGGTGCTCTTGGACCAGATGGCACCGTCCGGCGCCGTCCACACCCGTGTGGTCCAGGCCCAGCCGGCGCCCATCGCCAGCCCTATGACCAGCTCGGCCGCGAGCAGCGCGACGGACCCGGCGCGGTGGTGTGCGTCGATCATTCCGGGCTCACGCAGCGCGACCAACGCCAGGACCAGGGGCAGGATCCACCAGCGCCGGTCGGTGCTGATCCGGCGGGCACGGAACTGCCGCGCGATCACCAGCGCGACGACAGCCACGATCACCAGCGCGTTGACGAGCCCGGACATCAAAGCCTCCGTGAGCGGAAGGGGATGTCGGCAGCGGGTCCTGCCGACGCCTACGACGCTACGGAAATTCGCAGGTCAGCGAATCGGAGCCCGGGTGGATCACGGGTGGATCCGCCGGTCGTCCCTTCTCCACCCGCGGGTGGAGAACCCGGCCGCGCAACCCTGCCACCGGGCTCTGGGCCCTGCGCCCTGCGCCCTGCGCCCTGCGCCCTGCGCCCTGGGGCATCGGGCATCGGGCATCGGGCATCGGGCATCGGGCATCGGGCATCGGGGGCGGCGTCTCACCGCAGGTCGGTCAGACACGGGCCGACGGAGCCGCTTGAGCACCGTTCCCCGCGCCGGCGAACCCTGGCCGAGGGGACGCACACCTGGCGCGGCCACGGATGCCGGCGCCGGAGTCCCGTGCCCGTACGTGCCCGTATCCGCCGTCCCCGTCCCGTGCACAGCACAGCGGGCTGGCTGCGGCCCCTGGGGC
>NZ_JBHJUV010000064.1:0-48362 GCF_042268025.1 Streptomyces sp. NPDC056161
GAACGACAGACAACGACCACCGTGCGGGCTTTCCGCCGCAGGTCACCCGACTGGATCTGCGACACTGATACGGCCATGCCTAATCCCGGAGAACTCACCTTCACAGCCCCCCGCGGTGCCCAGCGGCCGCCGCGGCATCTCGCTGATCTCTCGCCCGCCGAACGCAAGGAGGCCGTCGCCGCGATCGGCGAGAAGCCGTTCCGGGCGAAGCAGCTCTCGCAGCACTACTTCGCGCGGTACGCGCACGACCCCGAGCAGTGGACCGACATTCCCGCGGCCTCCCGAGGCCGGCTGCGGGAGGCGTTGTTCCCCGAGCTGATGACGGTCGTACGGCACCTGTCGACCGACGAGGGAACCACTCGTAAGACGCTGTGGCGGATGTTCGACGGGACGCTCGTCGAGTCGGTGCTGATGCGGTATCCGGACCGGGTGACGATGTGCATCAGCTCGCAGGCGGGCTGCGGGATGAACTGCCCCTTCTGCGCCACCGGGCAGGCCGGTCTCGACCGGAACCTGTCGACCGCCGAGATCGTGCACCAGATCGTGGACGGGATGCGGGCCCTCAGGGACGGCGAGGTGCCCGGCGGCCCCGCGCGGCTGTCCAACATCGTGTTCATGGGCATGGGCGAGCCGCTCGCCAACTACAAGCGGGTCGTGGGCGCGATCCGGGCGCTCACCGACCCAGAGCCGGACGGGCTCGGGCTGTCCCAGCGCGGCATCACCGTCTCGACCGTCGGACTCGTCCCGGCCATCCACCGGTTCGCCGACGAGGGCTTCAAGTGCCGCCTCGCGATCTCCCTGCACGCGCCCGACGACGAACTGCGCGACACCCTCGTCCCCGTGAACACGCGGTGGAAGGTGCGCGAGGTGCTGGACGCCGGTCTGGAATACGCCGCCAGGTCCGGGCGCCGGCTGTCCATCGAGTACGCGCTGATCCGCGACATCAACGACCAGGCGTGGCGGGGCGACCGGCTCGGCCGGCTGCTCAAGGGCAAGCCCGTGCACGTCAACCTCATCCCGCTCAACCCGACGCCGGGCTCCAAGTGGACCGCCTCCAGGCCCGAGGACGAGCGGGCCTTCGTGGCGGCCATCGAGGCGCACGGGGTGCCGGTGACCGTCCGGGACACCCGCGGGCAGGAGATCGACGGCGCCTGCGGTCAGCTGGCTGCCACCGAACGATAGCCGGACGGTAGTCTGAGCCCGGTCATAACGTCATATCGCGAACCTCGCGTTCCGAACACTCCGATCACTCCGAATACTCCAAACACTCCAAGCATTCCGCACAATTTGAATATTTCCGACAGGGGAGCGCCACAGCGCTGAGAGTGCGGCACACCGGCCGCAGACCCTCCGAACCTCGCCCAGGTCATTCTGGGTAGGGAGATCGGTCCTCACTCAAGCTGTTGCGCCCTGCCCGGACCTGCCTCGTACGGTCCGGGCAGGGCCGCGTCTCTTCCTGGTCAACCCCAGGAGGAATCCAGTTGCACACCAAGACCTTCGTGGCCGTCGCGGTCGGGCTCGGCCTGGTCACGCTGTCCGCGTGCGGATCCACGAACGACGGGGGCGCCGACTCCAAGACGGTCACCCTCGTCAGCCACGATTCGTGGGCGGTCTCGAAGAACGTGCTCAAGGACTTCGAGAAGCAGTCCGGTTACACCGTCAGGGTCCTCAAGGACGGCGACGCCGGGCAGGCCGTCAACAAGGCGATCCTGACCAAGGACAACCCGCAGGGCGACGTCTTCTTCGGCGTCGACAACACCCTGCTGTCGCGCGCCCTCGACAACGGGCTGTTCCAGTCGTACCAGCCGAAGGACTACGACCGGATCGAACCCGAGTACCGGGACGGCACGTCCGGGCACCAGGTCACGCCCATCGACACCGGTGACATCTGCGTCAACTACGACAAGGCGTACTTCGAGCGGCACCGGCTGGCCCCGCCGCAGACCTTCGACGACCTGGTCGAACCCCGGTACAAGAACCTGCTCGTCACCGAGAACGCCGCCACCTCCTCGCCCGGCCTCGGTTTTCTGCTCGGCACCGCCGCGAAGTACGGCGACGCCGGCTGGAGCGCGTACTGGAAGAAGCTCAAGGCCAACGGCGTCAAGGTGGTCGACGGCTGGGAGCAGGCGTACGACGAGGAGTTCTCCGGTTCGGCCGGCGGCAGGAAGGCGGGCGGCGACCGGCCGCTCGTCGTGTCGTACGCCTCCTCGCCGCCCGCCGAGGTCGTCTACGCCGACCCGAAACCGGCCACCGCGCCCACCGGAGTGGCCGCCGGTACCTGCTTCCGGCAGATCGAGTACGCCGGACTGCTCTCGGGTGCCCGCAACAGCGCGGGCGGCAAGGCGTTCCTGGACTTCCTGACCGGCAAGGAGTTCCAGGAGGACATGCCGCTGAACATGTTCGTCTACCCGGTGCGCACGGATGCCGCGGTGCCGCAGGAGTTCGAGAAGTACGGCCCGCGGGCCAAGGACCCCGAGACCATGGCGCCCGACCGGATCGCCGCCGACCGTGACCAGTGGGTCAAGTCGTGGACCTCACTCGTACTGAACTGACCGGGGCGGACGAGGGGACCGGGCCGGCCGAGGCGGCCGGTTCCCTCCCGCGCGGGCGGCGCGGCACCGGGAGCCTGGTACGGCTCGCGCTGCTGGCCGGGCCCGTCGCGTTCTTCGCCGTGTTCTTCGCCTGGCCGGTGGCCGCGATCGTCACCCGCGGTCTGAAACCGGACGGCGCCTGGCGGCTGGGACGGATCGCGGACGTCGTGGCCCGTTCCGACATCCGGCACGTGCTGTGGTTCACCACCTGGCAGGCGCTCGCCTCCACCGCGCTCACCCTGCTGGTCGCGCTGCCCGGCGCGTACGTCTTCGCCCGCCTCGACTTCCCGGGCAAACGGGTCCTGCGGGCCGTGGTCACCGTGCCGTTCGTGCTGCCGACCGTCGTCGTCGGCACCGCCTTCCTCGCCCTCGTCGGACGTGGCGGCCTCCTCGACGACCTGTGGGGCGTGCGGCTGGACACCACCGTCTGGGCGATCCTGCTCGCGCACGTCTTCTTCAACTACGCCGTCGTCGTCCGCACGGTCGGCGGACTGTGGGCCGGGCTCGACCCGCGCCAGGAGGAGGCCGCGCGGATGCTGGGCGCGTCGCCGCCGGCCGCCTGGCGCAGGGTGACCCTGCCGGCGCTGGCCCCGGCGGTGGCCGCCGCCGCGCTGATGGTGTTCCTGTTCACCTTCACCTCCTTCGGCGTGGTGCAGATCCTCGGCGGCCCCACCTTCGCCACGCTCGAAGTGGAGATCTACCGGGAGACGTCCCAGATCTTCGACCTGTCCACGGCCGCGGTCCTCACCCTGGTCCAGTTCGCGGCGGTCGGCGTGATCCTCGCCGTGCACGCCTGGACGGTACGGCGGCGGGAGAGCACGCTGCGCCTGGTCGACGCGTCGCTGACGGCACGCCGGCCGCGCGGGGCGGGCCAGTGGGCGCTGCTCGGCGGTGTCCTGGCCACCGTCGTCCTGCTCGTGCTGCTGCCGCTCGGGGTGCTGGTGCAGCGCTCCCTCGCCGCTCCCGGCCTCGGCTACTACCGGGCGCTGACCCGTGCGGACGGCGGTACGTTCCTGGTGGCGCCGATCGCCGCGGTCGGCAACTCCCTGCGCTACGCCGTCGTCGCCACCGCCATCGCGGTGCTGATCGGCTCCCTCGCCGCCGCGGCCCTCGCCCGCGGCGCGGGCCGGATCGTACGGGGCTTCGACGCGCTGCTGATGCTGCCGCTCGGCGTGTCCGCCGTGACCGTCGGTTTCGGTTTCCTGATCGCGCTGGACAAGCCGCCGCTCGACCTGCGGCAGTCCTGGATCCTCGTGCCGCTCGCCCAGGCGCTGGTCGGCGTGCCCTTCGTCGTACGGACCATGCTGCCGGTGCTGCGGGCCGTCGACGGGCGGCTCAGGGAGGCGGCGGCCGTGCTCGGGGCGTCGCCCTGGCGGGTGTGGCGCGAGGTCGATCTGCCGCTGGTGCGGCGGGCGCTGCTGATCGCGGCCGGATTCGCGTTCGCCGTCTCGCTCGGGGAGTTCGGCGCGACCGTGTTCATCGCGCGGCCCGACAACCCCACGCTGCCGGTCGCCGTGGCCCGGCTGCTCGGCCGGCCGGGCGATCTCAACTACGGCCAGGCGATGGCCCTTTCCACGATTCTCATGGTGGTGTGCGCGGTGTCCCTGCTGGCGCTGGAACGCCTGCACCTCCCGTCTCGAACAGAGGCGACCGGGGGGATCCCGGTCGACCGGACCGGGGAGTTCTGATGCTGCTGAGCCTCACGTCCGCGACCGTGCGCCTCGGCGGGCGGGCCGTGCTCGACGCCGTCGATCTGGCGGTAGCCGAGCACGAGATCGTCTGCGTGCTCGGGCCCAGCGGCAGCGGCAAGTCGACGCTGCTGCGGGCGGTGGCCGGACTTCAGCCCCTGGACGCGGGGCGGGTGGCGCTCGACGGACGGGACCAGACGGGCGTGCCCGCGCACCGGCGCGAGGTCGGGCTGATGTTCCAGGACCACCAGCTGTTCCCGCAGCGGGACGTGGGCGGCAACGTGGCGTTCGGGCTGCGGATGCGCGGCGCGTCGAAGGAGCGGCAGCGGACCGCGGTGGCGGAGCTGCTGGACCTGGTGGGGCTGCCGGGGGCCGCCCGGCGGGCCGTGGCCCGGCTCTCCGGCGGCGAACAGCAGCGGGTCGCGCTCGCCCGAGCCCTCGCGCCCCGGCCGCGGCTGCTGATGCTGGACGAACCGCTCGGCCAGCTCGACCGCTCGCTGCGGGAACGGCTCGTGGTCGAACTGCGGGAGCTGTTCGACCGGTTGGGCACCACCGTGCTCGCCGTCACCCACGACCAGGGCGAGGCTTTCGCGCTGGCCGACCGGGTGGTCGTGATGCGGGACGGCCGGATCGCCCAGTCCGGTACGCCCCTTGAGGTGTGGCAGCGGCCCGCCGACGAGTTCGTGGCCCGCTTCCTCGGCTTCGAGAACGTCGTCGACGCGCAGATCACCGGAGCGGTGGCGGTCACCCCGTGGGGGAAGCTCCCGGTGCCCGAGCCCGCGCCCCAGGGCCGGCGCACCCTGCTGGTACGCCCCGCCGGCATCCGGCTCGGACCGGCCGGCGAGGGCCCGCGCGCCATGGTGACCGCGCGCACCTTCAAGGGCACCCATGTGGCCGTGCGCCTCCAGCCGGGGGACGGCCCGCGTCTTGAGGCGGCGTGCGCGCTGCGGGCGGCGCCGGAGACCGGGGACGAGGTGGGGGTGGAGTTCGACCCGGCGGAAATCGTCGTGCTGGGATGACCGCGAGGCCGTAGCGTCGGGGCATGACGCTCCTCACGCATGACCGCTACTGCGACGAGATCGCCCACCAGATCGGGCAGTTGAGGGCCGTGGTCACCTCCGGCGCCGATCTGTCCGCCACCGTACCCACCTGCCCGGACTGGTCGCTGGAGGACCTGCTGCGGCACCTGGGCGGCGCTCTGCGCTGGGTGGAGTTGCTGGTCAGGACCCGGGCCCAGGAGAACGTCCCCGCGGAGCGGGTCCCCCACGCCGGGCGGCCCGAGGCGCGCGGCGACGCCGCGGCGCTGGACGCCTGGCTCGCGGAGACCGGCCGGCTGCTCGTCGACACCCTGCGCGAGGCCGGGCCGGACACGAAGGTGTGGACCTGGGCCGGAATCCTCGACGCCGGCTTCTGGGCCCGCCGGATGACCCACGAGATCACCATCCACCGGGCTGATGCCGCGCTCGCCGCCGGACTGCCCTACGACGTCGCCCCGGACGTGGCCGCGGACGCGATCGACGAGTGGTTGCAGATCATCGAGTTGGTGCAGCGCTCGGGCCTGCGGAAGGAGACCGTGGAACTGCGCGGGCCGGGCCGCAGCATCCATCTGCACGCCACCGACACCCCGCCCGAGCTGAACGCCGAGTGGTTCGTCGAGCTGACCGACGAGGGCGTCGCCTGGCGCCGCGGCCATGAGAAGGCGACGGTCGCGCTGCGCGGTCCGCTCACCTCGGTCCTGCTCGCCTTCTACACCCGTATCCCGCCGACAGGACCGGAGTTGGAGGTCGTCGGCGAGCGGGAGCTGCTGGACTTCTGGCTGGAGCGGGCCACGTTCGGCTGAACGACCGCGGCCCGCCCCCGCGGTGCGGGGACGGGCCGCGGCGTGTGCCGAAGTGAGGCGTCAGCGGTTGCTGTTGGCCCCGCGGCGGCGCATGCCGAAGAACACCGCGCCACCGCCGACGACGACGAAGGCGGCGGCGATACCGGCGATCAGAGTGGTGTTGGAGTTCGCACCGGTCTCGGCGAGGTTCGAGTCACCGGCCGCCGGGGACGGCGCGTTGCTCGACGTACCCGCCGGGGCGGTGCTGCTCTCCGAGGCCGACGGAGTCGGGGTCTGGGACTCCGCCGGCGTCGACTCGGACTCCGACGGAGCCGGGCTGGTCTCCGGGGGGGTCGGGGTCGGGGTCTCCTCGGTCTTGCAGGCCGTGGACGGGGTGACGAGGTCGGGCTTGATGTCCTCGTCGACCGGCCCGCCCTTGACGTGCACCCGGTAGGTCGCGTTCGGCTTCCAGTCCGCGGTGAACGTGGCGGTGGTGCCCTCGCGGGAGCCCGTGAGCTCCTGGGACTCGCCGACCTGCTCGTCGGAACCGTTGTTCTTCAGGAACACGGAGATGGTGACCGGCGTGCCGGAGGCGTCCTTGTCGGTGACGACGATGACACCGTTGGTGCCGTCACAGTCGGCCTTGGCGGTGAACTCACTGATGTTGCACGCGAAAGCGGAGTTGCTGACGCCCAGCGCGAGCGCGACAGTCGCGGAGGCAACACCCAGAATGCGCACGGAACGACGTGCGCTGCGGCGTGTTATGGACACGTTTGTCCTTTACAGAGTGCATCTGCGGGGGGGCTTGGGGGGCAGATGAAGCGATTGTGAAGACAGCTTCACCATCCCCAGGAGAATCACAGGTCTATAAGTGTTCCATAAGCACTGTCAACGCATATGCCCCCCACCGGTGTTGGCTTTACCGTGTTGTTAACTCCCGGGACGTTTCGATGCCTCGGGAGGCGGCCCGGCCCGCTCGGCCGGGGACGGTCTCAGCCCCTGCGTCGACTCGGCCCTGCACGGCCCCGACCCTCAGCTCCACGGTCGCCTCGACTCTCAACGTCGCCTCGACTCTCAACGCCGCGCCGCTTCAACGCCGCACCGCCGCGGCGCCGTGCGGGTTCAGCCCTGCACCGCCGCCGGGTCCATCCACATGACCTCCCAGGTGTGGCCGTCGAGGTCGTCGAAGGCGCGGCCGTACATGAAGCCCTGGTCCTGGGTCTCGCCGGCCGCCGTGCCGCCCGCCGCGATCGCTTTGTCGACCAGTTCGTCGACGCTCGCGCGGCTTTCGGCGCTCAGGCAGATCAGCGTCTCGCTGGTCTTCGTCGAGTCCGCGATCTCCTTCTTCGTGAAGTCCGCGTAGCGCTGCCTGCTGAGCAGCATCGCGATGATGGTGTCGCTGATCACGACGCAGGCGCAGTCGTCCGTGGAGAACTGCGGGTTGATCGTGTAACCGAGCGCCGTGAAGAACCTCTTCGACGCCTCGACGTCGTCGGTGGCCAGGTTCACGAAGATCATCTGTTGGTACATGGGCCTCTCCCCTCGGGTTCGTACTGTTCGAAGGGCAGACCGGAGGGCGCCGGGGAACTCATCGGCGGCCACGGACTTTTTTCGTACTGCTGTGCGGATGTGCTCCGTGGGCGCTCTGGTGCGGAGGGGCCGACCGTCGGCCCGGTTCAGTCGCCGTCGGCCCGGTTCAGCCGCCCGTCCGGTTCCGCTGCCCGCCCGGTTCGCCGGCCGGGCCGGTGCTGCTGCCGGGCCGGCCGGTTCAGCTGTCCAGCGGGAGCACCACCAGGTAGGCCACCACCACCGTGAGCGGGCCGAACAGGGCGAGCAGCGCGCCCGCACGCAGTGCGGCGGCGACGCGCAGCAGGGTCGCGGGGGCGCCGAGGCGCAGCAGGCCGGCGACGGTGTCGGCGCGGGACTGCCGGGCCTCCACGGCCGCCGTCAGCAGGGTGCCCATGGTGCAGCCGATGACCAGCAGGACGCCGAAGGCGGTGAGTTGGCCGTAGGGCGCGGTGTTCTCGGAGCTGAAGGCGGTCATGGCGAGCGCGCCCGAGACGACCACGCACACCACGCCGAGCGGACGGCCGAGACGGACGGCCTCTGCCATCAGCGCCCGGCCGGCCAGCAGCCGCAGCGCGCCCGGCCGGACCGCCTGGAGCAGTCGGCCGCACAGATGGGTGAGGCCCGGCGCGGCGAGGACCAGGCCGACCGCGGCCAGCGCCCAGCCGGTCAGCACGCCGGGGAGCGCCGGGCCGGGCGCGGCGGAGAACCCGGCGTACGCCTCCACGGCCAGGCCGAAGGCGAGGACCGCGATGCCCCAGGGGAAGCCGGCCGGGGGACGGCGCGGATCGGTGAGGGCCGCGCTCCAGTCGCCGCCCGGGTCCGTCGCCCCGTCGGCCGGGGCGGAGTCCGGTCCGCCGTCCGCGGACGCCGTCGGCTCACCGTTGTGACCGAGGGTCTGCCCGGTGTCGCCCCGCTGCGGGACCGGCACCGGTTTCTGCGGCACGGGCACCGCGGCGATGATCCGGGTCCCGGTGGCCGGGCGGGCGGCGGCGTCCCGCACGTGCGCGGTGAACCCGGTGTGCGTCCCCAGGGACTCGGGCGAGCGCGCCCGGCCGTAGGAGCCGAAGCGGCCGTACGTCCAGGCCGCGCCGCGCTTTGCGGGGCGGGCGTCCCGGGGCCGCAGGACCAGTGCCACCGTGCCCGACGCGATCACCGGTACCAGCGTCAGGAGGGTGAGGGCGGCCGGCACCGGCAGCGGCTCGCCCGCGGCCAGGAACGTCGCCGCCGCTCCGTCGAAGGGCGTGCCCGTGAGGTCGCCGCGCAGATGGAGGAAGGCGAAGAGGGCCACCAGCGAGCCCAGCGTGCAGGACAGGGCCGTCGACAGGACCGAGATCGCCATCAGCCGGGCCGGGCCCAGGCCGAGGGCCGAGAGCCCCGGGCGGGGCTTGGTGCCCGGGTCGGTGCGGGCGACCGCCACCGCGAAGTGGACGGCGGCGGCCAGCGGCACCGCGCACCAGGCCAGCCGGGTCGCCGCCTCCGTCGGCTGCTCGGGGTGTCCCAGCGCGTAGCCGAGGGCGCTCAGCAGGAGGAAGCCCGTGCCCGCCGCGGCGGTCGCCACCAGTAGGCGGCGCAGTTGGACGGTGGGGCGGGCGGCGCGGGTCAGACGGAGAGCGAGCACGCGGCCCGGCCTTCCGACTCGGTGACCGGGGGCAGGTGCACGGTCGTCACGCACCGCCCGTCCAGCAGCGCCACCGTGCGGTCGGCGAGGGCCGCCGTCTCGGCGTCGTGCGTGGCCAGCAGGACCGTGATGCCGTGCGAGCGGGCGGCCGTCGTCAGCGTACGCAGCACATGGGCGCGGTCCGCGCGGTACAGGGGGGCCGTCGGCTCGTCGGCGAACAGCACCGTGGGGGCCGGGGCGAGCGCACGGGCGATCGAGACGCGCTGGCGTTCGGCCTGGCGCAGCTCGTGCGGATGGCTGCGGGACCGCTCACCGACGTCCAGCCGGTCCAGCCACTCCAGGGCGGTGGTCTTGGCCCGGCGACGGCTGGTGCCGCGCAGCATCAGGGGCAGCGCGGTGTTCTCCCAGACGGTCAGCTCGGGGACCAGGGCCGGTACCGGGTCGATCCAGCCGAACCGGTCGCGGCGCAGGCGCTCCCGGGCCATCGGGCCCAGGGTGTGCACGGGCGCGCTGTTGAACCAGATCTCGCCGTGCCGGATCGGCAGCAGCCCGGACAGGCAGCGCAGCAGGGTCGTCTTGCCGCTGCCGCGGGGTCCGCTGACGGCGAGGATCTCGCCCTCCCGCACGCCGAGCGAGACACCGCCCAGGGCGGGCGAGCCGTCGTCGTGGGTGAAGTGCAGGGACCGTGCCCAGAGCACGTCGTTGTCCGGCGGGGCCTCCATGGGCGTACACCTCGGTTCTGGTCCGTGTTTCCCGGCTTTCCCGGCGCTTTATCCCTCTTCCGGGGGGAACGAAGGCTGGGCCGATCGGTCACTTGCACGCTAGGCAGCCGCCGCCGGCCGGCCGGACAGCACACGGCCCCGGACCGCCGTTCTCACTCGAACGGACGGCTCCGGGGCCGGTGTCGATCAGCTGATCAGCGGTGTGGGGCCGGGCGCGGGCACACGGCCGGGCCAGGGATCAGAGCTTGGTCCACGCCTCGGTCAGTGTCGCGCGCAGGATCTGCTCGATCTCGTCGAAGGTCGCCTGGTCGGAGACGAGCGGCGGGGCGAGCTGGACGACCGGGTCGCCGCGGTCGTCGGCCCGGCAGTACAGGCCGTTGTCGAAGAGGGCCTTGGAGAGGAAGCCGTACAGGACACGCTCGGTCTCCTCCTCGTCGAAGGTCTCCTTGGTGGCCTTGTCCTTGACCAGTTCGATGCCGTAGAAGAAGCCGTTGCCGCGGACGTCGCCGACGATCGGCAGGTCGTACAGCTTCTCCAGGGTGGTCCGGAAGGCGCTCTCGTTGTCCAGCACGTGCTGGTTGAGGCCCTCGCGCTCGAACAGGTCGAGGTTGGCGAGGCCCACCGCGGCGGAGACCGGGTGGCCGCCGAAGGTGTAGCCGTGCAGGAACATGTTGTCGCCCTGGTAGAACGGCTCGGCCAGGCGGTCGGAGACGATGCAGGCGCCGATGGGGGAGTAGCCCGAGGTCATGCCCTTGGCGCAGGTGATCATGTCCGGTACGTAGCCGAACTTGTCGCAGGCGAACATGGTGCCGAGGCGGCCGAAGGCGCAGATGACCTCGTCGGAGACGAGCAGCACGTCGTACTGGTCGCAGATCTCGCGCACCCGCTGGAAGTAGCCGGGCGGCGGCGGGAAGCAGCCGCCGGCGTTCTGCACCGGCTCCAGGAAGACCGCGGCGACGGTCTCCGGGCCCTCGAAGAGGATCTGCTGCTCGATCTGGTCGGCGGCCCAGCGGCCGAACGCCTCCGGGTCGTCACCGTGGATCGGCGCCCGGTAGATGTTCGTGTTCGGGACCTTGTGCGCGCCCGGCACCAGCGGCTCGAACGGGGCCTTCAGACCGGGCAGGCCGGTGATGGACAGGGCGCCCTGCGGGGTGCCGTGGTAGGCGACCGCGCGCGAGATGACCTTGTGCTTGGTGGGCTTGCCGGTCAGCTTGAAGTACTGCTTGGCGAGCTTCCAGGCGGTCTCGACGGCCTCGCCGCCGCCGGTGGTGAAGAAGACCTTGTTCAGATCGCCCGGCGCGTGGCCGGCGAGGCGCTCGGCCAGCTCCACGGCCTTCGGGTGGGCGTAGGACCACACCGGGAAGAACGCCAGCTCCTGGGCCTGTTTGAAGGCGGTCTCGGCGAGTTCCGTGCGGCCGTGGCCGGCCTGGACCACGAACAGCCCGGCGAGACCGTCGAGGTAGCGCTTGCCCTTGTCGTCGTAGATGTAGGTGCCCTCGCCCCGGACGATGGTGGGGACGGGCGCGTTCTCGTAGGAGGACATGCGGGTGAAGTGCATCCACAGGTGGTCGTACGCGCTGCGGCTCAGGTCCTTTGTGCTCACGGTTATCGGGTTCCCCACATGTAGGTCTGCTTCTTGAGCTTCAGATAGACGAAACTCTCGGTGGAGCGCACGCCGGGCAGGGCCCGGATGCGTCTGTTGATGACGTCCAGCAGGTGGTCGTCGTCCTCGCAGACGATCTCGGCGAGGATGTCGAACGAGCCCGCGGCCATCACCACGTACTCGACCTCCGACATGGCGGTCAGCGCGTCGGCCGCGGACTCGACATCGCCCTCGACGTTGATGCCGACCATCGCCTGCCGGCGGAAGCCCACGGTGAGCGGGTCCGTGACGGCGACGATCTGCATGACGCCCTGGTCGAGCAGTTTCTGGACGCGCTGGCGCACGGCCGCCTCGGAGAGGCCCACGGCCTTGCCGATGGCGGCGTAGGGCCGGCGGCCGTCCTCCTGGAGCTGCTCGATGATGGCGAGGGAGACGGCATCCAGGTGCGGGGTGCCGTTCCGGGACTCGCGGGGCGAGCCCTTCTGGTCTGCGCTTCGACTGGCCACGGTCTCACTGTGCACGACGTCTCGACAGTTCCGCAAGGCACTATCGATGAAATTCGTTGTTTGCATGGTCGAGACTTGCGGATTTCGCAGCCGTAGCCCGAACGGGGGTGTTGAAAACGTCGGCTCCCGGATTAGGGTGGGTGTCTCAGTGATTGGACAGTTCTGACCCGACAGGAGGCCGGCAGTGAGCACCGAGCAGGCGCGGCTGCGCAAGCTCCGCAATTACGTCGACGGTGAGTTCCGGGACGCCGCAGACGGACGGACCACCGACGTGGTCAACCCCGTGACGGGCGAGGCGTACGCGACCGCGCCGCTGTCCGGCCGGGCGGACGTGGACGCCGCGATGGCGGCCGCCGCCGCGGCCTTCCCCGGCTGGCGCGACACCACGCCCGCCGAGCGGCAGAAGGCTCTCCTGAAGATCGCCGACGCGTTCGAGGAGCGCGCCGAGGAACTGATCGCGGCCGAGGTGGAGAACACGGGCAAGCCGGTCGGGCTGACCCGCTCCGAGGAGATCCCGCCGATGGTCGACCAGATCCGGTTCTTCGCCGGCGCGGCCCGGATGCTGGAGGGCCGTTCGGCCGGCGAGTACATGGAGGGCCTGACCTCCATCGTCCGCCGCGAGCCGGTCGGCGTCTGCGCGCAGGTCGCGCCCTGGAACTACCCGATGATGATGGCCGTGTGGAAGTTCGCCCCGGCGATCGCCGCGGGCAACACGGTCGTGCTGAAGCCGTCGGACACCACCCCGGCGTCCACCGTCCTGATCGCCGAGATCCTCGGCGGGATCCTCCCCAAGGGCGTCTTCAACGTCATCACCGGCGACCGCGAGACCGGCCGTCTGATGGTCGAGCACCCGGTCCCGGCGATGGCCTCCATCACGGGTTCCGTGCGCGCCGGCATGCAGGTCGCCGAGTCCGCGTCCAAGGACCTCAAGCGGGTCCACCTGGAGCTGGGCGGCAAGGCGCCGGTCGTCGTCTTCGAGGACACCGACATCCCGAAGGCCGTCGAGGACATCTCCGTGGCGGGCTTCTTCAACGCCGGCCAGGACTGCACCGCCGCGACCCGCGTCCTCGTCCAGGAGTCCATCCACGACGAGTTCGTCGCCGCGCTGGCCAAGGCCGCCGCCGACACCAAGACCGGGCAGCCCGACGACGAGGACGTCCTCTACGGCCCGCTGAACAACCCCAATCAACTGCGGCAGGTCTCCGGCTTCATCGAGCGCCTGCCCGCCCACGCCAAGGTCGAGACGGGCGGCCGGCAGGTCGGCGAGAAGGGCTACTTCTACGCGCCGACCGTCGTCTCGGGCCTCAAGCAGGACGACGAGATCATCCAGCACGAGGTCTTCGGGCCGGTCATCACCGTCCAGTCCTTCGCCGACGAGGACCAGGCGGTCGAGTGGGCCAACGGCGTCGAGTACGCCCTCGCCTCCTCCGTGTGGACCAAGGACCACGCCCGTGCCATGCGGATGTCCAAGAAGCTCGACTTCGGCTGCGTGTGGATCAACACCCACATCCCGCTGGTCGCCGAGATGCCGCACGGCGGCTTCAAGAAGTCCGGCTACGGCAAGGACCTGTCGGCGTACGGCTTCGACGACTACACCCGCATCAAGCACGTCATGACGTCCCTGGACGGCTGACCCGTCCGCGACAGGGCCCCGGAAGGTCCGCGACAGGGCCTCCGGAACGTCCGCGGCCGGATCCCCGGAGCGTCTCCGCCGGCCGCGGAAGGACTCCCGTACGGCCGCGGAAGGACTCCCGTACGGCCGCGGAAGGACTCCCGTACGGCCGTGGACGGTCACGGCCGTGGACGGTCCGTCGTACGGCCCCGGAGTGGTTCCGGCACACGGCCGCGGAAGGTCTGCCGCACGGCTCCTGGGAAGGTCCTGTACGGCCCCGGACGGGCGTCCCCGCCCTCCGGGGCCGTTTCGTGTCAACTGCCGGGCGATTGCCCGCAGCTGACGGATCGACAACGTGTCGGGTTCGGCGGTGCCCGCTCGACGCGGCGTCGCTCGTCCCAAGCGGGTCGGCTTCACCGAGCGGTGGAACAAGATCGTGGGGCTGTAGGAGACCGGCAGCACCCGAGGACCGCTGGAGAGGCACCGAACTCCCCTGCCCAGGCTCGGAGTTGCGGAGCGACGTGCGTGGGAGTGGTGAAGAGTTCTCGCACGGTTCTGGGGATTCGGTCACGGGAGCGGAAAGATCGGGGGCCCACTCGGCGCTTGCGACAGGGCGGGCGCCGCTCCATGCGATGGGAGACCGATCAACGATGTTCACTCTGGTGCGGAGCAGAGTACGGACGGCGGTGCTCGCGCTCTCGGCCGTCACGGCCCTCGCCTTCGGCGCGACCGCCACGTCCGGCGCGGCAGCGGCCCCCGCTGCCGCGAAACAAGGACCGACCTCGGTGGCGTACGTCGAGGTGAACAACAACAGCATGCTGAACGTCGGCAAGTACACCCTCGCGGGCGGCGGCAACGCCTTCGACGTCGCCGTGATCTTCGCGGCGAACATCAACTACGACACGGGCACGAAGGCGGCGACCCTGTACTTCAACGAGAACGTGCAACGCGTCCTCGACAACGCCGCCACCCAGATACGGCCGTTGCAGCAGAAGGGCATCAAGGTCGTCCTCTCGGTGCTCGGCAACCACCAGGGCGCGGGCTTCGCCAACTTCCCGTCCCAGCAGGCGGCTTCGGCGTTCGCGAAACAACTGTCGGACGCCGTGGCCAAGTACGGCCTCGACGGCATCGACTTCGACGACGAGTACGCCGAGTACGGCAACAACGGCACCGGCCAGCCCAACGCCAGCTCGTTCGTGTACCTGGTGTCGGCACTGCGCGCCAACATGCCGGACAAGATCATCAGCCTCTACAACATCGGCCCGGCCGCGTCGCGCCTGTCCTACGGCGGCGTCGACGTCTCGTCCAAGTTCGACTACGCCTGGAACCCGTACTACGGCACCTGGCAGGTTCCCGGCATCGCCCTGCCCAAGTCGAAGCTGTCGCCGGCGGCCGTCGAGATCGGCAGGACCTCGCAGAGCACCGTCGCCGACCTCGCCCGCCGCACGGTCAGTGAGGGGTACGGCGTCTATCTGACGTACAACCTCGACGGCGCCGATCGCAGCGCCGACGTCTCCGCGTTCACCAGGGAGCTGTACGGCAGTGCCGCCGTCTACACGCCGTAGGCCGACCGCGTTCCCCGGCGTCCGGTGCCCCCTCGGGGCTTGCCGCGTCCCGTAGGTCCGCGCCCGGGGCAGGCCGCGCTTTCGACAACGATGTCGAAGGCGCGGTCGCACGCGACGACCACGTCGATGTCACCCGCCCTCCCGGCAGCTCCGACACGCCGAACGCGTACGGCCGCAATGCCCACGTTCCCGGGCGCAACGGTGAACCGTCGTGCCCGGTCCGGGTATTGCGGGCGGGATCAGACGGTGAGGACGAGTTTGCCCTGGAGGTGGCCCTCGTCGAGCAGCCGGTGGGCGTCGGCGACACGCTCGAAAGGGAACGTCTTCTGCACGTGGACCCGGAGCCTGCCCTGTTCGACGAGTTCGACGAGACCGCGCAGGGCGACCGGATCGGGATCGACCGCGATGCCGCTGAAGCGCAGGCCGGCCGCCTCGTACGCGGCGGTGAGCCGCGCATCCTCCTCGGCGACCGCCGTCACCAGGTGGCCGCCAGGGCGGAGCACTTCGAGCGACCGCTCGACGGTGTCGCCGCCGATCGTGTCGAGTACGACGTCGATGTCGCGCACCGCCTCGGTGAAGTCGACCGCCGTGTAGTCGATCACCTCGTCGGCGCCGAGCTCCTCGACGAACGTCCGCTTGCTCCCGCCGGCGGTCGTGATCACATGCGCGCCGAGTGCCTTCGCGATCTGGATGGCGACGTGGCCGACTCCGCCACCGCCGCCGTGGACCAGGACGCGGTCGCCCTCGGTCACGCCGCCGAGGTCGACGAGGCCCTGCCACGCCGTCAGCCCGACGACCGGCAGCGCGGACGCCTCGACGTGCGAGAGTGACGCCGGCTTGCGTGCCAGGTGCAGCGCGGGCGCCGACACGGCCTCGGCGTACGCGCTCGCCGCCCGCGGGAACAGCGGCATCCCGAACACCTCGTCGCCGGGCCTGAACCGCCACGTCTGCGGCGCCTCCTCGACCACTCCGCTGATGTCCCAGCCGAGGACGAACGGCGGCCGGCCGATCAGCGGGAACTCGCCGGCGCGCAGGCGCGCCTCCAGCGGGTTCAGCCCGATCGCCCTGACGCGGACGAGGACCTCGGTCGGGAGGGGCTGGGGCTCGGGCGCGTCCACGATGGTGAGCACCTCGGGACCGCCGAGCGACTGCTGGGTGATGACGCGCATGACTCTCCTGGTGGCTCTGGAGGGGAGGAGGGGGAGAACCCAGGCTATGTTTCCGACAGGAACCAGCAGGTACCTTTGGCGCCATGAGCGCTTTCGGTCCCGGTGGTGTCTTTCTCGCCGACTGTCCGGCGCGTCTGGCGGTCGAGCTGATCGCGGACAAGTGGACGGTGGTCGTGCTCTACGGCCTCAGCAAGGGCCCGGTGCGCCACGGCGAGCTGGCCGAGCTGATCGGCGGCATCTCCCGCAAGATGCTCACTCAGACGCTCCGACGGCTTGAGGCGCACGGGCTCATCCGCCGCCAGGCCTATGCCGAGGTGCCGCCCCGCGTCGAGTACGAGCTGACCCCCCTCGGGGCGACGCTGATCGATCCGATCCACATGCTGACCGAGTGGGCGAGGGCGAACGGCGACGCGGTGCTCGATGCGCTCGACGCCCATCCCGAGCCGGTCGCCCGCCGCGACTGAGGCCCCCGCTGGGTGTTCCGTCCGGGCAGGCCGTGGCCGACCGCCAGGACGGACAAGTGCTCCGTCGGCCCTGTGGGCGGCGTGTCAGGCCGGTACGGGTCCGCCGGCGGTCAAGATGATCAAGACGATCAAGGCGTGTTCAGCATCCGCCCGGGGGACGGCCAGAACCCGGCGCACGGGACGTAGGACCGGCCGACCCCGCTGCCCCGGTCGGTGTGCCCGGGGATGAACCCTGGACCTGCTGTTGTTCCACCAGCAGGTGTTCCCGGCGGTCCGGCTGTCGCGGCTCGTGCCGTGCGGGCCGCCCCGGCGGCGTGCACCGTCGTGCGGCGCGCACCGGAGCGTGGTGTGACCGGGATGTGGTGTGACCGGGGCGGCGGGGTCGCTCCGTGGCGTCGGCTCCGCGGGCACCGCGCGTCGCGTGCCGGTGTACTGGATGTCGACGCGCCACGTGCCGACCGCCGACACGAGCACCGACGCACGAGCACCGACGCACGAGCACCGACCGACTGACGATCTACCTGCTCACCAACGACCTACTGACCGATGACTGACCGACTGACCGACTGACCTATGAACCACGACGACCGACGAGCGGCTGAGGATGTCTTTGGAAGCCATTGACTACACGGGCCAGAGCGCATGCGGCAAGGACACGCGTTCCCCGTTGCGCGACTTCCTGCGGACCGAGACCGGAAGCGCCGCCGTCCTGATGGCGGCGGCGCTCGCGGCGCTGGTCTGGGCGAACGCCGCACCGGGCGGCTACGAGACGTTCTGGCACACGCACCTGTCCGTCCGGCTCGGCGCCCATGGCATCTCCCTCGGCCTGCGGGAATGGGTGAACAGCGGACTGATGGCGCTGTTCTTCTTCGTCGTCGGACTGGAGGCGCGCCGCGAATTCGACATGGGGGAACTGCGCGACCGCAAGCGGCTCGCGCTGCCGCTCGTGGCGGGCGTCAGCGGCATGATCGTGCCCGTCGTGATCTACCTCGCGGTCACCGCGGGCCATGGCTCGGCACAGGGCTGGGGCGCGGCGATGTCCACCGACACCGCCATCGCCCTGGGCATGCTGGCCGTGGTCGGCCGGCGCATGCCCGCCGGGCTGCGGGTCTTCATCCTCACGATCACGGTCGTGGACGACTTCGTGGCGCTCGCCGTCATCGCCGTCGCCTACAGCACCCGCCTCGGCGTGACGGCGCTGCTGGTGGCCGTCGGTGTCTTCGTCGTCGTCCTGCTCGTCCGGCGGGCCGGGGTGCGTCACGGAGCCGTGTACGCCTTCCTCGCGGTCGTGGCGTGGGCCGCGCTGCTCGAATCCGGGGTGGATCCCGTGGTCATCGGTCTCGCGATGGGCCTGGTGACGTACGCGTACCCGGCTTCGCGCAGCGACCTGGAACGGGCGAGCGGCCTGTTCCGGAAGTTCCGCGAGCAGCCCACGCCCGAGCTGGAGCGGTCCCTGCGGGCCGGCCTCGCCTCGGCCGTCTCCCCGAACGAACGCCTGCAACGCATGTACCACCCGTGGACCAGCTATGTCGTGGTCCCGCTGTTCGCACTGGCAAACGCCGGCATCCCCCTCGGCGGCGAACAACTGGTCCGGGCCTTCACCTCGCCGGTCACCCTGGGCATCCTGCTGGCCTACGTCCTGGGCAAGCCGCTCGGCATCCTCGGGGCGTCGGCGCTGGCCACCGCGCTCAGCCGCGGCCGGCTGCGGCTCCCGGTCGGCTGGGGGTCGGTCACCGCGGCGGGCACGCTCGCCGGAGTCGGCTTCACGGTCTCCCTGCTGATCGCCACGCTCGCGTTCCGCGGCACCGACCTGGAAAACGCGAAGATCGGCATCCTCAGCGCGTTGATCTGCTCCTTCCTGACCAGTCGGCTCGTCACCGCGGTCATCGGGGCGCTGCCCCGCCCGGCGCGGCTGCGGGCGACGCTCGGGAAGGCGGAGACGCTGGTCGACCTGGCGGTGCCCGTCGACCCGGACCGGGACCACGTCCGGGGACCGCGGCACGCACCGGTGACCGTCGTCGAGTACGGCGACTACGAATGCCCCTATTGCGGGCTGGCCGAACCGATCGTCCGCGAACTGCTCCAGGACTTCGGCGACGTGCGCTACGTATGGCGGCACCTGCCCCTGACCGATGTCCATGTGCACGCGCAACTCGCCGCCGAGGCCGCGGAGGCCGCCGCCCTCCAGGGGCGTTTCTGGGAGATGCACGATCTGCTGCTCAGCCATCAGGGCGCCCTGGACCTGGACGACCTGCGGGACTACGCCGTGCGGATCGGACTGGAGCCGACGCGGTTCGAGAAGGACCTGGACACCCATGCCGGTGCGCCCTGGGTCGCCGAGGACGTGGACTCGGCGGACCTCAGCACGGTGGCGGGCACACCCACGTTCTTCGTCAACGGCCGCAGGCACCACGGCGCGTACGACATCGGCAACCTGTCGGCGGCGGTACGGGCCGCCCGAGCGCGCGCCGCCGTCGCGGCCTGACGCAACGCCTCGTCGCCGTGCGCCAAGGCCCAGGCACCGAGGGCGTCGATCGGGGCGAGCAACGTCCGCCCCAGCCCGGTGAGTCCGTACTCGACCCGGGGCGGCGAGCCGCCGTACGCGCGACGCGCGACCAGCCCGTTGCAGTCCAGCCGGCGCAGGGTCCCGGTCAGCACCTTCTGGCTGATCCCGCCGATCCGCACGCTACGCGACCTCGGCTGCACCCCCTTGGACGCCGGCGGGCTGGACCGCGCGGGGCTGCTGGCGGCGACGGCCGCGCTGCTCATCGGACTCTGGCTGGGCGAGGGCGCGGACGCCCAGGCCATCGCCCCGCCCCTGGAGTTCGCCGGCCGCCGCGACCGCCCACGGCAGAGCGGGCCGGACGCGGTCCCGCCGCGGTCGGGCGGTACACCGTAGGTCCAGTGCGCGTCCGGTGCCGGTCCGGTGGTGCCGCGCCGCGCCGGCGCTGCGGCATCCGTGGGTTCGGTGGGTTCGGTGGGTTCCGCGGGTTCGGTGGCTCAGGGCCGCCCGTCCGGCCATGACGCGCTCTGGCGGAGGGCGCAGAGCGTGTCGATGCGGTTCGTGGTGATCGAGTCGACGCCCAGGTCGAGCAGGCGGCGCATGGCGCGGCGGGTGTCGGGCGTCCACACGGACAGCAACCGGCCGCCGTGGTGGACGCGGGCCGCGAGGTCCCGGCCGACCAGGCTGAAGCGGTAGTTGAGCCAGCGCGGGCCCACCGCCGCCAGCAGCGCGGGCCGCGGGGGCGCCAGGGTCGTCCAGGTGAGGGCGATCTCGGCGGCCGGGTCGGCGGCGCGGACGGCGAGCATCGCCTCGGCGCCCGCGCAGTAGTAGACGCGGTCCCGCGCCCCGGACGCGTGGACGACCTCCACGATCCGCCGCGCGGCCCGGCGCTCGGTCAGGCCCGGCAGGTCGACCATCACCCGGCCGCCGTCCGTGGCGGCCAGCGCCTCCTCCAGTGTCGGTACACCACCCGCGGTGAGCCCGCGCACCTCGGCGGCGGACAGCGACCCGAGCGGCCGGTCCTGCTCCCACAGCCGCTCCAGCGTCGCGTCGTGGAGCAGCACGGGCACGCCGTCGCGGGTGAGCCGTACGTCGATCTCGACCGCGTCCGCGCCCCGTAGGAGCGCGGAACGCAGCGAGTCGATCGTGTTCTCACGGAAGCGGTAGGGGTCGCCGCGGTGCGCCACGGCGGTCACGGTCTGCATGGACCCCATTCTGCGGGTGACCGGTGCCCGACGGGCTCAGGCGGCGAGCCACCGAGCCGTGTACGTGTCGATCTCGGCGGCGATCGCGGCCTTGCCCGCCGGGTCCAGGAAGGACGCCTCGACCGCGTTCTTGGCGAGGCCGGCCAGGCCCCGCTCGTCGAGGCCGAGCAGCCGGGCGGCCACCGCGTACTCGTTGTTGAGGTCGGTGCCGAACATCGGCGGGTCGTCCGAGTTGACCGTGACCAGGACGCCGGCGTCGACGAACTCCTTGATGGGGTGCTCGTCGAGGGTGCGGACCGCGCGGGTGGCGATGTTCGAGGTCGGGCAGACCTCCAGCGCAATGCGGTGGTCGGCGAGGTGGGCGAGCAGCTTGGGGTCGCGGGCCGAACTGGTGCCGTGCCCGATGCGCTCGGCGCGCAGTTCGGTCAGCGCGTCCCAGACCGTATCGGGACCGGTCGTCTCACCGGCGTGCGGGACGGAGCGCAGCCCGGCGGCGAGGGCCCGGTCGAAGTACGGCTTGAACTGCGGCCGGGGCACGCCGATCTCGGGGCCGCCGAGCCCGAAGGAGACCAGGCCCGCCGGGCGCAGCCCGTCGTCGGTGGCGAGCCGGGCCGTCTCCTCCGCGGCGTCGAGCCCCGCCTCGCCGGGGATGTCGAAGCACCAGCGCAGTACGGTCCCGAACTCCGCCTCGGCCGACTTGCGGGCGTCCTCTATCGCGTCCATGAAGGCGCGCGCGTCGATGCCGCGGCGGGTCGAGGAGTACGGCGTGACGGTCAGCTCGGCGTACCGCACCTGCTGCCGGGCCAGGTCGCGGGCCACCTCGTAGGTGAGCAGCCGGACGTCCTCCGGGGTGCGGACGAGGTCGACGACGGACAGGTACACCTCGATGAAGTGGGCGAAGTCCGTGAAGGTGAAGTAGTCCGCCAGCGCGTCCCGGTCGGTGGGGACCTTGGAGTCGGGGTGGCGGGCGGCGAGTTCGGAGACGATACGCGGGGAGGCGGAGCCGACGTGGTGGACGTGCAGTTCGGCCTTGGGCAGTCCGGCGATGAAGGTCCGCAGGTCGCGGGCGGCGGGTGTGGAGTTGTCGGTCAAGAGGTCCCTCCCCGGGAACGGCGCCGGCGGACCGGGGTCCGGGCGCGGTGATCGGCTGATCGGTGGTTCGGGGCTCATGGTAGGCCCGGGCCCGGGGCGGCCCTGGCTGCCCGTAGCATGACAGCACGCCGAGGAGAGGGGACCGTGCGCAATGTCCGACGAGGCACCGCAGAACGCCGCGGAGAGCGGAGCGACGCCCGGCGACGCTGCCTCACCCTCCCCTTCGCCCTGGCCGTTCCCCTCGTCCTCGTCCTCGCCCTGGCCGTCGCAGGCGCCTGACGACCGTCCCGCGGCGCCCGCCGCCGGCGACGGCACGGCGGCGAACAGCGGTACGGCCACCGGCGGTCAGGCCGGACCCGGCGGCGGGACGGCAGGCGGCGGGGCCGCGGTGGTGTCCTGGCCCGCGCCCGCCGGGACGGACACCGGGGCGTGGGACACGAGCGGGGGCTGGGCCTCGGTCTCGTCGTCGGCCGGACCGGACGGGTCGACTCCCGACCCGTGGACACCGCTCGCCGACCACACGACCGACGACGCGTCCCCCACGGACCGGGTGACCAAGAACACGCCCCCCAAGGACCGAATGACCAAGAGCACGTCCCCCACCGACCGGGTGCCCGAGGGCGCGGCGCCGGGTGGTGCCCCGGCCTCGGCTCCGACCCCCGGGCAGGACCACCGCGCGGTCACGCCCTCCCCGGAGGCGGGTTCGCCGCCGGTCTGGAGCCACCCGGACGGCACACCGCCCGTGGCCGAACCGCCGAATCCGTACGCGGCGCCCGGACCCTCGGCACCACCGGCGGCCGGCACCGGCAACCCGTTCGCTCCGCCGAACCCGGGGTCGCCCACGGGCACCCCCTTCGCACCGCCGGTCGCCCAGCCCCAGGGCTCGCCCGTCCCGCCGCCTCCCCCAGCCCCCGGCGGGCCGGGCCAGGTCCCGTACGGCTACCCGGGCCCCGCCGGTTACGGCTACCCGGCGCCGCCCGCACCGGGACCGGGCTATCCGGTGCCGCCCGCGGCCGGTCCCGGCTCCTACGGCTGGCCCGGCATGCAGCCGCCGCCGAGCAACGGCCTGGGCACCGCGGGCCTGGTGCTGGGCATCCTCTCGGCGATCGGCTTCTGCCTGTGGCCGGTGGCGTTCCTGCTGGGCGTGCTGGCGGTGATCTTCGGCGGGATCGGCCGCGGCAGGGCCGAGCGCGGCGAGGCCACGAACCCGGGCCAGGCACTGGCCGCCATCATCTGCGGCTCGGCCGGCATCGTGCTGGCCCTGACCATGCTGGCGCTTCTGATCTCCGCGACCATCTGACGACCGGCGTCCGGCACCTGGGACCCGGAGGGCGATCCGGTGCGACGGCTGCCCCTGGCACCCGCGCGACCACCGCCACCTCCCCTCCTCACCCGGTGGATGCGAGTCACCCGGTGGATGTGAGTCACCCGGTGGATGCGAGTCGCTCACGGGCCTCCATCAGGGCGAAGCCCAGGAGGTTCAGGCCGCGCCAGTGTTCGGGGCTCCCCGCCGCCTCGTCGTGCGCCGTCAGGCCGATGCCCCACACCCGGTCCACCGGACTCGCCTCCACGAGCACCCGGTCCCGGGTGTTCAGCAGGAACTCCCGCAGCTCCGCGAGCGCGCCGAACTTGTGCACGCTGCCCTCGACCACGATCCGGAAGCGCTCCCGCTCCCACACCGCCTCGTCGAAGCCCCGCACCAGCCGCCCGGCCTTCTTGGCCTGGGCGGGATGAGCGGCGGCCAGCACCAGGCGCTCCGCCTCCCCGTCCTCGAAGAGTCTCGCCTTCGCGGCCATCATCCAGTGCTCCGCCGTCGCGTACTCCACTCCGGCCACCGTGAACGGTGACGGCCACCACTGGCTGAGACACCCTGTTCCGACGCGCCCGTCCGCCCGCGGCCGGTGCCCCCAGAAGTGCAGATACCTGACGCGCGCGCCCGCCCGGACCTCCCTGGTCAGGGCCTGAACCGAGTCGATCCTCCCCATGCGCGCCAGTTTGGCAGGCGCCACCGACACTCCGCCCTCGGATTCCCGGGCGCCTCGCCGACCGGTCGACAGATTCCGTCGCGTAACCAAAAGGCAACAACGGAATCACTTGTTGGAGTCCCTCGGCTCTGTCAGGATCGGCACTCAAATCGAGCTGGAGCCACGCCACCCGCCCCCCGGGACGGGACGACGGCGGAGGGGAGCGACATGCACCACCCGGGCACCGCCGCCCCGGAACGATTCCCGGCACGGGAGCGCTTCGCGGCCGGAGCGCAGTACGTCGCCGGGCGTCCGGCGAAGGGCACGTCGGGCCGCACCCACTCCGTGGTCGATCCGGCCACCGGCGAGGACGTGTACACCTACGAACTGGCCGGCCCGAAGGACGTGGACGCCGCGGTCGCCGCCGCCCGCGCGGCCTTCCCGGCCTGGTCCGCCGCCACTCCCGGCGAGCGCTCCGACGCGCTGCACCGGCTCGCCGCCGTCCTCGCGGACCGCGCGGAGGAGTTCGCCCGCGCCGAGTCCCTCCAGTGCGGCAAGCCGCTCAAGCTGACCCGGGAGTTCGACGTCCCCGGGACCGTCGACAACGCGGCGTTCTTCGCCGGCGCCGCCCGACATCTCCCGGGCCAGTCCGCCGGTGAGTACTCCGGCGACCACACGTCGTACGTCCGCCGCGAGCCGATCGGTGTGGTCGGCTCGATCGCGCCCTGGAACTACCCGCTCCAGATGGCCGCCTGGAAGATCCTCCCGGCCGTCGCCGCGGGCAACACCGTCGTGCTCAAGCCCGCCGAGCTGACCCCGCTGACCTCGCTGATGTTCGCGGAGGCCGCGACCGCCGCGGGCATCCCGGACGGCGTCGTCAACATCGTCACCGGCACCGGCGCTCAGGCGGGGGAGCACCTGGTCGGCCATCCCGACGTGGCCATGGTCTCCTTCACCGGGTCCACGGCCGTCGGCAAGCGCGTCGCCGGGATCGCCACCGCCACCGTCAAGCGCCTCCACCTGGAGCTGGGCGGCAAGGCCCCCTTCGTGGTCTTCGACGACGCCGACCTCGACGCCGCCGCCAACGGAGCGGTCGCCGGCGCCCTCATCAACACCGGGCAGGACTGCACGGCCGCCACGCGCGCGTACGTGCAGCGCCCGCTCTACGAGGCGTTCGTCGAGCGGACCGCCGCCCTGATGGAGAGCGTCCGGCTCGGCGACCCGTTCGCCCCCGGCACCGACCTCGGCCCGCTGGTCACGCACGCCCAGCGCGACCGCGTGGCCGGCTTCGTCGACCGGGCCCGCGGCTACGCGCGCGTGGTGACCGGCGGTGCGGCACCCCTGGGAGATCTGGCGAACGGCGCGTACTATCGGCCCACCCTGGTCGCGGACGCGCCGCAGGACAGCGAGGTCGTCCAGTCCGAGATCTTCGGTCCGGTGCTGGTCGTCCTGCCGTTCGACAGCGATGATGCGGGGATCCGGCTGGCCAACGACACCCCGTACGGTCTCGCCGCCTCGGCGTGGAGCCGGGACGTCTACCGGGCGAACCGCGCCACCCGCGAGATCAAGGCGGGCTGTGTCTGGGTCAACGACCACATTCCGATCATCAGCGAGATGCCGCACGGCGGCTATCGGCAGTCCGGCTTCGGCAAGGACATGTCCAGCTATTCGTTCGAGGAATACACGCAGGTGAAGCACGTCATGTTCGACAACACCGCGGTGGCCCGCAAGGACTGGCACCGCACGATCTTCGGGGACAGGCAGGACCGATAGCGAGACCGGCCGGCCGCTGACCACGGCCGTGCCCCACCATCCCTTTCGAAAGGGCAGCACGCGCATGGAGCAGTACGAGCCCGACCGCCACACCCCGGTCCGAGCGGCCGCCGTGCGGCGCAGTCTCCGGGACGGCAGGGCCGCCCCCACCCGCCGTTCACTGCTGCGTGCCTCCGCGGGCGGTCTGCTCGCGGCAGGCGGACTCGGGGCGCTGACCGGCTGCGGGATCCCCGCGGCCGGCCGGACGCAGGGCGGCACGTCCGCCGAGGACCACTCGGCCACGGAGAAGACCGTCGACTTCTCCAACTGGCCCGAGTACATCGACGTCGACGCGAGCGGGAAGACCCGTCCGACGCTCGACACGTTCGCCCGGCGGACCGGTATCACGGTGAAGTACACCGAGGACATCAACGACAACAACGAGTTCTTCGGCAAGATCCAGCCGCAGCTCGCCGCGGGCCAGGCCACCGGCCGCGACATCATCGTGCTCACCGACTGGCTGGCCGCCCGGATGATCCGCCTCGGCTACGTCCAGAAGCTGGACGCGGCCAACCTGCCGCACGCCTTCACCAACCTCTCGCCCCAGTTCCGCAATCCCGACTGGGATCCGGGCCGCGCCTACTCCTACCCCTGGCAGGGCATCTCGACCGTCATCGCGTTCAACAAGAAGGCGCTCGACGGCATCGAGGTGCGGTCGGTCTCCGATCTGCTCGACAATCCCAAGCTCAAGGGCCGGGTCGGCTTCCTGTCGGAGATGCGTGACAGCGTGGGCATGACCATGCTCGACATGGGCAAGGACCCCGGGAAATTCACCGACGACGACTTCGACGCGGTGCTGGCCCGGCTCCAGCAGGCCGTCGACCGGGGCCAGATCCGCCGCTTCACCGGCAACGACTACACCTCGGACCTCTCCAAGGGCGACCTGGCCGCCTGCGTGGCCTGGGGCGGCGACATCGTCCAGCTCAAGGCGGACAACCCGGACGTCGACTACGTCATCCCGGCCGGCGGCTACATGACGTCGACCGACAACATGCTGATCCCCAACAAGGCCCGCCACAAGACGAACGCCGAGCGGCTGATCGACTTCTACTACCAGCCGGAGGAGGCCGCCGCGCTCGCCGCCTACGTCAACTACGTCTCTCCCGTCGACGGCGTGAAGCCCTACCTGGAGAAGATCGACAAGTCCGCGGCGGAGAACCCGCTGATCCTGCCCGACCGTGCCATGCAGGCCAAGTCCCACGCCTTCCGCGCGCTGACGCAGAAGGAAGAGACGGCCTACGAAGAGAAGTTCGCGAAGCTCACAGGGGCGTGACGAGGATGACCAGCACAGACAGCGGCGGCGACGTCCGCCTCAGTGGCATCGGCAAGACCTACGGCTCCTTCACCGCCGTGCACCCGCTGGACCTGACGGTGCCGCAGGGTTCCTTCTTCGCCCTGCTCGGCGCCTCCGGCTGCGGCAAGACCACCACCCTGCGCATGATCGCGGGCCTGGAGGAGCCGACCTCGGGCACCGTGCACCTCGGCGACGAGGAGGTGACCCATCTGCCGCCGTACAAGCGGCCGGTGAACACGGTCTTCCAGTCGTACGCCCTCTTCCCGCACCTCGACATCTTCGAGAACGTCGCCTTCGGTCTGCGCCGGCGCGGCATCCGGTCGGTGAAGAAGCAGGTCGAGGAGATGCTGGACCTGGTGCAGCTGGGCGAGCAGGCGCGCAAGAAGCCGCACCAGCTCTCCGGCGGCCAGCAGCAGCGCGTCGCCGTGGCCCGCGCCCTGATCAACCACCCCAGGGTGCTGCTCCTGGACGAGCCACTGGGTGCCCTCGACCTCAAGCTGCGCCGCCAGATGCAACTGGAGCTGAAGCGGATCCAGACCGAGGTCGGCATCACCTTCATCCATGTCACCCACGACCAGGAGGAGGCCATGACCATGGCCGACACGGTCGCGGTGATGAACGCCGGCCGGGTCGAACAGCTGGGTTCGCCCACCGACCTCTACGAGAACCCGCGGAGCACGTTCGTCGCCAACTTCCTCGGCACCTCCAACTTCATCGAGGCCGAGGTGGGCTCCGCCGACGGCGACGACCTCGTCCTGCGGGCGGGCGGCGGAAAGCTGGTGCTGCCCAGGGCGCGGTGTTCCGCGCGGGCGCGGACCGGCGACAAGGTGCTGGCGGGCGTCCGCCCCGAGAAGATCTCCCTCACCCACGCCGACGACGCGGGCGCGATACCCGAGGGCCGCAACCGCATCACCGGCACCATCGCCGACGCCAGTTTCATCGGCGTCTGCACGCAGTACGTCGTCGACAGCGCCGTCTGCCCCGAGTTCGCGGTGTACGTGCAGAACGTCGACCGGGACGGCCGGCTCGTGCCCGGCGCCGAGGTGGTCCTGCACTGGAGCCCCGCCCACACCTTCGGCCTCGACGCCTCGCAGTCCCTGCTCGCCGGGACAGAGGGCACCGCCGGTGTGGAGAGCGCCGAGGAAGAGGCCGCGTAGCGATGTCGACACTCACCGAGGCGCCGCCGCCGACCGCCGGGACGCCGCAGACGCCGGAGAAGAAGGCCCCGCGGCGGCGCGGCCGCTGGACCCCGTACTGGCTGCTGCTGCCCGGCATCCTCTGGCTCGTGATCTTCTTCGCGCTGCCGATGATCTACCAGGCGTCCACGTCCGTGCAGACGGGCTCCCTGGAAGAGGGCTACAAGGTCACCTGGCACTTCGCGACCTACTGGGACGCGTTCGGCGAGTACTGGCCGCAGTTCCTGCGCTCGGTCTGCTACGCGGCGGCGGCGACCGTCCTGTGCCTGCTCCTCGGCTATCCGCTGGCCTATCTGATCGCCTTCCGCGCGGGCCGCTGGCGGAACCTGATCATGGTCCTGGTGATCGCGCCGTTCTTCACCAGCTTCCTGATCCGCACCCTCGCCTGGAAGACGATCCTCGCGGACGACGGACCGGTCGTCGGCGTGCTCCACTCACTGCACCTGCTGGACGTCACCGACTGGCTCGGCTGGACCGCCGGGGACCGGGTGCTGGCCACACCGCTGGCGGTGGTGTGCGGTCTGACGTACAACTTCCTGCCGTTCATGATCCTGCCGCTGTACACCTCGCTGGAACGCATCGACGGGCGGCTGCACGAGGCCGCCGGCGACCTGTACGCCAGGCCGTTCACCACCTTCCGCAAGGTGACCTTCCCGCTGTCCATGCCGGGCGTGGTCTCCGGCACGCTGCTGACCTTCATCCCGGCGGCCGGCGACTACGTCAACGCCGAACTCCTCGGCTCCACCGACACCCGGATGATCGGCAACGTCATCCAGACGCAGTTCCTGCGGATCCTGGACTATCCGACGGCCGCCGCGCTCTCCTTCATCCTCATGGCCGCGATCCTCTTCATGGTCACCTTCTACATCCGCAGGGCGGGGACGGAGGACCTGGTCTGAATGCCCGTCGTCAGCTGGCTCAAGCGCCGTCTCGTCGTCATCGCGGGACTCCTGACCCTCGGCTATCTGCTGCTGCCGAACGTCGTCGTCACGGTCTTCTCGTTCAACAAGCCCAAGGGACGCTTCAACTACGCGTGGCAGCAGTTCTCCCTGGACGCCTGGAAGGACCCGTGCGGGGTCGCCGACATGTGCGGGTCGCTGTCCATCAGCCTCCAGATCGCCGTGTGGGCGACGGTCGGCGCCACCGTCCTCGGGACCATGATCGCCTTCGCACTGGTCCGCTACCGCTTCCGGGCGCGCGGCGCCGTCAACTCGCTGATCTTCCTGCCCATGGCCATGCCCGAGGTCGTCATGGCGGCCTCACTGCTCACCCTGTTCCTCAACCTGGGCGCGCAGCTCGGATTCTGGACGATCCTGATCGCCCACATCATGTTCTGCCTCAGCTTCGTCGTCACCGCGGTCAAGGCCCGCGTGATGTCGATGGATCCGCGCCTGGAGGAGGCCGCCCGCGACCTGTACGCCGGGCCCGTGCAGACCTTCCTGCGGGTCACGCTGCCCATCGCGGCCCCCGGGATCGCCGCGGGCGCGTTGCTCTCCTTCGCACTCTCCTTCGACGATTTCATCATCACCAATTTCAACGCGGGCTCGACCGTCACCTTCCCGATGTTCGTGTGGGGCTCGGCCCAGCGCGGCACGCCCGTGCAGATCAATGTCATCGGTACGGCCATGTTCCTCGTCGCCGTACTGCTCGTCCTGGCCTCCATGGCCGTCGGGAACCGCCGCAACAGGCAGAAGGCGTGAGCCCGCGCGCGCAACCCCCGGTGGCCCCCGTCGCAGGGATTCGCAGGGATTCGTAGGGAGTTGAAATCATGGCCCCAGGTGCCATGAGCCGTAACAGCGAATGGACCGCGTCGCTCTCCGCGGCCCAGCCGGTCCCGTACTGGCTGGACGACCCCGCAAGGCCCCGCGCCGAGCCCGCCCTCACCGGCACCGAGACCTGCGACCTGCTGGTCGTCGGCGGTGGCTACAGCGGTCTGTGGACCGCGCTCCTCGCCAAGGAGCGCGATCCCGGGCGGGACGTGGTGCTGGTGGAGGGCCGGGAGGCGGGCTGGGCCGCCTCGGGCCGCAACGGCGGCTTCTGCGCCGCCTCCCTCACCCACGGTCTGAGCAACGGCCTGGCCCGCTGGCCGGACGAGATCCACCGCCTGGAGGAACTGGGCGCCCGCAACCTCGACGAGATCGAGCGGGCGGTCGACCGGTACTCCCTCGACTGCGACTTCGAGCGCACCGGCGAGATCGACGTCGCCACCGAGCCCTACCAGGCCGGAGAACTGCGCGCCTGGCACCGGGAGTTGCGCGAGCGGGGGCTCGCCGACGGCATCGACTTCCTGGACGCGGACGCCGTGCGCGAACAGGTCGACTCGCCGACCTTCCGAGCCGGTCTGTGGGACCGCAGGGGCGTGGCCGTGCTGCACCCCGCCAAGCTCGCCTGGGGCCTCAAGCGCGCCTGTCTCGGGCTCGGGGTGCGGGTGTACGAGCACACGCCCGCGCTGACCCTGCGGCCGTACGGCGCCGGGATGGCGGTCCGCACCCCGTACGGCGCGCTGCGCGCCCGCCGCGTCGCGCTCGGCACCAACGTCTTCCCGAACCTGGTCAGGCGGGTACGCGCCTACACCGTCCCGGTCTACGACTACGCGCTGATGACCGAGCCGCTTACCCCCGGGCAACTGGCGTCCGTCGGCTGGCGGGGCCGGCAGGGCCTCGGCGACAGCGCCAACCAGTTCCACTACTTCCGGCTCTCCGCCGACAACCGGATCCTGTGGGGCGGCTACGACGCGGTCTACCCGTACGGCGGCCGGGTGCGCGCCGAGTACGACCACCGCCCGCAGACGTACGCCAAGCTCGCCGGGCACTTCTTCACCTGCTTCCCGCAGCTCGCGGGCGTCCGCTTCACGCACGCCTGGGGCGGCGCGATCGACACCTGCTCGCGGTTCTCGGCGTTCTTCGGCACCGCCCACCAGGGGAAGGTGGCGTACGCGGCGGGCTTCACCGGCCTCGGCGTCGGCGCCACCCGGTTCGGCGCCGAGGTGATGCTGGACCTGCTGGCCGGGGAGCGGACGGAGCGCACCGCGCTGCGGATGGTCCGCACCAAGCCGGTGCCGTTCCCGCCCGAGCCGTTCGCCTGGACCGGCATCGCCCTCACCAAGTGGTCGCTGGCCCGCGCGGACAGCCATGACGGGCGCCGCAATCTGTGGTTGCGGGCGATGGACCGGCTGGGGCTCGGCTTCGACAGCTAGTGCGTTCCGCTGGGGTGGGCTGGGGCGGGGTGGGGCGGGGTGGGGTGTCTTTTGGCCGCGGGTGTGTGGGGGCCGGTCGCGCAGTTCCCCGTGTCCCTGTGGAGCGAACGGGTTTGGTGTGATCCAGGTCACTTCGGCTTGGGCCGTGAACTCGCGTAATGCGGGCCGCAGGGCCCCCTCTCCCTCGTGTGGCGCCATCGGCGACCGCGACAGAGAGGGAGGTTTCCGTGATGACTGGGGCGAAGACGGCAGTCGAATGGCTGGCATCCGTCGCACCGGACCCCGAGTCCTGCCGCTGGGAATGGGAGCGCAACCCGCACGGGGTCGCACTGCTGCCCGCCGGCAAGGCGTGGGACGTGCTCATCCTGCCGGGCGCGCTCGGCCACCCCACGCTCGACGTGCTCATCCGCGTCCTCGACCGGCCAGGCCCGGTGCTGGGCGACTCCGGGGCCGACCGGGTGGGCTTCTTCGTGCCGGCGGGCACCAGCGCCCGCTGGCTCGGCACCGGCATCCGCGCGGTCGGGCCCGGCACGTGGATCGTCGTGCCGTATCCCGGCCGGGTGACCCGCGGCGTGCGCTGGCTGGTGGCCCCGGACGGCTCCGGCACGCTCACCGACCCGGCGCTGCTGGAGCTGGCGATGCACGAGGCGGCGGCCGGGGAGGTCGTGGACGGCGGCGCCTAGCCGGGCGGTACGGCCCGGGTGAGTGCCAGAGGTCTTGACAACCAGATTGGTCTGGACCAAGTTGAGCGCGCTCCACCCTCCAATTCCCCCATGCCCGGAGGCCCTTGTGGACCGCCCCAACGGCACCAGATCCACCACCCGTACCAGAACCGTCCTCGCCGCGCTCACGGCCGCACTGCTGGCCGTGCCCGGCATCACCGTGCTCTCGTCGGCCGCCCGTGCGGCCGACGCGGACCTCACCCGCAACGGCGGCTTCGAATCCGGCCTCGACGGCTGGACCTGCCCGGCGGGTACGACCGTCGGCTCACCCGTGCACGCCGGCACCGCGGCGCTACAGGCCACCCCGGCGGGCAGCGACAACGCCCAGTGCGCGCAGACCGTGTCCGTGCAGCCCGACGCGCAGTACACCCTGTCCGGCTACGTCCGCGGCTCCTACGTCTACCTCGGCGCCAGCGGCACCGGCACCACCGACGTCTCCACCTGGACCCAGTCCGCCCCCGACTGGCAGAAGCTCAGCACCACCTTCCGCACCGGCCCCGGCACCACCAAGGTCACCATCTACACCCACGGCTGGTACGGCACCGGCGCCTACTACGCCGACGACGTCTCCCTGACCGGCCCCGGCGGCGCCACCCAGCAGCCGCCCGCCGCGCCGACCGGCCTGCGCACCGGCACCGTCACCTCCGCCAGCGTCGCCCTGTCCTGGTCCGCCGTCACGGGCGCGACGAGCTACGCGGTCTACCGGGACGGCGCCAAGGTCCAGACGGTGAGCGGCACCTCGGCGACCGTCACCGGACTCACCGCCGCCACCGCCTACGGTTTCCAGGTGACCGCGGTCAACGACGCGGGCGAGTCCGCGAAGTCCGCGACCGTGACCGCGACCACAGCGACGGGAGGCGGCGGCGGCTCCACCGACCTGCCCGCCCACGCCCTCGTCGGCTATCTGCACAGCACCTTCGCCAACGGCTCCGGCTACACCCGGCTGGCCGACGTCCCCGACAGCTGGGACGTCATCGACCTGGCCTTCGGCGAGCCGACCTCGGCCACCTCGGGTGACATCCGCTTCAACCGCTGCCCGGCCACCGAGTGCCCGAACGTGGAGAGCGACGCCGACTTCAAGGCCGCCGTCAAGGCCAAGCAGGCCGCGGGCAAGAAGGTGCTGATCTCCATCGGCGGCGCGAACGGCCAGGTCCAGCTGACCACGACCGCGGCCCGCGACACCTTCGTCTCCTCCGTCTCGAAGATCATCGACGACTACGGCCTCGACGGCCTCGACATCGACTTCGAGGGCCACTCGCTGTCCCTGAACACCGGCGACACGGACTTCAAGAACCCGACCACCCCGGTGATCGTCAACCTCATCTCCGCCCTGAAGACCCTCAAGGCCAAGTACGGCGACAAGTTCGTGCTGACCATGGCCCCGGAGACGTTCTTCGTGCAGATGGGCTACCAGTACTACGGCACCGGCCAGTGGGGCGGCCAGGACCCGCGCTGCGGGGCGTACCTGCCGGTCATCTACGCCCTGCGCGACGCCCTGACCCTGCTGCACGTCCAGGACTACAACTCCGGTCCCATCATGGGTCTGGACAACCAGTACCACTCCATGGGCGGCGCCGACTTCCACATCGCCATGACCGACATGCTGCTGACCGGCTTCCCGGTCGCGGGCAACGCCAACAGCGTCTTCCCGCCGCTGCGCCCCGACCAGGTCGCGATCGGCATGCCGGCGTCCGTGAACGCGGGCAACGGCTACGTGGCACCGTCCGAGGTCACCAAGACCCTCGACTGCCTGACCAAGAAGACGAACTGCGGCTCGTACCCCACCCACGGCACCTGGCCCGCCCTGCGCGGACTGATGACGTGGTCCATCAACTGGGACCGGTTCTCCGACTGGGAGTTCCAGAAGAACTTCGACGCCTACTTCGGCTGACCCCGGCCGGGCGGGTCGGGTCCCCAGCGCCTGCGACTCGCCCGGCTCCACCGGTCGTCGAACGTGCGCTGCCCCGCCCGCCCGGACCGTACGTGCCCGGCCGGCGGGCCTGCCCCTGGCCGCTCGCCCGTCAACCACCCCTCGCTGGATCGCCCCGCGGCGGCGGGTGTTGCCTCAGTGGCCTCTCACCCGACCCCCTGTGCGGGAGTTCCGGAGGAACGTCGGCTCCGGCTTCGGCTGACCGGCCCGCCGCCCCGGCGGGTCAGCGGCCACAGCAGACACAGCAGCACCGCGCCCAGGCACCAACTGGCCAGCACGTCCAGCGGCCAGTGGTAGCCGTGCCGCACCAGACCGAAGCCGACGGCCAGGTTGACGGCGACGCAGCCGCCGACCAGGGCGCGGCGGGCGCGGGCGCCGCCGAGCCGGGGCAGCAGGAGCAGCGTCGCGCCGCCGTAGGCGACGGCCGCCGTGGCGGCGTGGCCCGAGGGGTAGTAGCCGAGCCCCGGCGGCACGGCCGGGGTGCCCGGCCGGGCGATCCAGTCCTTCAGGGGGACGACCACGGCCGGCACCAGGACCATCAGCACGGCCGCCACGGCGGGCGGCGCCCACCAGCGTTCCGCGCCCGCCCGGCGGGCCCGCCAGGATCCGAGGACCAGCGCGGCCACGAGCACCGGGACCGCGACCTGGACGTTGCCCAGATCGGCGAGGAGTCCGGAGAGCCGGTCCGGGTGGCGCAGGACGCGGCTCAGCCGTTCGTCCGCACGCACCAAGGGCCCGTCGGCCGCGACCTGCCAGGTGATCAGGGCAAGCAGCAGGGCCGACAGGCCCGGCAGAAGGAGGAAGGAGGTCGGCCGCCCCGGAACAGGGGGGGTAGTTCCGAGGCGGCCGTCCGGATCGGAACGTCGCGCGCCCCGGGGGGTTTGGGGCGAGCGACCGTCCGATCGGTGAGGAGAACCGGAGCCGGAGGCCCCGGGTGTGTGCGCGAGGGCACGACCAGGTCGAAGCTGGGGAGGCCCCGGCCTGGTGTCGCCCACAGTCCCCTGTGGGCGGGGTGTATCTCTCATCTGGTCAGAACCTACGGCAGGGAGTGGCCCTGGGACAGGCGGAACCACCTCCCGCCATCCACCTCGCACACCTTCTTCACACGGCCTGACGGCCGCCGCCCCCGCCCCCGCGCCACGGCGGCGGACAGGGGCGGGACGGGTGGGGCCGATGCGCCGGGCATCCGGTGCGTGAGCTGGGCCTTCGTCGGTCGGTCGAGGGTGGTCTCAGATGCGCGCGAACGCCTGCTCGATGATGTCGAGGCCCTCGTTGAGCAGGTCCTCGCCGATCACCAGCGGCGGCAGGAAGCGCAGCACGTTGCCGTAGGTGCCACAGGTCAGGACCAGCAGGCCCTCCTGGTGGCAGGCGCCGGCGAGCGCGGCGGCCGCCTGAGGGGCCGGCTCCTTGGTGGTGCGGTCCTTGACCAGCTCGATGGCGATCATGGCGCCGCGGCCCCGGACGTCACCGATGAGGTCGAACTTCTCGGCCATGGCGGCCAGCCGGGGCTTCATGACCGCCTCGATGTTCTTCGCCCTGGCGTTGAGGTCCAGCTCCTTCATGGTCTCGATGGCGCCGAGCGCAGCGGCGCAGGCGACCGGGTTGCCGCCGTAGGTGCCGCCCAGGCCACCCGCGTGCGCGGCGTCCATGATCTCGGCCCGGCCGGTGACGGCGGCCAGCGGCAGCCCGCCCGCGATGCCCTTGGCCGTGGTGATCAGGTCGGGCACGATGCCCTCGTCCTCGCAGGCGAACCACTGGCCGGTGCGGCAGAAACCGGACTGGATCTCGTCGGCGACGAAGACGATGCCGTTGTCGGCGGCGAACCGGCTGAGCGCGGGCAGGAAACCCTTCGCCGGCTCGATGAAGCCGCCCTCGCCGAGCACCGGCTCGATGATGATCGCGGCCACGCTGTCCGCGCCGACCTGCTTGGTGATCTGGTCGATGGCCTGCGCGGCGGCCTCAGGACCCGCGTTGTGCGGACCGGTCGGCCAGCGGTAGGCGTAGGCGACCGGGACCCGGTAGACCTCGGGGGCGAAGGGCCCGAAGCCGTGCTTGTACGGCATGTTCTTGGCGGTCAGCGCCATCGTCAGGTTGGTCCGGCCGTGGTAGCCGTGGTCGAAGACGACGACCGCCTGCCGCCCGGTGTACGCGCGGGCGATCTTGACCGCGTTCTCGACGGCCTCGGCACCGCTGTTGAACAGCGCGGACTTCTTGGCGTGATCGCCCGGGGTCAGCTCGGCCAGCGCCTCGGCGACGGCCACGTAGCCCTCGTACGGGGCGACCATGAAACAGGTGTGGGTGAAGTCGGCCAGCTGGGCGGAGGCCCGGCGGACGACGGCCTCGGCGGAGGCGCCGACGGAGGTCACGGCGATACCGGAACCGAAGTCGATGAGGCTGTTGCCGTCGACGTCCTCGACCACGCCGCCGCCCGCGCGGTTGACGAACACCGGCAGGACGGAGCCCACACCCCGGGCCACCGCTGCGGTACGGCGGGCCTGCAACTCCTGCGACTTCGGACCGGGGATGGCGGTGACGACGCGACGCTCCTGCGGAAGTGCGGACATGAGGGCTCCCTGATGATCGTGCGTACCGGGCGGGTTTCCCCCGGCGGTGCCGGGCGGTGCGATTGCGGACGCTTGCCTTCTTTCTTCGCAGGCTAGGGCCGCCGGGGGACGGTGGGCATGCTCCATGTGGGTGGTGTCGCCGGGCGCGGTTGTCCGCGGTGGACATAGCGAGCGGACCGGGCGGAGCGCGGTCTCGGCCGCGTATGCGGTGAACTCCCCTTGCGAGGGCGTTAGATTGACTCGCTGACGGTGATCGGAACGGCTGGTCAGGGGGCAAGGGCGATGGACAGCGACGGGACGCAGGACGCGCGGGGCACGCACGCGAACCCCGTGCCGCGTCCGGCGATGCCGCAGGACGGCGCCGCGGTGCCGCCGCGACCCGCGATGCCACCGGGGGTACCGCCGCTGCCGGACGGCTCGGCGTTCCTGGCCTGGCTGCGCACCTCGCGCCCGCAGGCGCCACCCGGCATCTGGCGCTTCGGCCACCGGCCGCGCCCGGCCGAGGAGCCCGAGCGGACACCGGCGCGTCAGCTGCTCAGCGGAGCGGTGATCGCGTTCCTGGTGGGCTGGCTGGTCTGGTCGCTGCTGTGGAACGGCTACCTCGGCAGCTGGTGGGTGCTGCCGCTCGAACTGTTCACCCCGGACTCCTGGCGCCACAGCGACGACCGCGTGGGCAACGCCGTCCTCTGGTACGGCTACTACACGTTGATCGCCCTCGCCATCATGCTCGTCGTCGGCAGGCTCGGCCGCTGGGCCGAGGTCTGGCGGCGCTTCGGCCCGCCCGCCTGGACCTCCGCCGCCCCGGCCGCCGAGCGCCCGCCCGCCCCCGAGGAGGACCCCGCGCAGTGGCCCGCGCTGCGCGCCGCCGGAGCGGTGGACGCCGCCGAACGGCTCGGTGCGGAGGCCCGGACCGGGCTGATGCGGGACGTCGACCAGGCCCGGATCGCACGCGCCTGGCAGGGCGTGCGCAGCGGCCGGCACAGCATGGCCGCCTTCTCGGACGCCGTGGTGCGGCACGGCGCCGCCGCCTGCCCGCACCCGTCCGGCGCGCGCGACCTGCCCGGTCGGCAGGCCCGGCACGACCTGGTCACCGGACAGGTGCGGCTCGGCACCACCGCGGACGATCCGCGCAACCCCTACCAGTACCGCGGCAGCGGCCTCGCCCTCGGCCCCGAACTGCTGGGTACCTCGCTGCTCGCCGTGGGCCCGGCCGGCTCCGGCAAGACCGGCGGCATCGTCCGGCCGCTCGCCGAGTCGCTGTGCCTTCAGGCGCTCGCCGGCCGCGCCTGCGTCGTGGTGGTCGGCGCGGCGGGCGCCGGACTCGGCCCGGCCGACGCCTACGACGTCGTCGTACGGATCGCCCACCCCGATTCCGTCCACGACCTCGACCTGTACGGCGGCACCACCGACCCGGACGAGGCGGCGGCCATACTCGCCGAGGCCCTCGTCGGTGACCTGGCCGACCCGCATCCCGGCAGTGACAGCCGGCGCTCCACCACCGTCCTCGCCCAGCTGCTCGGCCCGTTCCGGGCGGCGCACGGCCGTTTCCCCTCCGTGCCGGAACTGCGCCGGCTGCTGGACGGGACCCCCGGCCCGCTGGCCGCGCTGCGCAAGGCCGTGCAGGAGACCGGGCAGGAGTCGCTGCTGCGCGAACTCGACGCGCGGGAGCGGCAGTCGGGGCAGCCCGGGGACGTGGGCGCGGTGCTCGCCGACCGGATCGCGCTGCTCGACCGGCCCGCCTTCGCCGGGTTCTTCGACACCTCGGGGCGGTCCCGGCCGTTCTCGCTCAAGGCCCTCGACCACCCCGTGCGGGTCCGGGTCGACCTGCCCGAGCGCGGGCACGCGGACGCCTCGCGGATCCTGGCCCGGCTGGTGCTCGCCCAGTTCACGGCGAGCGTGGCGGTACGGGAGGACCGGTCGCTGTTCGCCTGCCTGCTCCTGGACGACGCGACCGGCGTGGTGACCCCGGAATCGGTGCGGGGCATCCAGCGGCTGCGGTCGGGCAACGCCGGTGCCGTGCTCACCCTGCGCACCCTGGACGACGTGCCCCGGCCGCTGCGCGGTCCGCTGCTCGGGGCCGCGGGCTGCCGGATGGCGCTGGCCGGGCTCACGCCGTGGGACGGGCAGGACTTCGCCGAGGTGTGGGGCAAGGAGTGGACCGAGGCCCGGGACGTGACCGACCGGCAGATCATCGCCGAGACCCCGGCGGGCAAGGCCGTGCACATGGTGCGCCGGGTGATCACCGGCAAGGCGCCGACCGCGCGGGCCGTCACCGTACGGCAGGTCGAGCGGGAGCGCTGGTCCGCCTCCGAACTGGCGCACGCGATGCCGCCGGGGCACGCGGTGCTCTCCCTGACGTCGGTGCGGGGCGAACACGCTCCGCCGTTGCTGGTGGATCTCCGGGACCCCCGGGACCCCCGGGACCCCCGGGATCTCCGGGATCTCCGGGATCTCCGCGGCTGAGGACCGGATGCCTCGGCGGTCCGGCGGTGTGAGAACCGGCTCACCGTACAGTCGGTAGGAATCGGCATAGGCTGTTCATACGCGGCGGCCAAAAGATCACCATGATCACCCGCTCCCCGCGTGGTCACCCGATCTCCCCGAACCGAAGGCATGCATGCCCCCGACGCTCGCCTCGCTCGTCCGTCACCCCGCGCTCAAACTCACCGTGCGCGCGGGCGGGGACCACCTCGACGTACCCGTCCGCTGGGCGCACGTCAGCGAGCTGGCCGACCCCGTGCCGTACATGGAGGGCGGGGAACTGCTGCTGATCACCGCGCTGAAGCTGGACGCGGAGAACCCCGAGGCGATGCGCCGCTACGTGCGGCGGCTGGTCGGCGCCGGGGTCGTCGGACTCGGCTTCGGCGTCGGCGTCACCTACGCGGAGATCCCCGAGGCGCTGCTCGACGCGGCGCGGGAGGAGGAGCTGCCGCTGATCGAGGTGCCGCGCCGCACCCCGTTCCTCGCGATCTCCAAGGCGGTGTCCGCCGCCATCGCCGCCGACCAGTACCGGGCGGTGACCGCCGGGTTCGCCGCCCAGCGGGAACTGACCCGGCAGGCACTGAACGCGGGCACCGAGGGACTGCTGGCCGCGCTCGCCGCGCAACTCGACGGCTGGGCCGCGCTGTACGACGCCACGGGCGCCGTGGCCGCCACCGCGCCGGAGTGGGCGGGCCGCAGGGCCGCCCGGTTCACCCCGGACGTGGAGCGGCTGTGGGAGCGGCCCGCGCCCGCCTCGTCGGTGGCCGACGGACCGGAGGGCGAGGACCGGGTCGAACTGCACGCGCTCGGCACGGGACGGCGTCCGCGGGCCGCCCTCGCCGTCGGTACCGCCGCTCCGCTGGGCACCGCCGAGCGGTACGCGGTGCACTCCGCCGTCGCCCTGCTCACCCTGACCACGGAGCGCTCCCGGTCGCTGCACGCGGCTCAGCAGCGGCTCGGCGCCGCGGTGCTGCGCATGCTGCTCGCCGGGCAGCCGGACCACGCACGGGCGGTCGCCGGGAACCTCTACGACGGGCTGCTCGACGCGCCGTTCCGGGTGATCGTCGCCGAACGGGTCTCCGGGTCGGCCGCCCGCGCGCACGCCGACGGGCACGCGCGCGTGCCGTCGGCCAAGCCGGGCTCGGTCACCGCGCTCGCCGCCGTGGAGGCGGCCGGCGACCGGCTGGGCGGGCTCGCCGAGTCCGTGGAGTCCGCCGCGGCGCGCGCCGGCGAGGCCGTGCTGGTGGTGCCGGAGGGCGAGCGGCTGGTGGTGCTGGCCGCCGACGAGGGCGCCGCGGTGGCCGCCGGACTGCGCTACGCGACGGCGCTGGAGGCGGCGCGGGCCGTCCCCGAGCCGACGGCCGGGGAGGAGGACGAACTGGTCGTGGGCCTGTCGGCACCGGCCGGGCCGATCGCGGCCGCCGCCGCCTACAAACAGGCCGAGCAGGCGCTGTCGGTGGCGCGGCGGCGCGGCCGGGTGCTCGTGGAGCACGACCAGTTGGCCTCGGGGTCGGTGCTGCCGCTGCTCGCGGACGACGCGGTCAAGGCGTTCGCGGACGGGCTGCTGCGCCCGCTGCACGAGCACGACGCGACCGGCCGCGGCGATCTGGTGGCCTCGCTGCGGGCGTGGCTCTCCCGGCACGGGCAGTGGGACGCGGCGGCGGCCGACCTGGGCGTGCACCGGCACACGCTGCGGTACCGCATGCGCCGGGTCGAGGAGATCCTCGGCCGCTCCCTGGACGACCCGGATGTCCGGATGGACCTGTGGCTGGCCCTGAAGGCGGCACCGGGCGCGGAGTAGCCCTTGGCCGGCTCCGGCTCCGGCTTGGGCTTTGCCTTCGGTGGTCTCCTGCCACCGGACCGGTACGACAATCCGTAGAAAGCGGCGTCCGCAGTGCTACGACTCGGACAAGCGACCCCGGGCCGCGCCGGGCCTACGGTGGACCACGAAGCCAAGAACATCCCCGACGCGGAAGGGCTGGGCCCCTGAGATGACTTCCACCCACGCCTTCTGGCTCGCCGGCCGCCAGGCCGCCGGCGAGGACACCTTCGACGTCACCTCCCCGTGGGACGGCCGTCTCGTCGGCAAGGTCAGTGTGCCGACGGACGCCCAGGTCGAGGAGGCCGTGGCCGCCGCACACGCCGTGCGGGACGAGTTCGCCGCCACCCCGGCGCACGTCCGGGCAGGCGCCCTCGACCAGGCCGGCAAGCGCCTGGCCGAACGCGCCGAGGAGATCGCCCAGCTGATATCCGCGGAGAACGGCAAGCCGGTCAAGTGGGCACGCGGCGAGGTCGGCCGTGCCGTGTCCGTGTTCCGGTTCGCCGCCGAGGAGGCCCGCCGGTTCAACGGCGGCGAGGCCCAGCGGCTCGACACCGACGCCGGTGGCCAGGGCCGGCTGGCCCTCACCCGCCGCTTCCCGAAGGGCGCCGTGCTCGGCATCGCGCCGTTCAACTTCCCGCTGAACCTGTGCGCCCACAAGATCGCCCCGGCGATCGCCGCCGGCGTCCCGATCATCCTCAAGCCCGCCCCGGCGACCCCGCTGTCCGGCCTGGTCATCGGCGAGCTGCTGGCCGAGTCCGGGCTGCCTACGGGCTCCTGGAGCATCCTGCCGGTCGCCAACGACCGGATGCCCGCGCTGGTCCAGGACGAGCGGCTGCCGGTCATCTCCTTCACCGGCTCCGACAAGGTCGGCTACTCGATCATGGACTCGGTGCCGCGCAAGCACTGCACGCTGGAGCTGGGCGGCAACGGCGCGGCGGTGGTCCTCGCCGACTTCGCGAGCGACGCCGACCTCGACCGGGCCGCCGGCCGCATCGCGGCCTTCGCCAACTACCAGGGCGGCCAGTCCTGCATCTCCGTGCAGCGGGTGATCGCCGACGCGGCCGTGTACGACCGGCTGCTGCCGCGCATCGTCGCCGCCGTCGAGACCCAGGTCACCGGCGACCCCGCGGACGAGCGGACCGACGTCGGCCCGCTCGTCAGCGAGGCGGCCGCGGAGCGCGTCGAGTCCTGGGTCGAGGAGGCGGTCGCGGCGGGCGCCCGGCTGCTGACCGGCGGCAAGCGCGACGGCGCCGCCTACGCGCCGACCGTCCTGACCGACGTCCCGGCCGATGTGACGATCTCCCGCGAGGAGGTCTTCGGGCCGGTCCTGACCGTGCAGCGGACGGAGGGGGAGGCCGCGGCCTTCGCGGCGGTCAACGACTCCAAGTACGGCCTCCAGGCGGGCGTGTTCACCCACGACCTGGAGGCCGCCTTCCGCGCCCACCGCGCGCTGGAGGTCGGCGGGGTCGTCATCGGCGACGTCCCGTCCTACCGTGCCGACCAGATGCCCTACGGCGGCGCCAAGCGGTCCGGTGTCGGCCGCGAGGGAGTGAAGTTCGCGATGGACGACTACACCTACGAGCGGGTGCTGGTGCTGACCGGGCTCGCGCTCTGAGACCGGACGCCACCTCCGGACCAGCTGACAGCACCCACTAGCTCATGGGAACCATTTTCAGATACAGTCGTCCGTGACGCTCGATCGTCGTCCCTGAAGGGGTCCGGCACCGCTGCCTTCCGGTGCCGGGCCCCTTCTTCGCGTACCGGGCGATCGGCTCGCCGGAGCCCATCCGCGGACCCGCCGGACACCGGCCCGCCGCGGGACCCCGTGTCCCCCGGACGGCCCAATGGCCCCACGGTGCGCAACCGCGTCCGTCCCCGGGCCCGGGGCCGGGGGCAAGGCGCCCCGGCGGGCCCAAGAGGGCCGCGCGAGGACTGGTGGGTGCCGCCCGTTTCGGGTACCAACGATCCAGTAGCACTGGTCGGTAACGAACGGTCCGCACCATCCCTCTTCGCGGCGAGGTGAGCCTCATGTCCGCCCCCACCACCAAGCGCACGGTCACCGAGCACGAGGCCCGCCAGGTCGCGGAGGCCGCCCGGGAACAGGACTGGCGCAAGCCCAGCTTCGCCAAGGAACTGTTCCTCGGCCGCTTCCGCCTCGACCTCATCCACCCCCACCCCCTCCCGGCCGACGACGACGTCCAGCGCGGCGAGGAGTTCCTGGCCAAGCTCCGCGACTTCTGCGAGACGAAGATCGACCCGGCCCGGGTCGAGCGCGAGGCGCAGATCCCCGACGAGGTCGTCGACGGCCTCAAGGAACTCGGCGCGCTCGGCATGAAGATCGACACCAAGTACGGCGGCCTCGGCCTCACCCAGGTCTACTACAACAAGGCCCTCGCCCTGGTCGGCTCGGCCAGCCCGGCGATCGGCGCGCTGCTCTCCGCCCACCAGTCGATCGGCGTGCCGCAGCCGCTGAAACTCTTCGGCACCCAGGAGCAGAAGGACACCTTCCTGCCCCGCTGCGCCCGCACCGACATCTCGGCGTTCCTGCTGACCGAGCCGGACGTCGGTTCCGACCCGGCGCGGCTGGCCACCACCGCCGTCCCGGACGGGGAGGACCCGGAGAGCTACGTCCTCGACGGGGTGAAGCTGTGGACCACCAACGGTGTGGTCGCCGATCTCCTCGTCGTCATGGCGCGGGTGCCGAAGTCCGAGGGCCACAAGGGCGGCATCACGGCCTTCGTGGTCGAGGCGTCCGCCGAGGGCGTCACCGTCGAGAACCGCAACGCCTTCATGGGTCTGCGCGGCATCGAGAACGGGGTCACCCGCTTCCACCGGGTGCGGGTCCCGGCGGCCAACCGGATCGGCCCGGAGGGCGCCGGCCTGAAGATCGCGCTGACCACCCTGAACACCGGACGGCTGTCGCTGCCCGCGATGTGCGCGGGCGCCGGCAAGTGGTGCCTGAAGATCGCCCGCGAATGGTCCGCGGTCCGGGAGCAGTGGGGCAAGCCGGTCGCGCTGCACGAGGCGGTCGGCTCGAAGATCAGCTTCATCGCCGCGACGACCTTCGCCCTGGAGGCCGTCCTCGACCTGTCCTCGCAGATGGCGGACGAGAACCGCAACGACATCCGCATCGAGGCCGCCCTCGCCAAGCTGTACGGCTCGGAGATGGCCTGGCTGATGGCCGACGAACTGGTCCAGATCCGAGGCGGCCGGGGCTTCGAGACGGCCGCTTCGCTCCAGGCGCGCGGCGAGCGGGCGGTGCCCGCCGAGCAACTGCTGCGCGACCTGCGCATCAACCGGATCTTCGAGGGCTCCACCGAGATCATGCACCTGCTGATCGCACGGGAGGCCGTCGACGCCCACCTGGCGGTCGCCGGTGACCTCATCGACCCCGGCAAGCCCCTGTCGGACAAGGCGAAGGCGGGTGCGAACGCGGGCGTGTTCTACGCCAAGTGGCTGCCGAGGCTGGTCGCCGGACCCGGTCAGCTCCCGTCCTCGTACGGTGAGTTCAAACACGAGGTGGATCTCTCCGGGCATCTGCGCTACGTCGAGCGGCACGCCCGCAAGCTGGCCCGCTGCACCTTCTACGCCATGTCGCGCTGGCAGGGCCGGATGGAGACCAAGCAGGGCTTCCTCGGCCGGATCGTGGACATCGGCGCGGAACTGTTCGCGATGAGCGCCGCCTGCGTCCGGGCCGAACTGCTGCGCAGCCAGGGCGACCACGGGCGCGAGGCGTACCAGCTCGCCGACGCCTTCTGCCACCAGGCGCGTATCCGGGTCGACGAGTTGTTCGGCCGCCTGTGGGTCAACACCGACGACGTCGACCGCAAGGTCGTCAAGGGCGTCCTCGGCGGCGTCTACGAGTGGCTGGAGCAGGGGATCGTCGACCCGTCCGGCGACGGTCCGTGGATCGCCGACGCGACCCCCGGCCCCAGCACCCGGCCGAACGTGCATCGCCCCATCAGGTGAAGGGCGGCGCCACCGGTCGGGACCCGGCCGGGCGCCGGTGCCCGGTGCGGCCGTCACCTCGCGTCAGGTGACGGCCGCACCCCGGCACCCGGAGGCGGCAAAACTTGTCACCGGCCCCCGGCACCCGGAGGTCAGCACCACTTGTCGCTGGGATCCCGCGTCGTCCAGGAGCAGGAGTCGACCTTCGCGCCGCTCGCCCGGGTCAGGGTGGCGGTGTCGCTGGTGTTGTTCCACACGTACGCGCGGCGGTTCTGGTAGCGGTCCGACGCGGTGTTCCTGCCCTTGCCCGTGTGCACCTTCACGGTCCTGCCCGCGCCTATCCGGATGTCCGGGAAGACGTACCTGTGGTTGGCGGCGTCCTTCAGGACCCAGCCCTTGACGGACACCGCCGACCGGCTGGTGTTCTTCAGCTGCACCCACTCGGCGTTCAGGCTCGCGTTGGACCCGTTGTCCGAGCCGGGGCTGTCGAACCAGACGTGGTGGATCGTCACACCGCCGGCCGCCGCGGCCGGGGTGCTGAGCAGGGTGCCGGTGAGCAGCGCGGCGCCCACGAGGGCAGCGGGCAGGGTGGCACGCAGGTGCATGGGAATTCCCCCCGGGAAGTAGTCAGGAACAGCAGTGCTATCACGAGATCTTCACGGCTGTTCCACAAACGGGGAATTCGGTCACTTCCGCGCCAAGCCCAGACATGCCACGCGGCCGGGGGACGCGCTGTCCTTCCGGGCACCTCTTGCGGCAACAATGGGGGGATGACCGACAGTCCCGCCAGCCCGGCGCCCCTCGCCGACCCGCACCTCGTCTACGACCCCCTCGCGGGAGACGGTCCGAAGGACGTGGTGATCCTCGGCTCCACTGGTTCCATCGGCACCCAGGCCATCGATCTCGTGCTGCGCAACCCCGACCGCTTCCGGGTCACCGGCCTGTCCGCCAACGGCGGCCGGGTGTCCCTCCTGGCCGAGCAGGCCCACCGGCTCCGGGTGCGGACCGTCGCGGTGGCCCGCGAGGACGTCGTACCGGCCCTGCGCGAGGCGCTCAGCGTGCGGTACGGCACGGGAGAGCCGATCCCCGAGATCCTCTCCGGACCCGAGGCGGCCACCCGGGTCGCCGCCTCCGACTGCCACACGGTCCTCAACGGCATCACCGGCTCCATCGGACTCGCGCCGACCCTCGCCGCCCTGGAGGCCGGCCGCACCCTCGCGCTCGCCAACAAGGAATCCCTCATCGTCGGCGGCCCGCTCGTCAAGGCGCTCGCCAAGCCCGGTCAGATCATCCCGGTCGACTCCGAGCACGCGGCACTGTTCCAGGCGCTCGCCGCCGGCACCCGCGCGGACGTGCGCAAGCTGGTGGTCACCGCGTCCGGCGGCCCCTTCCGCGGCCGTACCAGGGCCGAGCTGGCGCACGTGAGCGTCGACGACGCCCTCGCCCACCCCACCTGGGCCATGGGTCCGGTGATCACGATCAACTCCGCGACCCTCGTCAACAAGGGCCTGGAGGTCATCGAGGCACACCTGCTGTACGACATCCCCTTCGAGCGCATCGAGGTCGTCGTGCACCCCCAGTCGTTCGTCCACTCGATGGTCGAGTTCACCGACGGGTCCACGCTCGCCCAGGCGACGCCCCCCGACATGTGCGGACCCATCGCCATCGGACTCGGCTGGCCGGAACGCGTCCCGGACGCCGCCCCCGCCTTCGACTGGAGCAACGCGTCGACCTGGGAGTTCTTCCCGCTGGACAACGAGGCGTTCCCGTCGGTCGACCTCGCCCGGCACGTGGGGCGGCTCGCGGGCACCGCCCCGGCGGTGTTCAATGCGGCCAACGAGGAGTGCGTCGAGGCGTTCCGCAACGGCGCGCTGCCCTTCAACGGGATCATGGAGACCGTCACGCGGGTCGTCGAGGAGCACGGCACACCGCGTTCGGGAACTTCGCTCACCGTGTCGGACGTCCTCGAAGCGGAGACCTGGGCGCGGACCCGGGCCCGGGAACTGACAGCACAGACGGCGACCGCGGAGGCGCGTGCATGACATCCCTGATGATGGTCCTCGGCATAGTCGTCTTCGTGGTCGGTCTGCTGTTCTCGATCGCCTGGCACGAGCTGGGGCATCTGTCCACCGCCAAGCTGTTCGGGATCCGCGTGCCGCAGTACATGGTCGGCTTCGGCCCGACCATCTGGTCCCGCAAGAAGGGCGACACGGAGTACGGGATCAAGGCCATCCCGGCCGGCGGCTACATCCGCATGATCGGCATGTTCCCGCCCGGCGAGGACGGCCGGATCGCCGCGCGCTCCACCTCACCGTGGCGCGGCATGATCGAGGACGCCCGTTCGGCCGCCTTCGAGGAACTGGAACCCGGCGACGAGAACCGCCTCTTCTACACGCGCAAGCCGTGGAAGCGGGTCATCGTGATGTTCGCGGGCCCCTTCATGAACCTCGTCCTGGCGGTCGTCCTGTTCCTCATCGTCCTGATGGGCTTCGGCGTCTCCCAGCAGACGACGAGCGTCAGCTCCGTCTCGCAGTGCGTCATCGCGCAGAGCCAGAACCGGGACAACTGCAAGGCGGGCGACGCGCCCTCCCCGGCCGCCGCCGCGGGCCTGAAGGCCGGCGACAAGATCGTCTCCTTCGACGGGGTCAGGACCGAGAGCTGGAACCAGCTCTCCGACCTCATCCGCGCCACCCCCGGCAAGCAGGTGCCGATCGTCGTCGACCGCAAGGGCGAGCAGCTGACCCTGCACGCGAAGATCGCCACCAACCAGGTCGCCGAGAAGGACTCCAGCGGCCAGATCGTCCCGGGCCAGTACGTCACGGCCGGCTTCCTCGGCTTCAGTGCCGCGACCGGCGTCGTCCGCCAGGACCTCGGGGAGTCCGTGACCTGGATGGGCGACCGGATCGGCGAGGCCGTCGACTCCATCGCCGGCCTGCCCGGCAAGATCCCGGCCCTGTGGAACGCGGCCTTCGACGGCGCCCCGCGCCAGCCCGACTCGCCCATGGGCGTGGTCGGCGCGGCCCGCGTCGGCGGTGAGATCTTCACGCTCGACATCCCGCCCACCCAACAGCTCGCGATGGCCCTGATGCTGGTCGCGGGCTTCAACCTCTCGCTGTTCCTGTTCAACATGCTCCCGCTGCTCCCGCTCGACGGCGGGCACATCGCGGGCGCCCTGTGGGAGGCCCTGCGCCGCAACCTCGCCAAGGTCCTGCGCCGCCCGGACCCGGGCCCGTTCGACGTGGCGAAGCTGATGCCGGTGGCCTATGTCGTGGCCGGCGTGTTCATCTGCTTCACGATCCTCGTCCTCATCGCCGACGTCGTTAACCCCGTGAAAATCTCCTAGCCACACGGTGTTGGAGGCGGGCGGGAGCACACGTTTCCCGCCCGCCGCCCAATGGTGGGGTTTACGCATGGTGATGTGCTGGCCTCGGCCGTCGTGGCGTAATCTCGGAGCCTGGAGCCTGGAGCCCGCTGTCCGGGCCGGATCTTGATCCACGACTTGGGGTTGCACAGCAGATGACTGCGATTTCTCTCGGCATGCCGTCCGTTCCGACCAAGCTCGCCGAGCGCCGCGTGTCGCGGCAGATCCATGTCGGTTCGGTGGCGGTGGGCGGGGACGCGCCTGTCTCGGTCCAGTCGATGACGACGACGCGTACGTCGGATGTCGGTGCGACGTTGCAGCAGATCGCGGAGTTGACGGCGTCGGG
>NZ_JBHJUV010000065.1:0-47584 GCF_042268025.1 Streptomyces sp. NPDC056161
ACGGGCCTGTGGACACTGGCCCGGAATTACACCATCAACACCTCTGATCCTCCTTTCAGTGCAATTCACTCGCTTCGTGCGACTTCGTGTCGCACGCCCTCTCAGAAACGTGCTTCCCACCGAAATCCGATCTCTCCGGTGGCTAGAAGGTCATTCCGCCGAGTCCCACCAGGGCTCGCGCATGTTCGAGTTCGCCCATGTGGCGGATCCCGTGCTGGAACAGCCAGCACTCGATCGCGTCCCAGCGGGTGAGGCCATCGCTGTCGGCGACGCGGGCACTGAAGGTGCGCGCGAAGAGTTCGGGGAGCGGTCGGCTCAGAACCAGCTCGCCGAGTGATTCCGGTTCCAGGGAGCGCAGCCAGGTCTCTGTCGTGTCGAACACCGTGCGCTGGTAGTCGCAGAACGCTTCGTAGTTCCCGATGCGCTGCTGCATCATCTCGTCCACAGACCGATCCTTGCCGTGGTCCGGAACGCCGAGTTGGATGCGATCCGCCCACTCCTGATTCCAGACGGGCGGCGGGCCACCCAGCCTGACCAGGGTGATGTCCTGAAGGTTGGCCTGATGGAACAGGGAGAACGCAATGGGCAGGACGCCGTCGCGCTCCACGTGGTTCGTCTTCGTCGCATCCATGTCGTGGGACGCTTCGAGCCACAGGGAGTGCATCGCGCTCATCCTGCGGACGAGCGAATTCAGAATGCTGTCAAAATCTCCTTTTGCGGCCACTTCGTCCTCAATTCTTTGACAGTCGGAAGCTTCGCTTGGCGGCGCGGCGAAGGGGCGGCGAGCGCCTGGCGAGCGGGAGCACCGAGGAATCGGGCCAGGTTGACAACGTCAACCCTAGGTGGGTGGGTTGTCACTGTCAACCTCATCGCTATGCTGCTGCCATGTCCCAGCCCACCCGAGAACGGTTGCTCGATGCTGCCCAGGCGTTGCTGGACGACGGCGGCATCGAGGCGGTCACGCTGCGCGAGGTCGGCAGTCGTGCAGGCGTTTCACACAACGCTCCGTACAAGCACTTCGCCAGCAAAGAAGCGCTCCTGGCCGCGGTGGCCGCCCGGGAGCTCCGCCAGAAGGCGGCATCGTTCCACGGCGACCGCGACCAGCCCGCAGCTGAGCGGTTGCGGGACAGCCTGCACTGGGCCATCGCCAGGGCCGTAGCCCACCCGAACCGTTTCCGGTTGATCTACGGCAGGTGGCCGACGGACGTCGCGGCCGAACTCGTCCGCGCCGCTCAGGAAGCGGAACTCGCCCTCATCGGGCTCGTCGCCGAGACGCAGGAGGCTGGAGCCCTTCCGGCGGGAGCCGAGCCGGAAAGGCTGACAGCGGTACTCCGGGCTGCTGTGCAGGGCGCCGCCGAGCTGGCGATCTCCGGTCACCTTTCGCTCGATGGACGCGCCAGGCCCGAGGCCGTGATCGATGATCTGCTCACTCTCCTGCGTGGGCCCGAGTAGAACGGCGGACGGGGCCACGGGACGTCGTCCTGGCCACCGTCGTCAGCCGGGTTCTGTCCCCGTACACTCTCTGCACCCTCGAACCACACCGTCGAGGCATCGACCTGGCCCGCCCCTGGCACGTGGTCTGCGGCACCTCACGATGGAGGTCAGGTGAGTTCCGCCCAGATGGTCTTGCCCCTGCGGCCATAGCGACAGCCCCAGCGTCTCGCCAGCTGAGCGACAATGTACAGACCACGGCCGTTCTCCTCCGTCGAGCGTGCGCGACGCATCCGCGGTTGAGTGTTGCTGGCGTCAGTGACTTCGCAGATGACGATGCCGTCGTGGAGCAGGCGCATGGCGATGGGCCCGTCGGCGTGGCGGATGGCGTTGGTGACCAGTTCACTTGCCACGATCTCGGCGGTGAACGCGAGATCCTCCAATCCCCACGCCGCCAGTTGGTCGGCGACCAGGTTTCTTGCCTCCGCCACGACCGATACGTCGACTGCCAGATCCCTGTGGACCATGTCGGTCGCGGGTAGTTCCCTTGTACGTGCGAGGAGCAGTGCCGCGTCGTCCTCCGGCACGGTGGGCAACATCGCCGCAACAATGTCGCGGCTTGCTTCTTGCAGGCCGACGCCCGGCACGGAGACCACCTGCGCGAGCTGACGCCGCAACATGCTGACGCCCTCTGAGCCCTGTTCGTGTTCCCGCAGCAATCCGTCGGTGTAGAGAACGAGCACACTTCCGGCAGCCAGTTCGACGTCCGTCATTTCGAAGGGCGCACTCCAGACGCCCAGTGGCGGACCCGGATCCAGGTCGATGAAGTGGACACTGCCGTCCGGACGGACCACGGCTGGTGCCGGATGCCCCGCACTGGCCATCAGACAGTGGCGGCTGACCGGGTCATAGACAGCGTAGAGACACGTGGTCCCGGTGACCCCGTCGTCGGCTCGGCCGCCGGCGGACTCCCGCTCAGCGGACATGCGCCCTACCAGATCGTCGAGCCGGGAGAGCAGTTCCTCGGGATCCAGGTCCAGATCGGCGAAGCTCTGCACCGCGGTCCGCAGCCGCCCCATCAGTGCCGTCGCACCCAAGCCGTGACCCACCACGTCACCGACAACGAAAGCGGTCCGGAACGACGACAGCGGAATGACGTCGTACCAGTCACCGCTGACACCGCGTCCCGCGCCGGCCGCGACGTAAGTTCCCCCTGTCTCCGCCGACGTGATCGTGGTGAAGGTCCGCGGCAGCAGGCTTCTCTGGAGACTGACCGCCGTGCGGTATTCGCGCGCGTACCTCCAGGCGTTGTTCAGGTTCAGTGATGCCTTGGGCAGGATTTCCTGGACGAGCTTCAGGTCCTCCTCGTCGAAAGGTTGCGCGCAGGCCCGACGTGCCACGCTCAACACACCCATCAGCCCGTCGTCGGTGAACAACGGAGCCACGATCTCAGAGCGTGCCCCTTTCGGCAGTACAGCTCGCAGAAACTCGGCCTCTACCGTCGCACCCCGAGTCAGCACCGTCAGATCCGGCGTCAGAAAAGCTCTGTTCATGCGCACTTGCTGACTTCGCCAGAATTCCGGAGTGCGGCTGACGGCCCGGTCCCGCGCCTTCAGATCAATGCGGAGACCCCGTGCGGTACGCACTGCGCCCATCCGGGCGTGAGAAGGCCAGGGTCCCTTCAGAGTAGGCAGGGGATCCCCGTCGAACACCGCAAGAGCGAGATCGACGGCAGCCCAGTCCGCGAAATCGGGAACCAGTGCGCTGACGAGCGCATCGCACATCTGCTTCACTTCAAGCGAGTTTCCGAGGCTGCCCATGATCCTGTGAAGCAGATCGATACGGTCACACGCACGGCCCGCGAACTCACCTGTGGCGCCGGCCTTCCCATGGGCGTCCGACGAGAACAGGAGGAGTGTCATCGCCCGTCCCGGCTCGGCTGAGACCAGGCTCGAAACCCGGATCGAAACGCCCAGGAGATTGCCCGACTTCGCACGCACTCGCGCATTCCCCCCGCAGGCGAGCAGTGCCTCCTCCCGTTCGGGGTCGGCCAGCACCGAACGGAAGGACTGTCCACACAGTTCTTCCACCGCGTACCCCAGCAGGGCTCCAGCAGTCGATGTGGCGAACACGATGATCGCGCTCGGGTCCACGAGCACAGCTGCCTCGTCCAGGTCACCTATGGGAGCGCGATAGGCATCCGGACCGCCAGGGCCGCCCCTTGCTTTATGTCCCGATGACGACATACTCGACGAGTTTATCCCAAATGACTCTTTACTCGACCCGCTCCGATGATCCATCGGCGAGTCACAGGGGATCTGAAGCGCCACCCTCTCTTTCCGTGCAAACACTCAGGGCGCTCATAGAATTGCGCAGCGTAATCATTGCGTCGGGGCCCCGACCGGACGGCCGGGGCCCCTTCACGGACCACAGGCCCTCAACGCACCGAGAAGCTGACGAGCCCGGCGTCGTTCTTGCCGCCCGCGTCGGTCGACAGCGCCACGTACCGTGCGGTGGCATCTGTGGTGAGCCCGCGAGCGCGGCCGTGACCGGTCAGCTCGCCTGCCGGTGTGTAGGCGAGGCCGTCGCTGCTGAATTCCGCTCGGAGGCCGGGCACCCGGCCGCCGCCCCACTCCGTGCGCAGGTCGCGCACGCGGAACTGCGCGCCAAGGTCGACGACCAGGCGGCCGTCGGGTCCGGGCGTCCACGCCGTCGCCGGATCGCCGTCCACGGCCGCGGCGGGATCCGACATGCCGGGTGGAAGGGGGTTGGTCGGGAAGACGGTGCGTCCCAGCGCCAGGTCGTCCAGGGGGTAGGCCACCGCCCGGCTCAACGTGACAGTCGTCGTACGTCCGCCACGGACCGCCACCAGCTCGGTCTGTCCCTGACCGGTCACCCGGATGCGGCAGGCCGGACCGGTGAGCCGCACGGTGGCACCGTCGACGACCTCCGCCCGGAGGCCGACGGGCAGCCGCCCACCGGACACCGGGCTCAGCGTCAGCCGCGGGGGCAGCAGGCGTGCGGTGGCGGCGTCCAGTTCGGCGTCGTAGGCACTGCCGGAGGCGGTCACCGTCTGCCGGCCCTCGAACAGCACCAGGCGGGAGGCGGGCTGCGGAATGTCGACGCGGGTCGTGACCTGCTGACCGGACAGGTTGAACAGGCTCAGGTGGTCTTCGGTGAGAGCGGTGCCGACGGAGCCACTGTCAGCCTGCGGGACTTCGGCACGGGCGCGTTCGCGCAGGATGTCGGCCGACGCGCCGGGGAGTCCTTCGACCAGGAGAGGTGCGGCCGGGCCGTCGGCGAGGACGATGGTGTCGTCGTACACCGTGAGCGGCCGCTTCGAGCCCCGCACCAGCAGCCCCGCACGGCCGTCGACGTCGAGCCAGCCACCCTGGCTGGAGACGTCGGGCACGGGCCAGGAGACGAGGTCGCTCCACTGCTGCCCGTCCGTCGAGCCCTGCACCGTGTAGGCACGGCCTGCGGCCGCCTCCCAGCGCAGGGTGACACGGTCCACCGTGTGTGTGGCCCCGAGATCGACGGCGAGCCAACTGTCCGCCCGGGGGCGGTCCGCCCGCGACACCGCCCACCGGGTCGTGGCGTCCCCGTCGACGGCCAGGGCCGGCTCCTTGCCCGGGTCGTAGGAGGAGGCGGTGGCCGTGCCGCCCTGAGCGAGGTCGGCGCCGTCTCCTGCGTCGCGCGCTTCGAAGGCGTAGAGCGAATAGCCGTACGCCGGGTCGGGCCGGACGCCGAGCATGCGCAGGTGCCGGACGGCGGTGCGGGGGAAGGTCACTTCGTCGACGCGGGGCGCGGCGGCCGACGCCTGGGTGTCCTGGGCGGCCACGGTGGCGCTGCCCTCCGCGAATCGATAGGTCCGCGACCCCGTCAGGCCCGGCACGCCCGGCATGGTGAGGTTGTAAAGCTCCAGATGCCCTTCACCCGCGGCGATGCCGGTCGTCGCGTAGACGACGGCGCCGGTGGGCAGGGTGGTGTAGCCCGCGTACCCTGACGCGGCCCCCAGCATCGTGGCGCTGCCGTCGAACCCGTCGCGCCGACTGGTGTACGTGCGCACCTGACGGTTCGTCACCTGTGCTGCGGCGGTGGGCAGGAACATGGGTGTGGCCCCGCCGAGTTTGAACAGCCAGTCGTCGTGGGCCGGTTGCCAGGCGAACTTCACGAAGCCCGGTTTGGTGGCGGCGCCCGCCCAGGCAGCGGCCGACTGGTGCGACACGAGGCCGGGTCCGGCGCCGAAGTCGGTCACCCCCGACGCCTGGCGGAACAGTTCGTCCTGGGACAGAGGACGTACCGTACGGCCCTGACCGGCGGCCCACACATGCAGGAGATAGCTGATGGCCAGTTCGGCACGGGCTTCCGGCTCGTACTTCGGCTCGCCGGAGAACTTCGCCAGCCGGTACTCCGGGGGGTACTTCTGGTACGCCTCCAGTCTTTCCGCCAGGGCCACCTCCGCTCGTGCCGCCGCGCGATCGCCGACGACCTGGGCGAGGAAGGCGAGCGGGATCACGTCACGGCCGTAGAGGTGCTCACGGTCGTTGACCATGGGCATCAGCGGCTCGCCGGCGTCGCTCATCACGCCGAGGAGGGTGCGCCACAGCGCGTCGGCGTTCGGCTGATCGGTCAGCACCTGCGGCAACGCCCGGCCCGCGGTGATGAAGTGGGCGGCGTTACGGCCCGACGTACGCCACAGTTCCTCCTGGTAGTGCGGCGCGAACGATCCGTGGTTCTCGACGATGAAGGTGTCGTACAGGTTGCGGGCGGTGTTGTCGGAGACGCGAACACCGTCGACGAGGGCCGGGTTCGCCCGGTCTGCCTGCGGCAGTCCGGTCTCGTTGCGCGACCAGGCCCCGAACGCCTTGTCCCAGTCGGTGTGCCGCGGATCGTCCGCGGCCCAGGCAAGTCCGGGGGCCAGGGACTGTGCGTAGACGCCCATCTCCTCCAGCTTGGTGTCTCCCTCATAGCCGCCGAGCAGACCGTGCGGGGTCCAGCTACCGGAGTTCGGATCGTCGCTCGTGCCCAAGTTCGTGGTGTAGGCGGCCTGTTCCCGGGCGATGGTGTCGACGTTGGTCCTGGTGGCCTCGTCGAGGTCGTCCCACAGCAGCCGGGCAGCGAGTACGAAGTACAGCTGGAAGGTGGTGTCGAAGAACAGGGTCCGGCCCCACTGGGTGCCGCCGGTGAAGCGGTTGGAGGCGGCGAAGTGCTGGATCGTCGCTACGGTCCGGGCTTTGAGCGTCCGTTCGTCCGTCCCCGCTCGGTCGCTGTCGTAGCTTCCCCGGGTGAGCAGCACGGCGTTGCCGAGCACGACGGCGAAGCCGAAGTCCTTGTCCGTGTAGTAGCCGCGAGCCGGGTCCCATTGCGTCTCCGACCAGTGGGTGTGGTTCACCAGGACGCGATAGTAGGTCTCCGCCACCGCGTCCCGTTCCGTGTGGGAGTTCCCCTGGGCGCGGGCAGTACCGCTGCCGGCCGCGACGGGAAGCGTCGCCAGGGCGGTGGAGGCACCGAGGAGTTGGACGAAGCGGCGGCGGTTGATCTGCGGAGATCCTTGGAACACTCTCGGCGCCTCTCTGAACACTTAAGACAACGTTGTCAATCAGACGGCGGCAATTCTTCGTCCCTGTTTGTCAGTACGTCAAGGGGTGTGACGCGCCTAAAAGCCTTGACAGGAGTGACTGATGGGCGGACGGGGTCCGATGAGGGATCGAGATCGTCTCTCCTGGCCGCGGCCAGTCCTGAGCCCAGCCGCACCCGAACGGCCCAGACCACCGCCCACAGGTCGATGACGCGGCGGGCCGCGCGGATTACGGTGTCCTCCACGCCGGCGTCGCAGAGTGCCCGGCGCCCGCCACGCCTTGCGCCGTACGTGCCACGTGCCGCGTGCCACCTGCTGCGTGCTACGTGCTCGGCTGGTGTGAGCCTCCACGGCATCGATGATCTCGGGCCAGAGTTCGCGCGGGCGGTCGTGGCCCATGTCGGGGATCAGCAAGAGCTTGGCTCCCGGCACCAGGTCCGCCGTGCGGTGCCCACCGCTGGGGTCGATCAGCGTGTCGTCCAGGCCATGGATCACGAGCGTCGGCACCCGAAGCTCCCGGAGCGCGTCCGCGCGTGAGCCGCCAAGGATCATCGCTGCGAGCTGACGCCCGACGCCGGCGGGGTAGTGGGCGCGGTCGTAGCTGTCGCGAGCAGGCCGAGGCCGTCGTCGGCCATGTCCTGCAACCCGTAGGGGGCCATCGCGAGGGCGGAAGGGATGTCTCCCGAGCTCACAGCGTCGATGAACCGCCCGATGTCGACGGGGTGCTCGTCGAACCCGGTGGACAGGCCGCTGTCCCGGTTGTCGTATCGGATCACGTAGCGCCCACGATCCGCCAGCGCACGGCAGAAGTCCTCGTGCCAGGCGATCATCTGGGCACCAAAGCCCATCACGAGCAGCACAGGGGGATCACTGGGATCGCCAAAGCTCTCGTAGGCGATGGCCACTCCTGGCGAAACGTCGATGATCGGCATCCTCGGATCCTGCCAGGGCCGACTGGCTGAGCGCACCCTGCTTCTCGCGCCCGGCCCTGCCATCCCCCGTGCAGGTCACCGTGCCGACGGCCCGCGTGGGTTCCTCCCGTGCCGGGCGGCGCCGCCCGACGCCCCGCGACGACTCCACCACCGAGGGCACCGCCGCCATCACCCTGCGGGAGGGGGGGTGCGCCTCGGTGTGCGCTTCGACGACGCCCCAGGGCGTTGGCGGCGCGCTGCTCGGACGACGGAACGCCTCCGGGCCGGCGGGCATCGTCACGGGGCTCCTTCGCATCGGTCGGGGCGTCCGTCGGGGCGGGACCGGTCAGGCGTGCAGGCTCGTACCGTCGATGGCCACCCGACGCCCCTCCCGGGTGTGTGGGAAGTAGTCCCACACGGCGTGGTGCTGGACGCTGCGGTTGTCCCAGAACACGAGGGTGCGTTCCTGCCAGCGGACCCGGCAGTGCAGCAGCGCGGTCCGGGCCGTGTGTGCGTACAGCAGCTCCAGCAGGGCGTCGCTCTCGGCCCGGGACAGCTCGGTGATGTGCGACGTGTAAGGGGCGTTGACGAACAGCAGCTTGCGGCCGTTCTCCGGATGCCGGACGACGACGGGGTGCACGGTGCGCGGTACGTCATACTCGGGGGGCGGGGTCTGGCCGGCGGCGGTCCACGGCAGGGCTCCGTCGTGGAGGGCGGTCAGACCCTCCAGGAAGCCGCGCAGGGCGGGTGAGAGCAGTTCGTAGGCGAGGTGCATGTTGGCGAAGAGGGTGTCACCGCCGCTGCCGCCCTCGGGGATCGTCGTGATGTACAGCATCGAGCCGAGCGACGGCGCGGTGTCGGCGGTGCCGTCGGCGTGCCAGCCGTTGCCCGCGACGGCCCGGGACTCCTTGTTCGCCTTGATCTCCAGGATGTGCGGGTCGGAACCCTCGGGCGCGAGGGCGACGGGGTGCAGTGCGCCGAAGACGCCGGCGAACCGCTTGTGTTCCTCGGGCGTGATGTCCTGGTCGCGGAAGACCAGGACGTGGTGGGTGTGGAAGGCGTGCTTGAGTTCCTTCTCCTGCCGGTGTGTCAGCTCCTGCGCCAGGTCGAGGCCGGTGACCTCGGCGCCCAGCACCGGTGTGACGGGGGCGACGGTGATGGTCTCGTAGGGCTCGGCGGGGCGGGTGGTGAGCCGTTCGACGGCCCGCAGTGCGTAGTCCTCCATGAGGGACCTCCGTAAGTTGTCAGGCGGCCCGGGAGGGCCGGATGTGGCTGATGGGGGCGAGGTTGCCGTGGATCGTGTCGTCGGCCCGGCGGAAGCCGGCCGCGAAGGGCAGGTCGGCCGCCCGGGGGCTCGTTCGACGCGGCCGACGTGCGAGTCTCCTGGCAGACGGTGGTCGCTTCCTCAAGGCCGTCGCCTCCTCAAGGCCGTCGCCTCCTCAAGGCCGTCGCCTCCTCAAGGCCGTCGCCTCCTCAGGGCCGTCGCCTCCTCAAGGCCGTCGCCTCCTCAGGGCCGTCCGGCGGGGTCCGGCCGGACGTCGGGCGGGGCCGCCGCGAGGACGGCGGCGATGTCCCGGACGTGCGGCTGCGCCACGAGTTCGTAGTGGTCGGCGTCGACGTGGTGGACGCGCAGCGGGCGGGGCAGATGGTCGTCCCAGTCGTCCGGCGCGCCCGGTTCCGGCGCGAGGAGCCCTTCGGCGGGGCGGTCCGCGCGCCACACGGTGGTCGGGGTGGCGTCGAGGCGGGGCAGCCGGTGCTCGGCCATGGCGGCGAGGTTGGCACGGCAGCAGCGCGCGAGGCGTTCGGCGTAGGCGCGGCCCGGCTCCGTCAGCCGTCCCGGGCCGCCGCCGCTCAACTCGCGGGCGAAGACGGCGTCCACCTGTTCCTCGTCGTAGGCGGCGAAACGTCGGCCCGCGTCGGGCGGGGGCGGGTCGAGCAGGTACAGGGCGTCCACCGGACGGTTCTCGGACTCGGCGAGGGCCGCCATGGACAGCGCGGTCCAGGCCCCGAACGACCAGCCGGCGAGCCGCAACCGGCGGTCGGGGCCGGGAAACGCGTCCCGCACGGCGGCCAGGTAGCGCGCGGCGCGGTCGGTGATCGACCAGGGGGGCGGCGCGGGGTCACGCAACGCCGGGTCGGCGATCAGGCAGACCGTCAGGTCGTCGGGCAGGGCCGCCACCAGGGGGCGGTACGCCTGGATGTCTCCGCCGACCGGATGCACCAGGCACAGCACGTCCCGACCGGCCCCGGGCTGCCACACCTCCGGCTCCACGCCCGCCTCCGCCTCGATGTCCACGGCCTCCGGCGGCCGGGTACCGGTGGCGAGATGGCCGAGGATCTCGGCGAGACTCACCCGGTGGCTGAGGCGTGACAGTTCGATGTCGGTGCCGAGGCGCCGCTTCACCTCGTCGAGGAGTTCCAGGAGGGTCAGCGAGTCGGCGCCCAGGTCGTACAGCGCGGTCTGCGGATCGACGGTGTCCACGCCGAGCAGATCGAGGAGGATGCCGGTGAGTTCGGCGGTCGGGTCGGTGGCGGGAGCGGCGACCTCGGCGGTCCTGTGCTCGCCGGGCAGGGGTTCGTAGAAGATCCGCGCCGCGGCCAGGTCGGTGGTGTTGACCATCAGGTGCGGCAGTTGCAGGTGCAGTGCCCGCTCGAACACCGTCGCGCCCTCCTCGGGTGTGAGCGCGACCTTGAGGTGTGCCTGGTGGCGGGCGTCGGCGCGCAACGTGTTCGCCGCCATGCCGACGCCCTGCCATGCGTCCCAGCCGATGCTCATCCGCGCGGTGGCGTCGTCGGCCCGGGATGCGTGGTGGGCGTAGGCGTCCAGGCAGGCGTTCGCCGCCGCGTAGTCGAACTGGCCGACTCCGCCGAATCGGGCAGCCATCGACGAGCAGGAGAGCGCGTAGGCGGGAGCGTGCTCGGCGATGAGCAGTTCGACGAGCAGGGCGCCGCGCAGCCGGGCCCCCGTGGTGCGGCGGGCGGCCGCGGGCTCACGCCGGGCGAGGAGCCCGCCCGCGGCGGTTCCGGCGGCGTGGACGATGCCGACGAGACCGCCGAGATACGGGGCGAGCCGGTCGGCGACCTTCTCCGGTTCCTCGGTGGCGAGGTCGGCGGGGACGAGGGTGACGCGGTCGGTGAACGCCCGGAGCGCGGCCGGGACGTCGGTGCCGCGCGCGACCAGGACCACGCGGTTGCCGGGGTGGTCGAGCAGGTGAGCGGCCAGGGTGCTGCCGATGCCGCCGGTTCCGCCGAGTACGAGGTGGGTGCCCGGGTCGGCGGGACGAACGGCGGCCGGAACGGCTTGCGGCGCGGGGACGGGCTGGATGGCGCGGTGCCACCAGAAGCCGTCGCGCAGCCCCACTACAGTGGCCGTGGCCATAGCCGGGGCAGTGGCCGTCGTGCTGACCGTCGCCGTGGCTGTCCCTGCCTTTGTCCGTGCCTCTGTCCCTTGTTCCGTCCCTGCCTCTGTCCCTTGTTCCGTCCCTGCCTCTGTCCCTGCCTCTGTCCCTTGTTCCGTCCCTGCCTCTGTCCCTGCCTCTGTCCCTTGTTCCATCCCTGCCTCTGTCCCTGCTGCCGTCCCTGCCGCTGCCTGTGTCACTGTCGCCGTCGCGCCCGCCGTCGCCGAGAGGGCGGTGTCCAGGAGCAGGTCGGACAGGTGGGCCGCCCAGTCGGCCGGACGGGGGCCGGGCAGGTCGGCCCAGTGCAGGAGCACGCCGAGTTCCTGCCGGGGGACTTCGAGGGCCGCGGCGAGCAGGCCCGCCTCCGGGACGCGGACGGTACCGGTGACGGGTTGCGCCTGATGGGACAGCAGCCATGCGCGCGGCCGTTGCTCGTCCGGGAGGCCGGCCAGCGCCAGGGCGAGGGCGGCCACCGTGTCGAGGCAGGCCCACTGGGCCGTTTCCAGGTCGGACGTGCGCAGGCCGCCGTCCAGGGCGAGCGGCAGCGCGTGGAGCCAGTCGACGGCGGGCGCGGTGGGGCCCGTGAGGTGGGCGAACAGGGCGGCGAGGTGCTCGGGATCGGCGGGGTCGGCCACGTAGCGGTCCTCGTCGAGACGGGTGAAGGAACCGCCGGCGCGGACGGTCACGACCCGGCCGTAGTACTGCTCCAGGCAGCGCCACGACTCGCCGTCCGCAGCGGGGGCCGTGACCACCACGGCAGTACGCCGGGGTCCGTGGCCGTCGGCGCGGGCGCGGCGCAGTCGCGTCCACAGCGGCTGGTGCAGCCACTGGGCCGCGGGCAGTCGGGCCGCCTGCTCGGCCTCGGCCGGCGCGCCCGCCGGTGCCGCGGTCTGTGGCGGGCCGCTTCGGCGCAGGAAGTCGAACTCGGCCGTCTCGAAGGCGGGCGGCGGGAAGTCCCAGGGCGCGGGGGCCGGACCCGCGGGCCATACGAGGGTGTGTCCGGCCGTCCATGCCTCGGCGAGGGTGTGCGGGTCGAGGGAGTCGGCGGGCAGCCGGGTCCGGGACGGTGGTGGTGCGGTCGTCGTGAGGGCCCGCAACCACTCGACGGCGGAGGCGGCGTCCGGGCAGACCGCCGCCGCACGGTGTCCGAGCGCGGGCCGGCCGGCCTGGAGGTGACGCAGCACCCGCGGATAGGTGTCGGGGTGCGCGTCCAGGTAGTCGGCGATACGGCGGCCGTCGGCGCGTACGGCCGTGTCGGAACTGCCCGACAGGGTGAGGCACGGCACCGTCTCCGGAACGCGCGGGGCCGGGCTGTCCTGCGGCCGCTCCAGCAGCACATGGGCGTTGGTCCCGCCGATTCCGAAGGAGCTCACGGCGGCCACCCTGGGAACGGCCGTCGGCCAGGGCTCGGCCGTGACCGGTATGCGGAACGGGCCGTCTTCGATCGCCGGGTTGAGCCGGTCGAAGTCGGCCGTGGGCGGAATGATCCCGTGGTGCACGGCGAGCACGGCCCGCACCAGGCCGACCACGCCGGCCGCGGCCCCGAGGTGTCCGATCTGACTCTTCACGGACGACAGGGGCACGCGCGCGTCGTCCGCCAGTCCGTAAGCCTGGCGCAGCGCGGCGGCCTCCACGGGGTCACCGAGCCGGGTTCCGGTGCCGTGTGCCTCGATGTATCCGAGGTCGGCGCCACGACGACCGCTGCGGGTCAGGGCCGCCCGGATGGCGGCGCGTTGTCCCGCGAGGGCGGGCGCGCTGTAACCGAGTTTGTCGGAGCCGTCGTTGGTGACGCCGGACCCCGTGACGACGGCGTACACGGTGTCGCCGTCGCGGCGGGCGGCGGCGAGCGGTTTGAGGACGACGACGGCGGTGCCGCTGGCTCCGACGGTGCCCTCCGCGTCCGCGCTGAAGGGCCGGCAGTGTCCGTCCGGCGAGAAGATGTGCTGTGGCAGGTAGGTGTAGCCGTCGGTCAGGTCGGTGTCGACGAGGACTCCGCCGACGAGCATCACGTCGGCGTCGCCCTGTCGCAGCATCCCGGCGGCGAGGTGCACGCCGACGAGGGAACTGGAGCAGGCGGTCTGCACCGTCAGCGCCGGACCGGTTAGTCCGAGCCGGTAGGCGGACTTGGTGGCGAGGAAGTCCTTCTCGTGGTGCTGGCCGAGGCGGAAGGTGTCGGGCAGCGCGTCCGGGTCGCCCTCGCGCAGCATGCGCTGGAAGTAGGTGTTCTCGCCGCAGGAGGCGACGATCCCCACCCGCTGGGCGGTCGGGTCGCCGAGGCCGGCGTGGGCGAGTGCCTCGACGCAGTTCATCAGCAGGTGGCGCTGCTGCGGGTCCATGTACCGGGCTTCGTGCGGGCTGATCGTGAATCGGCCCGGGTCGAAGGCGAGGGGGCCCGCCAACTGGCTGCGGGCGCCGATCCGGCCGTCGGTCGTCGGGAAGTGCTCGATGCCTCGGCGGCCGGTGGTGACCAGGTCCCAGAAGGCGGCCAGGTCGGCCGCGCCGGGCAGGCGCACGGCCATCCCGACGACCGCGACGGGTTCATCGGATGCGGCACATACGCCGGAAGCGGCACGTGTGTCGAGGGCGGCACGTGCGTCGAGGGCGGCACATGTGTCGACGACGGCACGTGTGTCGACGGTGACTGGTTCACCAGAGGCGACCTGCTGCTCGACGGCGACCGCCTCCTCCGGTCGTCCCGCGCCCGTTCCACCAGTTGTGTCACCGGCTGTATCAGCGGCCGCGTCACCGGCCGATTCGTCGGCTGCGGGACGGTCCGAGACGGCTCGGGCCAGCGCGCGCAGGCTGACGTGCTCGAACAGGTCGGGTACGGAGAAGGGGAGGTCTCCCTCTCCCGCGCATCTCAGGTGGAAGCGCATGAGGTCCAGGCTGGTGGCCCCGGCGTCGAAGAACCGCTGGTCCACCCCGACCGCTTTGCCGGTCGCCGTCTCGAACAGGCCGGTCAGGCGTCGTTCAAGGGGGGACAAGGTGTCGGCCGTCGCAGTACCGGGCAGCAGTTCCCGGCCCGGTGCGGTGAGTGCCGCCCGGCGGTCCAGTTTGCCGCTCGGTGTGCGCGGCAGGTCCGGGAGCAGGCGAAAGCGGGCGACGCGTACGTAGGCCGGGAGCAGGCCGGCGAGGTGTGCGGCGAGGCCGGTCGGGTCGGGGTCCTCGCCGTGGCACTGGAGGACGGCCAGCAGCCTGCCGTCCTGCACGGCGGCGACGGCACCCGCCACCCCGGGATACTGGAGCAGCGCGGCCTCGACCTGTCCCAGCTCCAGCCGGTGACCGGCGAGTTTGACCTGGCCGTCGTCACGGCCCGCGTAGTGCAGCATGCCCTGCCCGTCGAAGTGGGCCCGGTCGCCGGTGCGGTAGCAGGTGCCGAGGTCGGGGTCCTCCACGAACCGGTCCCGGTGGACGTCGTCGTCGCCGAGGTAGCAGCGGCCGGCCATGGGGCCGCCGATGAGCAGTTCGCCGGTGACGCCGGGCGGGACGGGGAGGCCGGTCTCGTCGACCACGCGCAGGACGGCTCCCGTCACCGGGCTTCCGATCGCGGGACGGGTCGGCCAGCCGGCTGGGTCGCCTTCGAGGCACAGACCGCTGACGACGTGGGTCTCGGTCGGGCCGTAGTGGTTGAACAGCCGGGCACCCGGAAGTCCCGCGAACCAGCCTCGGACGGCGTCGGTGCACACCAGTTGCTCGCCCGCGGTCACGACGTCGCGGAGCCTGGACGGGAACCGCCCCAGGCGTACGCCGTGTTCGGCGAGGAGTTGCAGGGCCACGTACGGCAGGAAGATCCGTTCCACCGCCCCGCTCTCCAACTGTTCGAGCAGGGCCGGAACGTCCTGCCGCCAGGCCGGTTTCACCAGGCGCAGCTCGCCGCCGGAGCACAGGGTGGTCAGGATCTCCTGGAAGGAGACGTCGAAGGACAGCATGGAGAACTGCTGGGTGACGGCGGGGGTGTTCAGTGCGCCCTCGGTCCGCTGCCAGGTCAGCAGGTTGCACAGGGTCCGGTCGGGGACCTGGACGCCCTTCGGGACCCCGGTGGAGCCGGAGGTGAACAGGGTGTACAGCGGGCGCAGCCCCTGGTGCCGGTGGGGTACCCGGTCGGCTCGGGGCGAGTCGGTGAGGGTGACGGTGTGTCGTGGCAGGTGGGGCGGTGCGATGGCGCCGAGGACGGCGATGTCCTCGGGGGCGACCACGACGCACAGCGGTTGGGCCTGGTCGAGCACGTGTCGCAGCAGCGGCGGCGGATAGGCGGGGTCGAGGGGGACGACGGTCAGGTTGAGCCGGGCCGCCGCCAGCAGCGCGACTATGTGTTCGACGGAGGGCTGGAGGTAGAGGGCGACGGTCGCCGGTGCGGTGGGATCGGCCGGACGGAAGGCGCTCAGGGCGGACGCGACCTCCGCGGCCTGCGCGTCCAGGTCGGCGTACGTGAGGGTGGTCCCGTCGAGGGTGACGGCGGGGGCCTCGGGGGTGCGGCTGACCTGGCGGGCGAACCCGTCGGCCACGGTGGTGAAGTCAGGCTCCCGCTCGGTGCCGCGGCCGGTGCCTGGGCCGGCGAGGGAGCGGCGGTGGGGTGCGACCAGTTCGCGCAGGGTGATCGGGGTGGCGGCGGTCAGGTGGTCGAGGGCGTCGCGGAAGATCCGGGCCGCGGCGGCGGCGCGCTCGGCGCCGATGTCGTCGCGGTACTCCCACAGGCAGTCGAGGCCGGATGCGTGCTCGACCACCGACAGGGTGAGGGCGCACTTGACGCCCGTCGGCTCCAGCGGGCGCGGCTGTGTCTCGCAGCCTTCCAGTCGCAGTCGGGAGAACTCGGTGTTCTCCAGCACGAACAGGTAGTCGAACAGCGGGGTGCGGTCGCGGAACGCCGGGCCGGTGAGGACGTCGGCGAGGGCGACCTCCTGACCTTCCAGGACGGCGTGCACAGTAGCGGCGTGTTCCGCGAGCTGAGTGCCCAGGGTGTCATGGGGGCGGGCGGTCAGGTCCAGCAGCACGGTGTTGGCGAACATGCCGACGGCGTCGGCGAATTCGGGACGGGGGCGGTGCGCCACCGGAGTGGCGACCAGCGGGCGGGGCTGTCCCGTCACTCCGTACAGGCTCGCGGTGAACGCGGACACCAGGAGCTGGAACCTCGTCAGACCGGCTTCGGCGGCACGCCGGTCCAGGGCGGCGCGGCGGACCAGGTCGAGGGAGGTGCGCAGCAGCCTCGCCCGCGGTCGGTCCGTTCGTGCGGGGGCGGGCAGGGCGGGTGACGGCGGGGTCTCGCCTTCGTAGTGGCCGAGCGGGGTCTCGCCTTCGTAGTGGGCGAGCGGGGTCTCGCCTTCGTAGTGGCCGAGCGGGGTCTCGCCTTCGTAGTGGGCGAGCAGGCGGGCGCGGCGGCGCGCGTAGGCGTCGCTCGTGTGCCAGTCGCGCTGCCAGCGCGCGAAGTCGAGGGGGGTGGTGGCCGGTGCCGGACGGTGGGCCGCGCCGGTGTACGTCTCGCTGATGTCGTGGAAGAGCAGGTTGAGGGACCAGCCGTCCACGGCGGCGTGGTGCAGGTGGAGCAGCAGGAGACCGCCGTCGGCCCGCTCCGTCCAGGCGGCGCGGAGCATCCGGGGTTCGGTGAGGTCGAAGCGGTGGGCGAAGAAGCGGTCGGCGGTGTCCTGCCACCGCTCCCCCGGTCGGCGGTCGAGCGGCTGCCAGGGATCGTAGGGCCCTTCGACGCGTTGGAGCAGTCCGTCCGCGGCGGGGACCAGTCGGGTACGGAGGGCGGGGTGCCGCTCCACCAGTGAGCGCACCGCGCGGTGGAGTGCTTCGGTGTCGACGCGGCCCTTGATCCGGAAGGCGAGCGGCACATCATAGGAGCGGTCTTCCGGGTCTCGTACGTGCAGGAGCCAGAGGCGTTCCTGCTCGCCGGTGGCCGGTGCGACCGGATCCTGCGAGGCCGACGGCACCGGCGGGTGCTCGCCCGCACGGGGGCCGGGCGCGTGCACCGCGTCCGCGAGGGCGGCGAAGTCGGCGTGCAGCACCAGGTCCTGGGGCAGGTCGACGGCGAAGCGGCGGTGGATCTCGAAGCGGAACCGCAGCGCCGTCAGCGAGTCACCGCCGTTCGGGATCCAGCGGTCGTCGGGGCGCAGGCCGCGGACGTCGAGGAGGCGCTCGGCGATCTCCAGTACCGGCCGCTGCTCGGCGGTGACGGGCACGGCGCCGTCGCGCGTGCCGCGCCACGGTGTTCCGGCGGCGCGGAGGAGGGCGGCCCGGTCGACCTTTCCGTTGGCGGTCAGCGGGAGGTCGGTGACCAGGTGGGTGTGGTGGGGGCGCATGTACGACGGCAGGGCGGTGGTGAGGTGGCGTTCGTAGGCGTCGAAGGCGAGGTCGTCACCGGGGACGAGGAAGGCCAGCAGTTCGTGGCGGTCCGCCGCGTCGCGGCGGGTGCACACGTACGCCCGGCGCACCGCGGGCAGGGTCAGGATCTGCCGTTCGACCTCGCCGGGTTCGATGCGGAAGCCGCGCACCTTGACCTGCCGGTCGGCCCGGCCGACGTAGGTCACGCGCCCCTCGGCGTCCTGCCGTACGAGGTCGCCGGTGCGGTACCAGCGGCGCATGGTGCCGTCGTCGTCCGGCAGCTCGACGAAGCTGCGTGCGGTCTGATCGGGGAGGTTGCGGTAGCCGCGGGCCAGCGCCGGTCCGGAGAGCAGCAGTTCGGCCAGTTCGCCCGGCTCCGCGGTGCGGCCGTCCTGGGTGTGCAGCAGCAGTCCGGTCCCGGGCAGCGCGGTGCCGATCGGGATCGAGCCGTCGTCGAAGTCACGCGGGATGGGGTGGCACAGGGCGAACGTCGTCGCCTCCGTCGGCCCGTACACGTTGTGCAGGACGGTGTCGGTGTCGGGGTTGGCCTCGTACCAGCGGTGTATCGCGCGCGGGTCGAGCCGTTCGCCGCCGACGAGGACCTGGGTGGCGCCGGCGAAGCAGTCGGGGGCCTCGTCGACGACCGCGTTGAACAGGGCCACGGTGATGAACACGGTGTCGACGCGGCGTTCGCGCAGCACGGCCGCGAGGCGGTGCGGGCTGTGCGCCTGTGTGTCGTCGAGCACGACGCAGACACCGCCGGTCAGCAGCGGGGTCCACACCTCGAAGTTGAGGGCGTCGAAGGCCGGGTTGGCCAGGCAGGCGTAGCGGCTGCCCGGCCTCAGGTCGAGGTAGCCGGGGCGGGCCAGCCGCAGCACGCCCGCGTCGGTGACCTCGACGCCCTTGGGGCGGCCCGTGCTGCCGGAGGTGTAGATGACGAAGGCGGTCCCGGCGGTGGTGCCGCGGGCCGTCGGCGTCGTCCCGGCTGCCGGTTCCGGGGAGAGGAGCAGGTCGGCGTGGAGTCCGCCGGGGTGAGTGGTCTGTCCGTCGTGGACCACGGCCACGGCACCGGAGTCCTCAAGGATGTGCCGTTGCCGCTCGTACGGGCTGAGCCGGTCGAGGGGGACGACGGTGGCGCCGGCGCGGCGGACGCCGAGCATCACGCAGACCAGTTGCCAGGAGCGCGGCAGGCAGACGGCGACGGCCTGTCCGGGGGAAACTCCGCGATGGCGCAGATGGGCGGCCACCCGGCCGCTGAGGCGGTCGAGTTCCGCGTAGTCCAGGGCCCGGGTGCCGTCCTCGACGGCGACGGCCGTGGGTGTGCGGCGGGCCCGGTCGAGCACGGCCTCGGCGAGCGAGGCGGACGCCGGGAAGGCGGGGGTGTCCATCAGACCTCCCGCACCGGCGCGGCGATGGCATGGGGCGGTGCCGCCTGGCCGTGGTGGGCCAGTTCGGCGGCGAGCAGCGCGGCGACCCGGGCGGCTTCGGCCCCCTCCAGGATCTCCCAGTGGTCGCACCTCATCGTCTCGACCTGGAACTCGCCCTGTGCGCGCCGCCGCCAGAAGTCGCGGACCTCGGCGTGGAAGGGGGTGTCGGTGCCGTCCGGCACGGCCTGGGCAAGGACGAGGCGGGCCGGGGAGACGGCGGGGAGGTGGTCCCGGGCGGTGAGCCGGTTGTGGTTGTAGAGCCGGAAGTACCGGTCGACCTGGTCGTCGTCGATGCCGGGGTACATCCCGTTGAACCGCACGAGCTTGTCGCGGAACTCGGTCGCGTCGACGGGGGTGATCGCTTCGCGGGCCGAGGCGTCGTCGGTCGCCTGCGTGTCGAGCAGGACGACGCTGACGTCGTCGCGGCCGGCGAGGCTCAGCAGGCGTCCCATCTCGTGGGCGACGAGGCCGCCGTAGGACAGGCCGGTCAGTACGAGCGGGCCCGTGCCGAGGGGTTCGAGCAGGCGCAGGTAGGCCGCGGCCATCGCCTCCACGGTGGGCAGCAGATCCTCGCCGGGGTTCACACCCGGGGACTGGATGCCGTACAGCCCGGTGTCCGCGGGGAGGAGGGCGGTCAGCGGCAGGTAGCAGAAGGCGGTGCCTCCGGCGGGGTGTACGCAGATCACCCGGGGGCCGGTACCCCCGCGGAACTCTATGAGGCTGCCCGGCGCGCGGTGGGGGGCGTCCGCCCGCAGCAGCGCCCCGAGCTGCTCGATGGTGGGGCGCAGCATGACCTCGGCGACCGGCAGCCGGCGGCCGAAGGTCTCGGTGACGTGGTGGGCCATCTTGATGGCGGAGAGGGACGTGCCGCCGAGGTCGAAGAAGTTGTCGCCGACCCCGATGGCGGGATGGAGCAGGATGCGCTGCCATATCCGGTACAGGGTGTGCTCAACGTGGTCGCGCGGGCTGGCGGTGTTGACCTGGTCGGACGCCTGCGTGCGGGCGAGCCGCAGGAGGGTGGGGCGGTCGAGTTTGCCGCTGCGGTTCAGCGGCAGGCTCTCCAGGTCCAGCACCGCGGCGGGGATCATGTAGTCGGGCAGGCTGCGGGCGAGTGCGGTGCGCCAGTCGCCGCGCAACGGCGCGGTCCCCCGGCCCACGCCGGCGATCAGCCGGGGCCCGCCCGCCGTGTCGTGGTCGGCGAGGACGACGGCCTCGCGGACACCCGGCAGCCGCGTCAACGCCGCCTCGATCTCGGCGGGTTCGATCCTGAAGCCGCGGAGTTTGACCTGGTCGTCGGCGCGTCCGGCGTAGTGGGCCTGGCCGTCGTCGTCCCAGTGGGCGAGGTCTCCGGTGCGGTAGACGCGGGCGCCGGGGACGAACGGGTCGGGCAGGAAGCGTTCCTCGGTGAGGTCGGGGTGGTTCAGATAGCCGCGGGCCAGGGACGCGCCGCCGAGGTAGACCTCGCCGACGACGCCGGGCGGGACGGGCTGCAGGTGGGCGTCGAGCACGTAGAAACGGGTGCCGGGCAGCGGCCGTCCGATGGGGCAGGGGCGTTCCAGCGGGCGGGGCCGGTAGTAGGCGGTGCTGTACAACGTGGCCTCGGTGGGGCCGTACCCGAAGCAGATGTGCAGGCCCGGCAGGTGCTCGGTCATGCGGTGCAGTGCGGCCTCGGTCAGCGACTCGACACCGGTGAGCAGCTTGCGCAGGGGCAGGCCGCGCAACCGTACGGCGGGGTTCTCGTCGATCCATCGGACGTAGGCCGGTGGCAGGAACGCCTGGGTGACCCGGTGTTCGCGCATCCAGGCCAGCACGGCGTCCGGGTCGCCGCGCAGTTCCTCGGGGACGATGTGCAGTTCGCCGCCGGTGGTCAGGGGCAGCAGCAGTTCGTGGATCGAGGCGTCGAAGGCGATGCTCGACCAGGCCGACCCGACCTCCCCGGGAGCGGTGCCCATCCGCCGGTGCCAGGCCGTGAAGAGGTTGAGGACACTGCGGTGCTCTACGGCGACGCCCTTGGGCCGTCCCGTGGATCCGGAGGTGAAGATCACGTAGGCGATCTGGTCCGGGGTGCGGGCGATGTCGGGCGGCGGACGGTCCCCGGTCGCTCCTTCGGCCTCCACCGTGTGCAGGTCACGCCACTCGTCGGGGCGGTCCTCGGTGGCGTGGTCGCTCAGGACGATCGGGCAGCCGGCGTCCTCGACCATGGCGGCGAGGCGTCCCAGCGGTTGTCCGGGGTCGAGCGGGAGGTAGGCGGCGCCCGCTTTGAGGATGCCCAGGATGCCGACGACCAGGTCGCCGCTCCGCCCCGCATGGAGCCCCACCACGTCGCCGGGTCGAACGGAGCGGGCGGCGAGGGCGTGGGCGAGGCGGTTGGCGCGCCGGTCGAGGGTCGCGTAGTCCAGCGTGCGCGCGTCGTCGACGACCGCGGTACGGGCGGGGTGCTCGCGGGCCCGAGCCTCGAAGAGTCCGGTGATTCCGGTGGCCGTGCGCAGTGCGGTCGTCATCGGGTCGGCCGGTGCGGCCTCGTCGGGGTCGTCCTGTGTGGCGTCCCCCTCGCCGATCAGCCGAAGGCGCTCTTGTGGGTCCATCAGTTCCAGGGTGCGGATGTCACGGTCGGGGTGCCGGGCCATGTCGGTGAGCAGGTGGCGCAGGTGTCCGGCCCAGCGCTCGGCGGTGGCCGCGTCGAAGAGGGCGGTCGCGTAGTCGAGGTGTCCGGTGACGCGGCCCCCGGACTCGGCCGCCGACAGAGCGAGGTCGAACTTGGCGGAGGCATGGGCGACCGGGAGCGGCGCGGCCGCCACTTGGGGCAGACGCAGCATGTCGTTCCGGTCCGGCACCCACGCCAGCATGGTCTGGAACAGCGGGGTGTGGGAGGCGCTGCGCGGTGGGTTCACCAGCTCGACGATGCGTTCGAAGGGCAGGTTCTGGTGGTCCAGGGCCGCACGGACGACGGCGCGGGTGCGGGCCAGCGCCTCGGCGGCGGTGGGCGCGCCGGACAGATCGATGCGCAGGGGGAGGGAGTTGACGAGGAAGCCGATGAGACCGGCGGCGCCCGGTCCGCGCCGACCGGAGACCGGACTTCCGACAACGATGTCCTCCTGCCCCGACAGACGGGACAGCAGGACGGCCCAGCCGGTCAGGACGGCGACGAACAGGGTGGCCCCCTGAGAACGGGCGAGATCGCGCAGCGCGGCCATGCCGTCGGCGTCCAGAGCGAATTCGACACGGCCGCCCGCATATCGCTGTTCCGCCGGGCGGGGCCCCCGGGTGGGCAGTTCCAGCACCGGTGGGACATCACCCAGGACGCGTTTCCAGTAATCCTCCTCGGCGGCGAGGGAGCCGCCGAGAACGGCTTCGCGCTGCTCTTGTGCGTGTTCCGCGTACTGCGTCCGGAGTTCGGGCAGTTGCGCTTCCCGACCCGTCAAGGACGCCGTATACAGAAGGGAGACTTCTTTCATCATCACGTGCATCGACACACCGTCGTAGACACTGTGATGGAACGTCAGGACGAGGGCATGGCGTTCGGCGTCCAGCGCGATCAGCCGGCCGCGCCCGAGCGGCCCGGCCGCCAGGTCGAACGGCCGCTCCGCCTCGTCCCGTTGGCACCGGGCCACCAGTTCGTCGGGGTCGGTGGCGGCGGTGCGGTCCTCGAAGGCGAGGGCGAACCCGGCGCCCGGAGGGTCGATGTGCTGACTCATGCCGCCGCCCTCGGCCACCAGCCGCGTCCGCAGGGACTCGTGCCGGTCGGTCAGCGCGTCGAAGGCTCTCATCAGGGCGGTGCGGTCGAGCGGGCCGGTGAGCGTGAGGGCGACGGTCTCGTTGTACGCGGCGTTGGCGCCCGGGAGTTGGGCCAGGAACCACAGACGCTGCTGGGCGAAGGAGGCTGGACGGACGCGGAGGGGCCCAGCTGCGCGGACGGGGTGGTGGGGTGTGTTCTGCACCGGCAAGGTCTGGCCTTCCTGTCGGGGGGACCGGGGGCGGAACGAAGGCGCAGCGAACGACGGCACCACGCGAAGTGCCGTAATCGGGAATATCGTCAATCGGCGGGCGGGGGAATGTGCCGGGGAATTCGATTGATGTGCCTGGTCACAGTGAAGCGCTAGTCATACGGAGTTACTCAGGAGATTCCGTGACATGCCTGGGATCATCAGCCACACCTCAAGTACCTGTCAATACTTGACTTGTGCAAGCGGTGCCACGTGGATACGGGACCACGAATGCCCGCAGAACGGTCAATTGAGTAAAGAGAGCGCCATGTCTGGCCGTGCGGCCAAAGTAAATGTTTGGAGTTCGCGTCGGGCGCGCAGAGATGGTCCGCGGCTGCCTGGACGCCGCGGACCGAAGCGGTGGAGGGTCGGCTGGGGCACGGCGGAGAGGCAGGGGCCGGAGTTCGGAGCGGAGCTGCCGGGTGCGCCGGGGACGGCGGGCTTGACCGCGTCCGTTCCCAGCGTCGTACATGGTTGCCGATCTGCGAGGCCGTACGTCTGCTGCGGGAGTTCACGGTTCCGGGAATGACGGCCGGCGAAATCTACGAAGGCTTCGCGCTCACCGGGTCGGCCGGGCGGATGGCGGCGTCTGGGTCCACCGCGGGCAGGACCATGACCCGGCGGTCGTACGTGCCGCCCGCCTGGACTGGATCGGCCTCGCATTCGGGCCGGTGCGCACCGCGGCGCTGCGGGTGCCCTGCCCGCGACGGAACGTACGCCACGTCAGCGACCTGGTGGTGTCCCCCACGGACAGGATCGAGACCACGTCCGCGTCGGACGCGGGGGACGACGGGCCGTTCGACCCGGCCGTCCACGACGCGGGCACCGTCCGGCCGGGACCGCTCCCGGTGCGCGGCGCCGCCCCGGTGCCGACCGTGCGGCCCGAGCCGGTCGGACTCGCCCGCTTCGACGGGCACGAGGTCGAGGCCCTCGCCCGCCCGTCCACCGCGCGCACGGGTGTCCTCGGCACCGACGACGAGAATCTCGATGGCGCGATCCGCACCGCGGACATGTGCCTGGCCCGAGCCGGCCGTGTCACCTCTTGAGGCGTTCGTCGATCAGGCGGAGCGCTCTCAGCAGCACGTCCGCGCCTTGCGTCAGGTGGTGGTCGTGGGAGTTCTCCTGCGGGGCATGGCTCACTCCCCCGATACTCGGAACGAAGATCATCGCGGTGGGTGCCGTCCTGGCGACCAATTGGGCGTCGTGGCCCGCTCCGCTCGGCATGCGCAGCGACGGCAGGGACAGTTGACCGGCTGCGTCGCTGATGCAGTCCGCCAGTTCGGCGTCCATGGCCACGGGCGGCACCTCAGGCCCCTGGCGCACGTCGACGGCGGCTCCGGTCGTCGCGCTCAGGTCGCCCGCCAGGCGGCGGATGTGTGCGGTCGCCGCGGTGATGCGGCTGCGGTCCTCGTCCCGGAGGTCCACGGTGAGGTGCACCGATCCGGGCACGACGTTCCACACGTTCGGCGAGCAGGTGATGCGGCCCGTCGTGGCGACCCGGACAGCGCCCTTCTGGGCCAGTGCGTCCACCTCACCGATGAGGCGCGCCGCGACGACCAGCGCGTCGCAGCGGTTCGTCATCGGGGTGGTGCCGGCGTGCTGCTGCTGTCCGGTGATCTCGACGACCAGGTTGGACCGGCCGGTGATGGAGGTGACGACGCCGATGTCGGCCGCCTCGTCCTCCAGCACCGGGCCCTGCTCGATGTGCATCTCGACGAACGCGGCGACGCTGTCGTGCGCCCAGACGGCCTCGTCCAGTGCCGAGGCGTCGCCTCCCACGTCGGCGAGGCGCCTCCACAGCGGGACTCCCGTGTGATCGAGCTGGTCGACGTCGACCGGGACGCCGGACACGATGTGCGAGCCGACCATCCCGGGAGTGCCGTTCGCTCCTTCTTCGTTGGAGAAGACGACCAGGGACACGTCGTGCCACAGCGGCGTCCCCGACTCCGCGATCCGGATCACGGCTTCCAGTGACGCCATGACGCCGTAGGCCCCGTCGAATCTGCCGCCCTGGACCACGGTGTCGAGGTGGCTGCCGGTCGCCAGGGTGCGCCGGGAGCCGCCCCGGCCCGCGACCCGTGCGATCAGGTTTCCCGCCGCGTCCACCCTTGACTGGACGCCGGCCTCCGCGAGCCAGTCCGCGACGGCCGAACGCGCCCGTATGTCATCCTCCGAGTAGGCGAGCCTGGTGACTCCGCCGTCACCGGTGGCTCCGAACTTCGCGAGTTCCTCGATCCGGCGCAGCAGTCGCTCACGGTTCACCCGCTCCGCCGTGAGGTTGCTGGAAGACGCCTTCGGCACGCTCGGCACCTCACTCCGTGTCGGGTTCTACGAGCAAGTGGAATCGTCCGACGTTGACGGCCAGGTCGTTGACGGCGAACGGCAGCAGGTACTCGGCCTGCGCCCGGGTGTCCGACGACACGGCCAGTTCGAAGTGCGCGGTGCCGCGGCCCTGTTGGCCGATCGCCACCCGGCAGGCCGTCGGTCGGACCTGTGCCCGCAGCGACGCCCGCAGGCCCAGTCCCGCGATGGGCACCGTCCCGGGCGTCGCGGTCAGCTCCACCGCGATCTTCGCCGTTTCGCCCTTCCGCATCCGTCGGGGGCCCCGCACCCGGACCTCCGGAGCGCCCAGCATGGCGTTCTCGATGTCGCCGCACCTGTCGCACACCGTCTGCGAGACGGGCACCAGCGGGGCCGGTACGGGGAGCCGTACGAAGACGGAGGCGGGCTCGCCGCACGGGCAGGGCGGTGCCTGTTTCATCGGGCCCGGCTGGACCGTGCTGCGGTCGCCGAAGAAGGTCGGAAAGCGGGAGATCGCGCTCTCGGTGAACAGGCCACGGGCGATCCGCGCGTCCAGAGCGGCCGTCTTGGCGTCGCATTGTTCGCGGTGGAGTCGGGCCAGGTCCGGATCGCGCAGGGCGTTACGGACCGAGATGGCGGACAGGAACCGGTCGAGATCCGCCAGTTCGGTGGCGACGGGATGGTTCTCCGGTACCAGCCCCGACCTGCCGATGGCGATCGAACGGGCCGACAGCGTCCGGATCCGCTCGGTGAGTGAACCGGACTGCCCGCTCTCTCCCGCCGCGGAGGTCTTGTGCGACGGGCCGGTCGGCCCCGGGTTCGCCGCCCCCGTGGGTGCCGTGGCCGGCGTCGTCTCGGTGCCGCACTGGAAGAACACCGGATACGGGTTGGCGTCCGCCACGCTCCGGTTCATGGCGGTGGCGGGGTCGCCGGGATGATCGAGCCATGCCTGGATCTCCGGGCGCCCCGCGTCGCAGGCGGTGGAGGTGACGACGATGGAACGGGCCGGGCCGTCGACGGCGGCCAGGAGCAGTTGGTAGTCGTCGTGGTAGGTGGCGAGCCGTCCCGACGGCCCGCTGAAGCAGTTCAGCAGTGTCAGGGACCCCGTGGGGATGCCGCCGACCGGGATCAGGCCCCGTTCAGGTTTGTAGCAGCCCTGGCCGAAGTGGCAGGACGGCCCGTACCCGTGCGGCTCGTAGGCTCCCTGGCGTCTGCCGCAGATGGTGTGCCGGCCGAGGTTCAGGCTGTCGTCCTGGCCGTTGCCGTGCAGCAGCACCCGGCGCCAGGGCCCCTCGCGCAGGATCTGGATGCGGTCGCCGCGGGCGATGTCGTCGGGGTCGACCCACTCGGTGCCGCCCAGCGCCGGGCGGTGGTCGAGGTCGGTCACCACCAGTTCACCTGACAGCTCGTCAGGTTCCGCCCACTGCTTGGCCACCATCCAGCTGAGCGAGTGCACGTCCCGGCCGGTGAGGAACACGGCCGGTTCCGCGCCCGACGCCTGGGCCTGGTCGCGTCCCCAAGCGGTGCGGTCGCCGAACCGCAGGTCCTGGTAGAGCCCCACGGTGACCGGGGAACGGCGGCCGGGGGCGGACGGCAGCGCGTGGATCATGTCCCGGAGCGCGTCGGGGAACTGTTGCGGTCGCACGATGTGGACGTCGGCCGCCGTGGCGGCGTGGGAGGAGATCCGGTACAGCCGCTCGGCCGCGCCGATCGAGGCCGTCAGGTCGGTGCGGTCACCCGCCCACACCGGAATGGGCGTCGGCCCGTCACCGGACAGGAAGCGGGCGACTGCCGCGGCGTAGTCGGAGGCGTCCCGGTGGCCCGCGAACGTGGCGTCCGGCCGACGGGGGGAGCCGGGGTCGTACCTCCCGGTCATCGTGTCTCCCGGGCCGTGTCGGGCGTCTCGGTCGTGAACCGGTAGCCACTGAGGATCTTCCGCATCCGGTCGGTCACTTCGGCGGAGTCCTGCCCGGTGACCTGGACCACGCCGCTGCAGGCGAAGGAGGCACGCGGCGGATCCACCAGATCGCCGACGGCAGCGCGCATACGGCAGGAGATCACCCCTTCCTGCGCGAGCAGTTCCTCCGCGGGCGTGATCTCGGTGACCACTCCGGGCGCGGTGGGCAGGAGCAGGTCGCCGACCGAACGGTCGCGTGTGTACTCCAGCACCGGGGTCCTGCCCACGTACAGGTCGGTGATGGCCTGCATGATGTCGAAGCCGTACGACAGACCGTGGTTGAGGGGGACTTCGCAGCCGCTGAGCCGAGCGGCCAGTTCGCCCATGACGAACTCCCCGGCATCGGTCATCCAGAACTCCGCGTGCAGGTAGCCGCTGCCGTACTCCACGCCGTCCACCAGATGCTGGCACAGCTCGACCGCGTCGATCGGCTTGGGTTCGGAAGGGGCCAGCGTGATGTTGGCGTTGATGGCACCGTCCAGGACGTCGAGGATCGGCGCGGGGTTGCTGGAGACGTAGGCGTCGAGTACGCGGCCGTCCGCGACGAGAGCGCACAGCTGGTGCTCGTGGCCCTTGATGTACTCCTCCACCATCCAGCGGTGGCCGTCCCGCAGGAGCCGTTCGGCGTGCGGCAGGTCCGCCTCACGCAGCTTCCAGGTCCCGATGCACGAGTCGGAGTCCACCGGCTTCAGGATCAGCGGCCAGCCGTGGACGGCCGCGAACCGCTCGATCTCCTGTACGCCGTCGACGAGTCCGTACGCCGCCGAGCGCAGCCCGATGCGGTGGTAAAGCTTCTTCATCGCGGGTTTCTCGTGGACGAGCAGCACCTGCTCCTGGGTGAGGTGCGGCAGTCCGACGGCGGCCGCGAACGCCTGGGCCTGGGGCTGGACGGCCTCGTTCGGATTGCAGAAGTACTCGGGGACGACGCCGATGTGCCCGACCCACTCCCGGTAGCGGGCCGCCTCCTGGTCGATCGACCGAGAGGAGTCCAGGACGAACATGTGCCGGGAGTTCTCCGCGTCCTGGCCGTCCGGCCCCGAGCCGTGCGAGCGGGTGGAGCTGTCGCCCAGGCGCAACAGCACGGTGGTCACGTCGGGCCTGGCCAGCAGGCTCTCGTTGAAGGTCGCGCGGCGGCTCTCCACCAGGAGGAGCCTGCGCTGCCCGGCGTCCGTGGAACTGTTCATGGTGAGATTCCCCTTCCTCGGCGGGATGCGGGTGTGCACGCGTCCGTGCAGGGATCTGTGGTCACAGGCTGCGCAGGACGCGGCTGCTGCCACTGATCCGGCCGGGGCGCGTCCGGCGGATGTCCCTGACCACGTTGATGCGTTTGAGCCAGCGTTCGGCGGGCGAGTAGGTCGCCTGGAAGGAGCGCCTGCCGTGTACGAAGACGTTGTTGTCGATGAAGGCCATGTCCCCCGGTCCCAGGACGACGTCGGTCAGCCGGTCGTCGAGATGGTGGATCAGTTGCTTCAGCGCTTGGGCAGCTTCGTCGTCGTCGGCGACGGCCCGCATGTAGTCCCGGTCGGCGCGCAGCGTCGGCGCGTCCGGCGCGCCCGCCAGGAGCGCGACGGGGCCGCTGTCCGGCTCGGGGCCGTCGTCCAGTTCGTGGGCCGGATCCGCGTCCAGGACGAACCGGGGTTCCCGCAGCACCCGTTCGGCGGGTTCGGGTAACTCCCCCACTGCCAGCCGGGACACGGTGGTGGCCACGGCGTGCGGATTGCGCAGGCACAGCAGGCCGACCCAGTCGGCACGGTAGGGGGAGAAGGCGTCCTCGGTGTGCCAGCTCAGCTCTCGCGCGCTGGACGCGCTGATGTCGCTCTGCTCCATGCCCGGCGAGGGCAGCACGTCGGTGACCACGCGGCCGCTCTGCTGGGCGGACCATCCGATGGGATCGCCGAGGAGCGATCCGAGCAGCAGCGCGGTGAAGGCGTCCGGCCGGCTCTCCTGCGTGTCCGCGCCGCGCCAGCTCCGCGGGGTGGGCCCGACGTTCTCGGCCACGGTGAGATTGCTGAGCACCGTGACACCGCTCGGTGATTCCGTCAGCCGCTCCCGGTGGAGGAAGGCGCGCAGGCTCAGCGGGAGATCGCCCGCCAGGGCGGCCAGCGCGCCGAGGGTGTCGTCGTCGTTCGGATCGCCGTTTTCCCGACTGGCCCGCTCGGACAAGTGCCGTACCTGCTCGGCCTCATCGGGCGTGAGGATGTGCTGTGACATCCCGGAGGACTGGAAGACGTCGTTCGGGGGCGCCGTTTCACTCATCTGTGGACTCCATGCGTCGGTCGGACTCACCGGGTGCGGGGTCGCGTCCTGGGGACAGCTGCTGGAGAGCCGCTGTCCTGGACGTGGGGGCGATCCGGGCCGCCCAGCCCGCCGGCACGGCGATACTCATGGGCCACAGTGATCTCTCGCCGGTCCCGTTCACGAGGACGGTGAACATTTCCAGCTCGTCGTCGAACACATCCGGCCCGGCCGGAGGCCGGCGCAGGTCTGATTCCCCGGCGGCCTCGGCCTCGGCCGCCGCCCCGGGCGCCAGCAGTTCCGCCCCGGCGCCCCGGTGCCACCGGGCCGTCGAGGCGGTACGTACCATGACGGCCCCGGCGCGCAGCGGGTCCGCGATCAGCCGGCCCGCCGCCCGGTGAGCGTCCCGCGCGGCGGGGCCCGCGGTGTGGAGGGAGGCCATGGGCACGTGCAGCCGCCCGTACCGGCCTTCGGGGACCGGCTGGTTGGTCTCGTCCAGGACGTAGACGGGCACGGCGTCGCTCGTGGCCGGGCGCATTCCGCCGGGAAGCAGCGGAGCGAGGGTCTCGGTCCGCATGACGAGCCGTTGTCCCACCATCACCTCCCGCACCTCGGGCAAAAACGATTCACTCGCGGTCGCAGGACGCTCCGGGTCACGCAGCCCCGCTCGGATCCACGCGTTCCAGTCGGTCGCCAGACGTTCCGTCGTCAGTCCGGAGCAGGCGGGCCGGCCGTCGTGCCACAGGCGTGCCGAGGCGCTGTGCCCGGTGTGGGACACCATCACCAACAGGCCCGTCCCGGAGGGGTGTTCCCGGCCCGGTTGCGGCAGCAGGTGGGCCGGGCCGTACAGCAGGACCGGCAGGTCGGCGGGGATGTCCCGCTTGTGCTCCGGATCGCTCAGCGCCGGCTCCTCGGTGAGGCTCCGGGATTCGGACCGGACCAGGGCGAAGGACAGGGGTCGCAGTCCGTGGCCGGGGTCGGGAGTCACCACCCACGCGGCGACGCCGCGGCTGGTCCGCCAGGACAGGACGTCCCGCGGGGCGAGTCGGCGGTTGGGCCGCAGCATGACGACGGCCCCGGCACCGGTCAGCCGGGTGAGCGAGGCGACCAGGGCCGCCGTGGTGAGGTCGTGCCGTGTGACGTCGGCCGCGGCGGCGAGCCGAGACAGGGCGACATCCTCCGCGTCGGTCAGGAGCGTGTCCACGGCGGCGGGTACGTCATCCGGTGCCCCCGGTGCGGACCCTCCCTCGGGCACGGGCGCCGGCCACGCCTCCTGGCCGGGTTCGGCTCCGGGCTCTCCTTCCTCTCGTTCCTCTCGCCGGGTCGGCCGCGCCTCCGGCGGGTCCGGCCGTTCCGGGAAGACGCGGGCGGCGATCTCACGGACCGTGCGCGCCTCGTAGATGTCGCCCGTGGAGACGTCCACGCCCAGCCGGCCGCTCAGCCAGTGGGCGAGCCGGACAGCCGCGATCGAATGGCCGCCCAGGTCGAAGAAGTCGTCGCCGGGTGCGATCGTGTCCTGGTCCACGCCGAGCGCGGCGGCCACCGCGGACCGCACCGTGGCCTCGCGGAAGGTCGTGGGCGACTCGGCCGGTTTCCGCGCGGGCGTGTACCGCTCCGCCAGGTCTGCCGCGGCGCGCCGGTCAAGCTTACCGTTGGCGTTGCGGGGCAGTCGGTCCTCGACGACGACCCGGCTGGGAATCATGTAGGCGGGCAGTTCTGTTCTGAGCCGGCGGACGACGTCCTCGGCGAGGGAGTGCGGTGCGCGCTGCCCGGTCGGCGTGTTCGCGTAGGCCGTGGGCCAGGTCTCCGGTCGGCCGGTGCCCGGCCGGGCAGTGCCGGAGACCGCGTCGTCCGCGTCCACCGGCAGGAACCAGGCGGTGAGTTCGTCCGGGGCGGCCCCCCAGCTCACCAGTGTCGGCCGGCCGGCGGCCGCGCCGATGTCGTACAGGTCCTCCGGTTCCACCGCGCCCGAGTGCGCCGGAAGGTGCCGGGCGTTGGGTACGCCGGTGACGACGACGGGCCCGGCGGCCACGCCCGCGAGGCGGTCCGCGAGTCCCGCTCCGGCTGTGTCCGCGCCGTCCCAGGTCCATTCGAGGGCGGTGTCGGAGCGCGGAGGGCCGCTCTCACCGGTGCCGATCAGGACGTCGTAGCGGTAGTCGGTCAGCTCGTTGCGGTGGCGGCCTCTTTTGACGAGGAGATCGACCGCGTCGATACGGTCGAAGACCTGGGGCAGCAGGGCGAAGTAGTCGGGGTCGACGAGGAGTTCGGTCTCGGCCTCGGCCAGTTGTGCCGCGGTGGGCGCGTGCGGCCCGCCCGCGGTGTGCTCGGCGACTTCGGTGTAGAACCGGTCCGCCAGCCGCTGGTCGCGCACGTCCCCGACGAAGAGGCGTCCGCCCGGGGTCAGCAGGTCGAGCAGGCCCTTCAGCACCTGGGAGAGGTAGTCGACGGACGGAAAGTACTGGATCACCGAGTTGAGGATGACCGTGTCGAACGTGTTCTCCGGCAGCCCCGACAGGTCGATCGCCTCGCGGTGGCGCAGTTCGACCCGGGCCAGCTCCGGGTCGGTGGCGCACTGTTCGGCCAGCTTGTCCAGGACCGAGTGCGAGAAGTCGGTCGCCCAGTAGGTGTCGGCGGAGGGTGCCAGGGCGTCGAGGAGGAGGCCCGATCCGACGCCGATCTCCAGGATGCGCCGGGGGCGCAGCCGGCGGATCCGGGCGAGGGTGGCGGTCAGCCAGTGCCGCATCTCGTCCGCGGGGATCGGCTGGTGGGTCGCGGAGGCGTTCCAGCCGCGGTAGCGGTGGTCCTCACGTCGCAGATCGATCCCGCGGTACAGCTCGTCGTACAGGCCGTTCCACGTCGAGACGGCGCCGTGCCGCCGCGCGGGTTCGACCACGGCGACGAGGCTCACCGAATCGCGGTCCCGGACGGGGCAGACGACGGCTTCGCGGACGGCCGGGAGCGCCCTCAAGTGGCTCTCCACGTCTTCCAGTTCGACCCGCTGGCCGCGCACCTTCACCTGGTTGTCCCTGCGGCCCAGGAAGTGGATGAGCCCGGACTCGTCCGTGGTGACGAGGTCGCCCGTGCGGTAGGTGACGGGTCCGGTCGGGTCGGCGGGCGAGGGGCCGAACCGCTCGGCGGTCAGCTCCGGCCGGTTGAGGTAGCCGACGGCGACCCCCGCCCCGCCGATGTACAGCTCTCCCGGCTCGCCGGGGGCGGCCGGGCGCCCTTCGGCATGCCAGACCGTCGCCTCGTACCCGGCCAGCGGCGATCCGATCGGCAACGATGTCGCATCGGCGGCGATGTCCTCCACCACGTGGCAGGTGGCGAACGTGGTGGTCTCGGTCGGCCCGTACGCGTGCACCAGTCGGCCGGGCAGCGCGGACCGCACGATGCGTACCGCCGCGAGGTCGGCCTTCTCGCCGCCGAACACGAGCAGGCGCAGCGGTGCCAGGGCCGTCGGTGACGTCGCCGCGTGCAGGTTGAACACGGCTGTGGTCATGAAGGCGACGGTGACGTGCCGGGCACGGACGAAGGTCCCGAAGCGCCCGGTGTCGGCGGCCAGCCGCCGGTCGGCGCCCACGAGTCGGCCGCCGTTGAGGAGGCAGCCCCATACTTCCCAGGTGAACGCGTCGAAGGCCGGGTTGGACAGCTGACCCACCCCGTCCTCGGGGCGGATGTCCAGCCTGGCCTCGGCGGTCACCAGGTTGAACACGGACGACGTCCTCGCGACGATCCCCTTGGGCGTGCCGGAACTGCCGGAGGTGTAGCAGACGTACAGTTCGTCGGCGTCCGCGGCCTCGGGGACCGGATACCGCGTGTCTCCGCGGCCGACGGAGATGTCATGTGCGACCTCGAACCCGAACTGTGTGGTGTCCGGGCCGAGGGTGATTTCGGGGGGCGGCACGCCGAGCACCGCGGCCATGGGGCAGTCGGCGATGATCGCGTCGAGCCGTGGGGCGGGCAGTTCGGTGTCGAGCATGAGGTAGCGGGCGCCCAGCTTGTGGGCCGCCAGCGCCGAGACGATCAGCGTCGGTTCGGGTGCGAAGAAGATGCCTACGGTGTCTCCCGCGCGGACTCCGGCATCGGCGAGGTGGGAGGCCAGGCGGTCCGAGCGGGTGTCCAGGGTCCGGTAGTCCATCACCTCCGTATCGGCGGATTCGGGATAGTGGAGGGCGGCCGCGTCCGGCCGGCGCGACACCTGCGCGAGAAATGCCTGGAGCAGGGAGGAGATCACACGGCACCGCCTGTCTCAGTCGTCGTCCGTGAACACCCGTACGAGTTCCTGATCGTTGACCCAGACGGGCCGTTCCCGTGCGGCTATCAGATACCGCATCTCGTTGGTCTCGTCGTTCCACGCCATGGCGAGGACCTGGTAGGCGGCGCGTCCGCCCATGGAAGCGGTCAGCTTCTGGCTGACGGTGGCGAAGTGGAAGGGCATGTCGGGGTCCTCCTCACTTGATGAAGCACTGGATGTACGCGGTGCCGGAGGTCCCCTCGGTGTAACTCGTCGTCGGGTACGCGGTGAAGGGGTGCGGCTCGACGAGGATGGTCCGGAAGCGTGGGGCGAAGCGCGGCCACAGTTCGTTGGTCGTGGAGAAGAACGGCACGAATGCCGCGCCCGGCCGCATGATACGGATCATCTGTCCGATGACCTCCGTCCACCACGACTCGTCGTCCCGGATCTCCTTGGGGAGCCAGGGGTCGAACATGATGCCGTCGACCGATTCGTCCGGCAGCCGCTCTATGTGGTCGAAGAAGTCGTCCTGGACTATGTCGAGGGTGGCCGGGAGCGAGGGATGGGTCTTCCGGAATTCATCGATGACCGGCTGATAGCGCTCCACCACGGTATGCCGCGTCGTGTTCTGCGCGCCTGCGACGGCGAGGGCCGAAAGGCCCAGGCCGAGGCCGCACTCAAGAAACTCACTGCCCTGCCGGACCACCAGTTCTCCGCTGCGGACCATGAGTGGTTTCTCCCACTCCTGCATGGCCTGCGCGCCGTCGATGTAGAGCGTCCGCTGTCCCATGGCCGTATTGGTGAAGAAGATGTCCGGGTCGTCCTGCTGGAGCGCGTGACGCATCTTTCCTGCCTTTCTGCCGAAGGAATTCAGGGGGATTCGGGAAGGGATTCAGGAGGGACCTTTGGCGGCCGACCGTGCGGGATCGGCGCTGCTCGGGGCCGGGTCCGCGGGGAAGGGCAGCAGACGGCTCGCGCCGATCCCCAGCACGGCTGTGCCGGCGACGACCAGGAAGGCCGTGTGGGTACCGGCGGAGCCGATCAGCAGTCCGCTTGCGGCGGCGCCCGCGGCCGTACCGCCGTTGCAGGCGACACCGGCCAGGATGGCCGCGTGTGTCTTGCCCGCGTGCCCCTGGGCCACCCGGTCCGCCATCAGGTAACCCGTCATGACGGCGGGTCCGACCGCCAGTCCGGCGACCACGAGCAGGGGTACCAGGGTGAACAGGCCGACGGCGGCCGCCAGCAAGGCGGTGCCCAGCGCGGCGCCCAGCGACAGCCACACCAACCACCGCTCCAGCGGGGCGCGTTCCGCGATCCTGCCGTGGACGAAGGCGCCGCACGCACTGGCGGCGGAGAGCACGGCCAGCAGCGGGCCGGCCAGGGCAACCCGGCCGAACTCCTCCGTCAGCGCCGGCACCCCCACTTCGATCATGCCCACGGTCAGGCCCACGGCGGCCAGCGCGATGAGGACCGGAGCGGCACCGCGCACCGCCGAGCGCACCGAGACGTGTTCCTGCGACGTGCCGTCGCCGCCGTGCGCGGCCGGGGCGCCGGCCGCCATGGTCGCCGCGCCCACCAGGCACAGCCCGCTGCTGATGAGCAGGGACGTCTGCGTTCCCGCCACGGCCACCGCCGCGCCGACCAGCAGCGGCCCCACCATCAGCGTCACTTCCTCGCAGACGGCGTCGATGCCGAAGGCTTTCGGGAGGACCGACTCGGGCAGGGCCCGCGACCAGCCGACGCGCATGAGTGCCCCGAAGGGCGGGCTGGCCGCACCGACGAGCGCGGTCAGGGACAGAATCTGCCAGGACGGCCAGTGCCGGGTGGCGGCCACGGTCAGCGCGATCAGGCCCAGTGCCTCGACACCCGCCAGGATGAGCAGGGTCAGGCGGTGCCCGCAGCGCACGGTGAACCAGCTGCGGACCGGGCCGACCGCGACCGAGAAGAGAGCGAACGTTCCGGCGGCGCTTCCCGCGAACGCGAAGGAGCCGGTGACGTCCTGAATGAGCAGTACGGTCCCCACCGAAATCATCGCCGAGGAGGACCGGCCGATCACCGAACCGATGAGGAGTTCACGGACGGGTGACGCACTCACCGTGCCGCGTAAGCTGAGGTCGGCTTCGTCTGGACTGCTTTTCGTCTCGCCTGCGCTTTCCACCGTCAAGCATTCCCCGCTCTACCGGTTCTCCCGACCCCGGGATATTGGCCAGCCCACTCGAAGGGCCGCTCACCGACACCGAGACTAGGCATGGCATACCACAGGATGCAAGGCAACGTATGCGCCATAAATGAGTAGTACGAGACCTTGCCAGATCGCTTTATGCATGATACGTGAATGCATCACACAGGAAGCGGGGCTAAGTTCCAGCGGAATAGCGGCGATCGACACCACCGAACTCAAGTTCGTCGAACCCTATGAAGAAGATGCGCAGATGCGCTTTGCGTAAACCGCGCCCCCGTGAGAGCTACCTGAAGATTGCCAGCGGCGCGACGTCGAGGGCGCCGGTGGCGGCCCGCCGCGTCCCCACCTTGGCCAGGCAGAGAGCACCGGTCAGGTCCGGGACGGACGCGGAGGCGGGGGCGGAGGCCGATGCGGGTCGGGGTACGGTGCCGGGGGCGGTGCCGGGTGTCGCTTCGGGGGTGCTCGGGACGCCGGTTCCGGTGCTGTCGGCGGCGCGGTAGCCGGTGGGGCGGCAGACCAGGCGGAGCCGCGCGGTGTCACCGTACGGAGCGGTGAAGACATCAGCGCCCGGGGCGGAGGCGGCCTCGTCCAGGGTGAAGTCGGCGGTCAGCAGGACGAACCACTTCCCACCGGGCGCCGCTCCGGCGGGACTTGGGACGCGAACCTTCGGCCCGGACGCCGACAGCACTCCGTGTCGAGGTCAGGCGCCGAACTCAGGCGGCCGAACGGCCGTCGGACTGCCGTGCGCCTGAGCGTTCCGGTTCGCCACCCGTGATGAAGGCGTCCCTGGGATGCTGCACGGAGGCCAGGGAGACCAGGTCCCTGCCGAACAGGACGGCGGTGAGCCAGACGGCGAGAACGCGGATCTTGCGCTCCCAGGTGGGCACCGCCAGGACGTGGTAGCCCCGGTGCATCAGCCAGGCGACATACCCCTTGATGACGATCCCCTTGTACTGGAAGATGCCCCGGCCCAGCCCCAGCGTCGCCACGACGCCCAGGCTGCTGTGCCGGTAGTTCCGAGCCGTGCCTCCGCGCAGGTCGGCCCTGATGTTCTTCGCCAGGCGCTTGCCCTGCCGCACCGCGTGCTGGGCGTTGGGCACCGTGTGCGCCCCCGGTAGGGGTGAAGCCAGGTCCGGCACGGCCGCATCGTCACCGGCCGCCCACACGCCGGGCACGGGCGCGCCGTCGGTGCCCACGGAGAGGTCGGGGCGGACCACGAGCAGGCCCTGCTCGTCGACGGGCAGATCCGTGAGATTGTGCACCACCGGGTTGGAGGCGTTGCCCGCGGTCCAGACGATCAGCGCGGAGTCGTACTGCTCGCCGCTGGAGAGCACCACCTTGCCGTCCACGACGGAAACCAGTTGCGTGTTCAGATGCACGTGCGCGCCACGGCGTTCCAGCGCACGCATCACCCAGGCACCCGGTCCGACGCCCACCTCCGGGAGCATGCGGTCCCGGGCCTCGACCAGATGGAAGGACAGCTCGTCGAAGCTCAGTTCCGGGTAGTTCTTGAGCATCGCGGTCGCCAGTGACAGCAACTCGCCGAATCCCTCCACACCGGAGAACCCGCCGCCCACGAAAGTGACGGTGAGCAGTTTTCGCCGCTCGGCACCCGGCGGCAGCGACGCGGCCTGGTCGAAGGCGGTCATCAGCCTGTCGCGAATGGCGACGGCCTCCTCCACGTGTTTCAGACCGATCGCCTGCTGGGCCAGGCCGGGGATGGGAAAGGTGCGGGTCACCGCGCCGGCCGTGACGACGAGGATGTCGTAGTGGAGCTGGTGGTCGGCTCCGCTCACCGGACGGACGGTGACGGTGCGGTCGGCATGGCGGATCCGGGTCACGCTGCCGGAGAGCAGCCGGGTGCGGCGCAGATGCCGTCTCAGGGACACCGCCGCGTGCCGGGCCTCGATCGACCCGGCCATCACCTCGGGCAAGAAGGGCTGGTAGGTCATGTAGGGGCGGGGGTCGACGACCGTGACCCGGGCCTCGTCCTTGCGCAGCTTCTTCTCCAGACCCCATGCGGTGTAGAAGCCCGCGTAGCCGCCACCGACGATCACAATCTCACGCATGATTCCCTCTGCTCGTAGCTTCGACAGCACATTGACCAGGCAGCGTTCAGTGGTGTGACACCGCCGTGCGGTGTCACGTCGTACGGACGCGACCGGCCCCGAGCCTGGGGACTAAGGGGCGGTCTGCCGCCGGGGCGTGCGTGACGGTCACCCGAGCACGGACAGGAGCTTGAGGCCGGTGTCGCTCTCGGTGCCCGGCACCGCGGTGTAGACCAGGAGCCGCTGGGAGGTGTCGGGGTCGACGAGTGTCTGGCAGTGCAGTTCCAGCAGGCCCGCCCTCGGGTGCCGGAAGCGTTTGGACACACAGGAGGGGCCCAGTACCGGACGTTCGTGCCAGAGTTCGGCGAACTCCGGGCTCTCGCCGCGCAGTGTGTCGACGAGTTCGCCGACGCACGAGTCGCCACCGTCGCGGCTGTGGGTGCCGTTGAGGTCTGCCACCATCAGGCGGCTCTGCACCTCGTGGTCGCTCGCGGGGTGGCGGAGGCGGGAGGCCGGATCCGTGAACCAGCGGTAGTGGACGCTGCGGGCCAGTCCGGTGTACGCGGTTTCGTCACCCAGCAGGGCCACCGCCGGCCGCGTCTGCCGCAGCGTCTCGCCCAACTGGTTCATCACTTGTGCGGGGGTGTCCGCCAGCCGGTCCAGGATGCGGCTCATCCCCGGATCGACCTGGTCGCCGCGCCGTGCCCTGGGAGGCAGAGCGTGACCGGCGAGGTGGAACAGGTGGTCCCGCTCCTGCGGTGACAGGCGCAGGCCGCGGGCGATGGCGGCGAGCATCTGCTCCGAAGGGTGGGGCCCGCGCGGCTGTTCGAGTCGGGCGTAGTAGTCCGCCGACATGTCGCACAGAGCGGCCACCTCCTCCCGGCGCAGCCCTCCGGTACGCCTGCGCCGTCCGCGGGGCAGTCCGACGTCCTCCGGTTGCAGGGACACCCGGCGGGTCCGCAGAAAGGCCGCCAGTCCCGCTCGGTCCGCCATCGTTGTCCTCCCGGTCCATGACTGTGTGTTCGCCGACGGCGATGTGCCGGTCCTCGGCCGCCTCGCGGCCCGGATCGGCCCCCGGGAATGCGCCGCTCGGCGGGCAATGGCTTGAGCGGTCCGGCCCGGCTGTGGATTCCCGGCGGGCTGTGGTGTCCGTCACGGACCCCGTGCATGAGCCGCAGTGTACGAGAGCATGCCCCGGGAGGCGCTGGTCACCGCGATCCCGGCCTCCCTCGGTTACCCGACCGGCTCCCGGTCAGGCACAGGCACAGGCAGCACACTGAGAGCCCGAGGTCCGGGCCCGCCGGAAATCTCGTGACGCGCCGCGGTGCGCGACCGGCCGGCGGGCGGGACGGCGGAGTGACCCGGATCACGGGCACGGGCGAGCATGGATGCCGCCGGACGGCCGGTGTTGCCTTGCGGGCATGAACGAACTCCGTGAGGTCCCCTTTCCCACTCCGTCCCACTGGATCAACGGCCGTGCCGTGCCCGGCTCCGGGCCGCTGACCGACGTCCTGAACCCGGCCGACGAGTCCGTGATCGCCTCCGTGCACGAAGGCACCGCCGAGGACGTCGACAGCGCGGTGGACGCGGCGCTCGCCGCCTTCCCCGGCTGGTCGGCGACCTCGCCCGAGGACCGCGTCACGGTGATCCGGCGGCTGGCGGAGGGGATGCGGAAGCACTCCGAGGCGCTCGCGGCCACGATCACGCTGGAGATGGGCGCCCCGATCGCCTTCTCCCGCCAGGCCCAGGCCGCCTTCCCCGTGGCGTCGACCCTCGCCGCGGTCACCGCGGCGGAGCGGTTCGAGTGGACGGAGGAGATCGAGAACTCGCTGATCATCCACGAGCCGATCGGCGTTGTCGGTGCCATCACCCCGTGGAACTTCCCCCTCCAGCAAGTGGTGACCAAGGTCGTACCGGCGCTCCTGGCCGGTTCCACCGTGGTCCTCAAACCGTCGGAGATCTCGCCCCTGAGCGCCCGGATGTTCGCGGAGATCGCCACCGACGCAGGTCTCCCGGACGGTGTGCTCAACGTCGTGCAGGGCACGGGCGCGGTCGTCGGTGAGGCCATCTCCCGGCACCCGAGGATCGACATGGTCTCCTTCACCGGGTCCACCACCGCGGGCAAGCGCGTGTCCGCGGCCGCTTCGGACACCGTCAAGCGCGTCGCCCTCGAACTGGGCGGCAAGGCGGCCCACATCGTCCTGCCCGAGGCCGATCTCGACTTCGCCGTCGAGCGGGGGCTGGCATACGCCTGGGCCAACGCTGGGCAGGCGTGCGGTGCCTACACCCGCATGCTCGTCCCCCAGGACCTCCAGGACCAAGTCGTCGAGAAGTTGCGGGCCGCCGCCGACCAGTACACGGTCGGCGACCCGGCCGACGAGTCCACGCGGATCGGTCCCGTCGCCTCGGAGAGCCAGCGCCGGCGCGTTGACGGCTATATCCGACGCGGCATAGCCGACGGCGCCACCCTGGTGATCGGTGGCCCCGGCCGGCCCGCGGGTCTGGAGACGGGTTCCTACGTCAGGCCCACTATCTTCTCCGACGTCGACCCGGAGTCCGTCATCGCCCAGGAGGAGATCTTCGGGCCCGTCCTGGTCGTGATCCCCTACGCCGACGACGACCACGCCGTCGAGATCGCCAACGGCACCGTCTACGGCCTCAACGGTGCCGTCACCGGTGACGAGGAGCACGCCATGGCGATCGCCCGGCGGCTGCGCGTCGGGCAGGTCGACGTCAATGGCGGACAGCACAACTTCCAGGCACCGTTCGGCGGCTACAAGCAGTCCGGCAATGGCCGGGAGATGGGTCGTGCGGGCATCGAGGAGTTTCTTGAGACCAAGGCGATCACCCGCTGATCCGCCGCGTCGCCGTAACCTTCCGGACGGAGGCGGAAACCTGCGTCCGGTGGTTTCCCGCGCGCGGGCGGCACGACGGTCGCCCGTCATGACGGACGCGTGGCAGCAAGGTCCTCCTCCGCCCAGACGACCTTGCCGCCCGAGACGGATCGGGCGCCCCACCTGTGGGCCAGCTGGGCGACCAGGAAGAGGCCCCGCCCGTTCTCATCGGTCCTGCGGACGCGGCGCGGACGGGGGGAGCAGAAATCGGTGTCGGACACTTCGCAGGTCAGGACCTGGTGCTGGATCAGACGCAGGACGATGGGACCGGTGCTGTACCGGACGGCGTTGGTGACCAGTTCACTGATGATCAGTTTTGTGGTGTCCGCGAGGTCTTCCAGGCCCCAGGCGCTCAACTGCCCCGCTGCCATGCGCCGGGCCCGGCGCACCGCGGTCCGGTCGTTGGGCAGGGTCCAGGACACCACCTGGGCGGGGCTGAGCGAGCGGGTCCGGACGAGCAGGAGGGTGACGTCGTCGGACGGGGGCCGGCCCGGGAACGACTCCATCGCCCGGGTGCAGAGGTCTTCCAGGGAGCGATCGGGCCGGGCCAGGGCGCTGCCAAGACGGCGCATTCCCACGTCGATGTCATGGTCGCGGGTTTCTATCAGGCCATCCGTGTACAGAGCGAGGAGGCTTCCCTCGGGCAGTTCGAGTTCCACCGCCTCGAACGGGATCCCCATGCCGAGTCCGAGGGGTATTCCGGTCGGCAGGTCCGGGAAGGTGACCTGGCCCTGCGGATCGATGATCGCGGGTGGCGGGTGCCCGGCCCGTGCCATGGCGCACTTCCGGGTGACCGGGTCGTAGACGGCGTACAGACAGGTCGCGCCCACTACGGCGGGAATCTGGTCCGGTGCGTCGGCGTCCTCCTCGGCGAGCCGCTGCACCGTGTCGTCCAGATGTGCCAGCAGTTCGTCGGGCGACAGCTCCAGGTCGGCGAGTGTGCGGACGGCGGTGCGCAGCCGGCCCATGGTCGCCGCGGCATGGAGGCCGTGACCGACCACATCGCCGACGACCAGGGCCACCCGCGCGCCGGACAGCGGGATCACGTCGAACCAGTCGCCTCCGACGCCGTTGTCCACGTCGGCGGGCAGATAGCGGGAGGCCGCCTCGACCGCCGTGCCGCCCCGCAGGCGCCGCGGGAGCAGGTTGCGTTGGAGCGCGAGGGCCGCGGTGTGCTCACGGGCGTACTGGCGGGCGTGGTCCAGGGACAGCGCGGCGCGGCTGACGAGTTCTTCGGCCAGGAGCAGATCGCCCTCCTGGAACGGCACCGGATCCTCGGTGCGGACGAAAAGGGCCACGCCGAGCAGGGCACGCCGGGCGCGGATGGGGACGATCATCATCGAGTGCATACCGTTCTCATGGACCTTCCGGGCCCTGGCCGCGTCCTGGGCGACCCAGGTGCCCTCGGCGGTGTCCATGATCGGCTCCAGGTAGGAGCGTCCGGTGCGCATGACGTCGGTGATGGGTGAGTCGGGCGGCACCGGGACCTGTTCACCGCGCAGCCACGGGGATTCGGGAACGCCCGGCTGGACGGAGGCCAGACCCGCCCGGCGGAAGACGGGTGGACGCTCCCCCGTCGGGCCGATGCGGACCGGCGGCCCGTCGCCGAACGGGACCGACTGCTCCAGGTCGACCGCTACGTAGTCGGCGACCAACGGCACGGCGAGGTCGGCCAGTTCCTGGCTGGTCTGCATCACGTCGAGGCTGGTGCCGAGGCGCGAACCGGCCTGGCCGAGGACGGCCAGGCACTCGCGGGCGCGTCGGCTCTCGGTGATGTCGATGCTGATGGCGCACACCCCCACCGGCTCGCCGTCGGCGCCCTGGAGGCAGAAGAACGAGGCCGAGAAGGTGTGTTCCCGGCGCAGGCCGTTCGCGAGCCACGACCGGTACTCGTGCACCCGGGTGGTACCGCTGTGCAGCACCTGACGCATCACCGCCTCAAGGGCTTCGGCCTTGACGCCCGGCAGCGCCTCGGAGTACCGGCGTCCGAGGCGTCGGTCGGGGTCGATGCCGTCGTGGCTCTCCATCGTGTCGTTCACCCAGGTGCAGCGCAGGTCCAGGTCACGCACGACGATGCCGATCTGGGCCCGGGCCAGCAGCGGCGCACCCACCGCCGCGTTCACGGCCGGCCCGGACAGCGTGCCGGTCACGGACACCAGCCAGCGGGCGGTTCCCTCCCGCCCCCGCACCCTGGAGACGCGCAGGCCGGTGTCGACCGTACGACCGTCCCGGTGGCGCACCGCCGTGGTGCCCGGCCAGCCGTTCTGGGCCCGGCAGCGTTCGACGTACGCCGATGTCGTCGGCGCGTCCCCGAAAGCGGGCAGTATCAGCGCGGCGGACCGGCCCACCACCTCGCTCGCGCTGTATCCGGCGAGCCGCTCGGCGGCCTGTGTCCAGCCGGTCACCGTCCCCTGCTCGTCGAGTATCGCGATCACCGAGTCGATCGTGTCGGGTGTGTCAGGCGTCTCGGGCGGGTCGGGCGGGTCCGTCTGGTTTCCGGGCGTCACGTCGTCGGTGCTGGTCATCGAACTCGTCCTCAGGTGGGTCGGGCGGTGCGGGAATCAGCCGATGCGCGAATGGCTGCGGGCAAGCCGTGAGGAGGCAGGGCCCTTCGCGCTTTTTGCGGAATAGACCGGACGGCACTCTGATCTGTGACAACGCCGGTGAGCGACCGATCCGAGGCGCGCTCATGTCCACCGGCGCCGGTTCCCGCTCCGCGCCCCTCGTCGGCGCGGAGCGGTGGAGCTTGTGCTTGTGCCGACCGTCTCGGCCCTTGCACACGTGGCCGCGGCCTCCTGTCACACATCGGCGGGCCACTCGGTCAGTCAGGTGCAGCTTCAGATCTGCAGACCCCGTACGACAAGGAGATCACCGTGGAATCGCGCCTCAACTACTTCGGCAACCCGCTCGGGGCGAAGGTGCTCAAGCACATCAACTCGGCCAGCAAGGTGATCACGGACTCGACGCTGCCGACCGTGATCCAGGAACTGGTGAAGCTCCGCGCGAGCCAGATCAACGGCTGCGGCTTCTGCACCGACATGCACAGCAAAGACGCCGCGCACGCCGGGGAGACCCAGCAGCGTCTCAACCTGGTGGCCGCCTGGCGGGAGGCCAAGGTCTTCACCGAGGCCGAGCGTGCCGCCCTCGAACTGGCGGAGCAGGGAACCCGCGTCGCCGACGCGGCCGGCGGAGTCAGCGACGAGGCATGGGCCCACGCGGCCAAGCACTTCGACGAGGAACAGCTGACCGCCCTGATCTCGCTCATCGGCGTCATCAACGCCTACAACCGCATCAACGTCATCAACCAGCAGCCCGCAGGCGACTACCAGCCCGGCCAGTTCGGCTGACCGGGCCGGCCGGACCTTCCCCACTGCCTGGTCGGCGCCAGCACGTCACTGACGCCGTCGGTCGCCGGTCGTGCCCGTGGGGCCATGGCCGTCGGCCGATCGGGGCAACGGACACCGGAGCCGTTGCCCCGTCAGGGCGTTGCCGACCGCCCGACACACACCCACCCGACCGACACACACACCCGACCGGCACACACCCGCCGGCCGGTAGCGGCCGGCCGCCCTGGGGTGGCGGGGAACCGCCGTCCGACCTCACCCGCACCCGCACCCGCACCCGTGCGACGCTGCGTGATCACACTGTTTTGCGCACTGTGCCCGAACACCACAGCAATCGCACCATATGGCAGCTTGTAGCATGGTGGTCCCGGAACCTGAAGGGACGACGATGCAGACGGGGAATGACGACACTGATGCCGTTGACCAGACGACGAAGGAGTTCCTGGCGGCACGTCCCCGGCTTTTCGGCATCGCCTACCGGGTTCTCGGCAGCTCGGCGGAGGCCGAGGACATCGTTCAGGAGACATGGCTGCGGTGGTACAAAGCCGACCGCACGAACATCGTGGCACCGGCGGCCTTCCTCACCACCGTCACCGCGCGTCTGGCCATCAACCTCGCCCAGTCCGCCAGGGCGCGGCGCGAATCGTACGTCGGTCCCTGGCTTCCCGAACCCATCGACACCAGTCCGGACCCCCACGTCGGAGCGGAACGGGCGGAGGCCGTCGAGCTGGCGGTCCTCTTCCTCATGGAGAAGCTGAACCCGGTGGAACGCGCCGCCTATGTCCTGCGAGAGGCTTTCGACTACCCCTACAGCCGGATCGCGGACATCCTGGAGACCAGTGAGGCCAACAGCCGCCAGTTGGTGAGCCGCGCACGTAGACACCTGGCGGCCGAGCGCAGGAAACAGGTCAGCCCGGCCGAGCACCGGCGGCTGCTGGAGGTGTTTCTCGCGGCGGCGCAGACGGGCGATCTGACGGTGCTGGAGAACCTTCTCGCCGCGGACGTCGTCAGCTACTCCGACGGGGGCGGGGTGCGCGGTGCGTCGAAGATCCCGGTGGTCGGACGCCTCCGGGTCGCCAAGTACCTCGCGGCCTTCGCGCCCCGGTTCTGGCCCCAGGCGGACATCCGGTGGGTCGAGGCCAACGGACGGCAGTCCGCCCTTGTCTCCGTCGGCGAGGAGGCGGTTGCGCTGCTGTGCATCGACGCGTCCGCCGAGGGGATCGACCGGATCATGTGGATGATGAACCCGTCGAAACTGCGGCCCTACGCGGCATCCTTGAGCGACTGACCAGGCCCTCCGGAGTCACTTGTCCGCGCATACCGGACGGCTTCCCGCTCCCCCGGTGCACGTCGGGAGCGGGACGTGCCGCCGTCAGTGACCGCTGGCGATCTCCCTGAACTCCCTTCCGTGGGCTTGGGGATCCGGCATCGACACGAGCATCGGTCCCGAGATGGGTGCCCGGCGGGCGGATTGTCACACATCACGGGGTCACTCGGTCAGTGGTGTGTACCGGCCGGTTCGGCTGACCGACATCCGGAGTCGTCCAGGCCGCATAACTTCGTGCAAGGGGAATACATGTCCAGCTCAACCCCACCGCGTTTCACGGACCGGGTAGCCATCGTCACCGGAGCCGGGTCGGGTATCGGCCGTGCCACGGCGATCGCCCTGGCCGAGGCGGGGGCTCACGTCCTCGGCGTGGGACGCCGCAGGGAAGCCCTGGAGGAGACGGCTCGGGCCCACCCCCGCATCGTGATCCTGCCGCTCGACATCCGTGGGGAGGGGGCCGCTGACGTCGTCGTGGCCGCCGTCCTTGAGCGGTGGGGGCGAATCGACCTGCTCGTGAACAACGCCGGCACCACTGCCGTGATGCCGCTGGCGGAGACCGACCGGTCGGTGATCGCCGACCTGTTCGACCTCAATGTGACGGCTCCGAGCCTGCTCGCCCATGCCACGCTGCCGTACTTGCGAAACTCATCGGGTTCCATCGTAAACGTATCGAGCACGTACGGTCACCGCCCGCTGCCGGGGGGAGCCCACTACGCGGCCACCAAGGGCGCCCTGGAACAGCTGACACGGAGCTGGGCGCTTGAGCTCGCGTCCGAGGGCGTACGGGTGAACGCGATCGCCCCCGGTCCCACCAAGACGGACGTCCTTGCCGCTGCCGGTCTCTCGCAGGACACCATCGACGAGATGCTCGACCATGAACGCAGCCGCATCCCGACGGGCCGTCTCGGCGACCCGGAGGATGTCGCGCGCTGGATCCTGTACATCGCCGATCCCCAGGGCCGGCACATCACCGGTCAGGTCCTGACGGTGGACGGAGGACTCGAACTCGCCTGACCGCGCTCGCTGCCTCGGCCCGTCCCGGCCCTCGGACCTGGGCGGTCGGTGCCGCGGTGAGTGTCGCGGTGCCGGCGTCGCCCTGATCTGATGATGCCGCTGGGCATCTTCGCCTCCTGGCCGTTCACCCACGGCTGGTTGACGGAACCTCCCCTTGTGCCAAGGCTCGCGCATCACCTCGGGAACAATCCGTGAAAGCTGGTGTTGCGATGGATTCGGATCTCACTCGGCTGCGGCCCATGCCGGCCGACTGGCGGCGTGCCCTCGCCGTGGTGGCGCACCCTGACGATCTCGAATACGGATGCTCGGCCGCCGTCGCGTCCTGGACCGAGGACGGCCGTGAGATCGCCTACGTCCTCGCCACTCGCGGCGAAGCGGGCATCGACACGCTGGCCCCGGCCGAAGCCGGTCCGGTGCGGGAGCGCGAGCAGCGCGCCAGTGCCGCCGCCGTGGGGGTCTCCTCGGTGGAATTCCTCGACCACCACGACGGCGTCGTCGAATACGGTGTTCCGCTGCGCCGCGACATCGCGGCGGCGATCCGCCGCCATCGGCCCGAGTTGGTGATCACCCTGAACCATCGGGAGACCTGGGGCCCGGAAACCTGGAACACCCCGGACCACGTGGCCGTCGGGCGTGCCACCCTCGACGCGGTGGCGGACGCCGCCAACCGCTGGATCTTCCCGGAGCTGACCGACCAGGACCTGCCGCCCTGGGACGGAGTGCGGTGGGTCGCCGTCGCCCACTCCCCGTTCCCCACCCACGCGGTGGGCGCGGAACGGGGTTTCGATCGGGCGGTGCAGTCGCTGCTCCGGCATCACGCGTACATCGAGGCGCTGACCGACGAGGAGGGTTGCGATCCGTGCCGTCGAAGCTGCCTCGCCGGTAGCGAGGTCTTGAAAAGCGCAGGTCAGCGATCCAGCGCACCTTTGGTGCGCGCCGGGGGCGTGGTAAATCCCGTGGCGTGCGCCGGAGGTGCTTCTGTCTGCCCTGACGTGG
>NZ_JBHJUV010000066.1:0-17543 GCF_042268025.1 Streptomyces sp. NPDC056161
GATCGTGTGTGATCCGCGCCCCGCCGCTCGTCTCCCGCTTGCTCGTGTCCCGCTGCTCGTGTCCCGCCGGCGACCTGTGTCACCGGTCGGCCCGTGTCACTGGTCCCGGTACATCTCGGCGACGAGGAAGGCCAGGTCGAGCGACTGGCTGCGGTTCAGGCGGGGGTCGCAGGCCGTCTCGTAGCGCTGGTGCAGATCGTCGACGAAGATCTCGTCGCCGCCGCCCACGCACTCGGTGACGTCGTCCCCGGTCAGCTCGACGTGGATGCCGCCCGGGTGGGTGCCGAGCGACTTGTGCACCTCGAAGAAGCCCTTGACCTCGTCCAGTACGTCGTCGAACCGGCGGGTCTTGTGCCCCGACGCGGCCTCGAACGTGTTGCCGTGCATCGGATCGGTCACCCAGGCCACCACCGCGCCCGACGCCGTCACCTTCTCGACCAGCTCGGGAAGCCGGTCCCGGATCTTGTCGGCGCCCATCCGGACGATGAAGGTCAGCCGGCCCGGGTCACGCTCCGGGTCGAGGCGGTCGACGTAGCGCAGCGCCTCCTCGGCCGTGGTGCTCGGACCCAGCTTGATCCCCAGCGGATTGCTGATCCTGGAGGCGAACTCGATGTGCGCGTGGTCCAGCTGCCGGGTGCGCTCGCCGACCCACACCATGTGCGCCGACACGTCGTACAGCTTCCCGGTCCGGGAGTCGACCCTGGTCAGCGCAGACTCGTAGTCGAGCAGCAGCGCCTCGTGGGAGGAGAAGAACTCGACCGTCTTGAACTCCTCCGGGTTCGCGCCGCAGGCTTGCATGAAGTTCAGCGCGTTGTCGATCTCCCGGGCCAGCTGTTCGTAGCGCTGGCCCGACGGGGACGACTTCACGAAGTCCTGGTTCCAGGCGTGCACCTGCCGCAGATCCGCGTAGCCGCCGGTGGTGAACGCGCGCACCAGGTTCAGCGTCGAGGCGGAGGCGTGGTACATCCGCTTCAGCCGCTCCGGGTCCGGGATCCGGCTGGCCTCGGTGAAGTCGAAACCGTTGACCGAGTCGCCCCGGTACACCGGCAGCGTCACCCCATCACGGGTCTCCACGGGCTTCGAACGCGGCTTGGAGTACTGGCCCGCGATCCGGCCCACCTTCACCACCGGCACCGACGCCGCGTACGTCAGCACCGCGCCCATCTGGAGCAGCGTCTTCAGCTTGTTGCGGATGTGGTCCGCGGACACCGCGTCGAAGGCTTCGGCGCAGTCGCCGCCCTGGAGCAGGAACGCCTCACCCTTGGCGACGGACGCCATCCGGGCGCGCAGCTGGTCGCACTCGCCCGCGAACACGAGCGGCGGATACGACTCAAGGTCCGCGATCGCCGCGCGCAGCGCCTCGGGGTCGGGGTACTCGGGCTGCTGCGCCGCGGGCAGGTCGTGCCAGGTGTTGCCAGCGCTCGCGCTGGTCTTAGCGTTCACGGTCACCTCGTAAACATTACGGGGTCGGGTCGCCGCCCCGGCCCGCGGACCGAAGGATGAGACGCCCCGACTGGACTGTGGACGGCCGGATCGTGCGATAGGGTTCCGGGCATGTTCGCGCATTCGACCTGTACCTGGTGGTGGACCGCTTCCGAGGCGGCCCACTGACGCGCGTACGCACGATTTCGCGAAGGCCGCCCGAGGGGCGGCCTTCGGCGTTTGCGGGGCCGTCCCTCTCCTCCGACCGACCCGGCAGATCCGCGTGACCTGATCTGCCGGGCCGACGGGACCACCGAGAAGGACGACGGACCATGGACCTGCTGGACCTGCTGCACGACACCCGCCCCTTCGCCCTGCTGCGCCGCCGCACGCCCGGCCGCGACGAGGACACCGTGGAACTGTTCGTCGGCCCGGTGCGCACCTGCGACCGGCTCGCCGACCTGCCCGACGAGGGGCTTGCGCTGGTGCCCTTCCGACAGATCCGGGAGCGCGGCTTCGACGTCCGCGACGACGGCACGCCCCTGCTGGCGCTGACCCCGCAGGAGACCCGCGAGATCCCGCTCGCCGAGGCGCTGGAGCAGTTGCCCGCGCACGCCGTGCGCGTCGACGACGGAGGTTTCGACGTCGACGACGAGGAGTACGCCGGGATCGTCGGGCGGGTGCTGCGTGACGAGATCGGGGCGGGCGAGGGCGCCAACTTCGTGATCCGGCGGACGTACGAGGGACGGATCCGCGATTTCTCACGGGCCGACGCCCTCGCGCTGTTCCGGCGGCTCCTGGTGGGCGAGCGGGGCGCCTACTGGACCTTCGTCGTGCACACCGGGGACGTCGTGCGTGCCGGGGACCGGGGAGGGCCCGGAGCGCCCTCCCCGCAGGGGCGCGGGCGGACGCTGGTCGGGGCCAGTCCCGAGGTGCACGTACGGATGTCCGGCGGCACCGTCGTGATGAACCCGATCAGCGGGACGTACCGCTACCCGGAGGGCGGACCGACCCCCGAGCACCTGCTGGACTTCCTCGCCGACGGCAAGGAGATCGAGGAGCTGTCGATGGTCGTCGACGAGGAACTGAAGATGATGTGCACCGTCGGCGACATGGGCGGGGTGGTCGTCGGCCCGCGGCTGAAGGAGATGGCGCACCTCGCGCACACCGAGTACGAGCTGCGCGGGAAGTCCTCGCTGGACGTGCGGGAGGTGCTGCGGGAGACCATGTTCGCCGCCACCGTCACCGGGTCGCCGGTGCAGAACGCCTGCCGGGTGATCGAGCGGCACGAGGTCGGCGGGCGCGGGTACTACGGTGCCGCCCTCGCCCTGCTCGGCCGGGACTCCGGGGGCGCGCAGACCCTGGACTCCCCCATCCTGATCCGCACCGCCGACATCGACGCGGCCGGCCGGCTGCGGGTCCCGGTCGGCGCGACGCTGGTGCGGGGCTCGGACCCGGCGGGCGAGGTGGCGGAGACGCACGCCAAGGCGGCGGGCGTGCTGGCGGCCCTGGGCGTCCGCCCGGGGCCGCCGCGGGCCGAGGGGACGCGGCCCCGGCTCGCGGACGACCCCCGGGTGCGGGCGGCGCTGGACGGGCGGCGGGCCTCGCTCGCGCCGTTCTGGCTGCGGATGCAGGAGCACACGGCGGACCTGAGCGGCCACGCCCTGGTCGTGGACGGCGAGGACACCTTCACGGCGATGCTGGCGCACGTGCTGCGCTCCGGCGGGCTGACGGTGGCCGTGCGGCGCTACGACGAGCCGGGCCTGCGGGAGGCGGTGCTCGCCCACGCGGGACCGGTGGTGCTGGGTCCGGGCCCCGGGGATCCCTCGGACCTGACCGACCCCAAGATGCGGTTCCTGCGGGAGCTGACCGCCGACGTGATCCGGGCCCACCGGCACGGGGTGCTCGGGGTCTGCCTGGGCCACGAGCTGATCACGGCCGAGCTGGGTCTGGAGATCGTCCGCAAGGAGGTGCCCCACCAGGGGGCGCAGACCGCCGTCGACCTGTTCGGGCGCCGGGAGACCGTCGGCTTCTACAACAGCTTCGTGGCGCGCTGCGACGAGGACGCCTACCGGGAACTGGGCGCGCACGGCGTCGAGGTGAGCCGGGCCGCGAACGGCGAGGTGCACGCCGTACGGGGGCCGGGGTTCGCGGGCGTGCAGTTCCACCCGGAGTCGGTCCTGACGCTGAACGGCGCGGCAATCGTGCGGGAACTGGTGGCCGCGCTGCGCGGCACGGCCGCGATCCCCGTGCGGCGGTCCACCCGGTAGCCCGCCCCGCGCGCTCCGCCCGCGCCCCCGCGGTGCCTGGGGTGCGCCGGGCACGACGAACGCCGCCGCGCGGGGCGCGGCGGCGTTCGTAGCGGTTGCTGTGGCCCGGTGGTACGGGAGGTGACGCGGGGTCAGCCGAAGAAGACGCCGACCTCCTGGTACAGCTTCGGGTCGACCGTCTTCAGCTTGGCCGTGGCCTCGGCGATCGGGACGCGGACGATGTCGGTGCCGCGCAGGGCGACCATCTTGCCGAAGTCGCCCTCGTGGACGGCGTCGATGGCGTGCAGGCCGAACCGGGTGGCGAGCCACCGGTCGAACGCGCTCGGCGTGCCGCCGCGCTGCACGTGCCCGAGGACCGTGGTGCGGGCCTCCTTGCCGGTCCGCTTCTCGATCTCCTTGGCCAGCCATTCGCCGACGCCGGACAGCCGTACGTGCCCGAAGGAGTCCAGCGACCCGTCCTTGAGCACCATGTCGCCGTCCTTGGGCATGGCGCCCTCGGCGACGACCACGATCGGGGCGTACGACGCCTTGAACCGGGAGGTCACCCAGGCGCACACCTGGTCGACGTCGAAGCGCTGCTCCGGGATGAGGATGGCGTTGGCGCCGCCGGCGAGGCCGGAGTGCAGGGCGATCCAGCCGGCGTGACGGCCCATCACCTCGACGACCAGGACGCGCATGTGCGACTCGGCGGTGGTGTGCAGCCGGTCGATGGCCTCGGTGGCGATGCCGACGGCGGTGTCGAAGCCGAAGGTGTAGTCGGTGGCGGACAGGTCGTTGTCGATGGTCTTCGGGACGCCGACGCACGGCAGGCCGTAATCGTCGGACAGCCGCGCGGCCACGCCCAGGGTGTCCTCGCCGCCGATCGCGATCAGGGCCTCGACCTCCTGCTTGGCGAGGTTCTCCTTGATCCGGCGGATGCCGTCCTCGATCTTGAGCGGATTGGTCCGCGACGAGCCGAGGATGGTGCCGCCGCGGGGCAGGATGCCGCGCACCGCGGGGATGTCGAGGCGGACCGTGTCGCCTTCGAGCGGTCCCCGCCAGCCGTCCCGGAAGCCGACGAAGTCATAGCCGTACTCCTGCACGCCCTTGCGGACGACGCCGCGGATGACGGCATTGAGCCCGGGGCAGTCGCCGCCTCCGGTGAGTACTCCGACCCGCATGGAAATGTCCCTTCGCCGCGGTTGCCTGGTGAAGGAAACGCTAATAGTGATCCAGGTCACTCCGGGATGGGTGGGATGGTCAATTCCACTGAATTGCGCGCCAGTTGATCATTCCGGACCTCACAGATCCACTCGAAAGAGTGAAATCCAGGCGTGGGGTTCACTCGTCGTCGAGCCCGCGCTCTATCGCGTACCGCACCAGCTCCACCCGGTTGTGCAGTTGGAGCTTGCCGAGGGTGTTCTGCACGTGGTTCTGGACCGTGCGGTGGGAGATGACGAGGCGTTCGGCGATCTGCTTGTAGCTCAGGCCCTTGGCGACCAGGCGCAGCACCTCGGTCTCGCGGTCGGTCAACCGCGGTGCCTTGGGGTCGTCGGCGTCCTGGGCCGGACCCGGCTCCGCGGCCAGCCGCCGGTACTCGCCGAGGACCAGCCCGGCGAGGCCCGGCGTGAACACCGGGTCGCCGGCCGCGGTGCGGCGCACCGCGTCCAACAGCTCCTCCGTGGACGCCGACTTCAGCAGATAGCCCGTCGCACCGGACTTCACGGCCTCCAGCACGTCCGCGTGCTCGCCGCTCGCCGACAGCACCAGGACCCGCAGCCGCGGATCGGCGCCGACCAGTTCCTTGCAGACCTGGACCCCCGGTTTGGCGGGCAGGTTGAGGTCGAGCACCAGGACGTCGGGCCCGGCCGCGCGGGCCCGGCGCACCGCCTGCTCGCCGTCCCCGGCGGTGGCCACCACCTGGAAGCCCGCCTCGGCCAGGTCCCGGGCGACCGCGTCGCGCCACATCGGATGATCGTCGACCACCATGACCCTGATCGGGTCCTGCTGCTCGCTCATCGTCTCCCCGCCTTCCCCCACGCCCGTCAGGCGTCCTTCGGAACCTTCAGTTCGACCTCGGTGCCCTGCCCCGGCACCGAGATCAGCTCGGCGCTGCCGCCCAGGTCGCGCAGCCGCCCCCGGATCGACAGGGCCACCCCGAGCCGCCCCTCGCCCTCGGCCTGCGCGAGCCGCCCCGCCGGGATGCCGGGTCCATCGTCCCGTACGGTCACGACGATCTCACCGGGCTCGCCGGGCTCGTCCTCGACGAGGATCCAGGCACGGGCGTCCTCGCCCGCGTGCCTGCGGACGTTGTCCAGGGCCGCGCCGACCGCCGCGGCCAGCTCGCGTGCGGCGCCCGGCGGCATCGGCACCGGGGCGCCGGGCTCGGCCAGGCTGACCCGGGCACCCGCGTACGGGGCGAGGAGCGCGCGCAGGTCGACGGGGCCACCGGTGTCGTCCGGCTCCTCCACGACCCGGACGACCGCCCCTTCCGCCGCGTCCTCCGACGCCCGCGAGACGGGTACCAGCCCGCCGGAGACCAGCGTGCGCAGCGCCACCTCCTGCTCGCCCGCCAGCCGGCCCAGCTCGGCCGCCTCCCCGCCGATGACCGCGCCGCGCCGCTGCACCATCGCCAGCACCTGGAGCACACCGTCGTGGATGTCCCGGGCCAGCCGCTCCCGTTCCCTGGTCGCCGCCTCGATCTCCAGGGCGCGGGCCAGGGTGCGTTCGGAGGCGCGGGCGACCTCGACGACGTATCCGATGGCGATGGACGCGACCCAGACGAGGATCACGTTGTGCACGGTGTCGCGGGCCGGGCTGCCGCGCTCGACCAGGTTGGCGGCGGCGACGGTGGTCGACGCGAACGCCGCCCAGCGCCAGCCGCCCTTGACGGCGAAGGCCAGCACGGAGCCCGCAGTCCATATCGACGGCAGCGTCGGCCCGCCGTCGGTGACCCGTTGGTGGGCGTCGGCGACCGGTGTGAGGAGGATGCCGGTGAGCGCGATGGTCAGGTCGGCGGCGAGGAACCGCCTGGTGCAGCTCGCCGCGCCCGCCACCTTGGGCAGGGTGGCGAGGGTCCACACGAGCAGGACGCCGTAGTAGGACAGGGCGACCCAGGGCCGGGCGAACCGGTCGTACGCGGTGGCGTACAGGCCGATGGCGTACAGCATCGTCAGCACGCGGTAGGCGGCGAGCGCACGCCACAGCGGCTGCTCGACCGACATCCTCATGACTCGTTCGCGTCCGGGCATCTCCCCCACCCCCTGGCCCGGCGCGCCCCGGGCCCCGGCCGGCCGTTCGCCGTTTCCCGCGCCCGTCCCGCCGGTCCTGCCGTCCGTCGGTCCCGCCGGCCCACCGGCCCTGACGGCCCCGCCGGTCCTGCTCGTCCTGCCGTGCCCGCCGGTCCTACTGGTCCCGCTCGTCCTTCTTGGCCGACTTGGCGGCCTCCGCGATCTGCCGCTTGGCCGCGGTCGCGTAGATGTCGACGTACTCCTGACCCGACAGCCTCATGATCTCGTACATGACCTCGTCGGTGATCGCGCGCAGGACGAAACGGTCGTGCTCCAGGCCCTGGTAGCGGCTGAAGTCCAGGGGACGGCCGATGCGGATGCCCGGCCGCATCAGCTTCGGGACGACCTTCCCGGGCGGCTGGATCTTCTCGGTGTCGATCATCGCGACCGGGATCACCGGCGCGCCGGAGGCGAGTGCCACCCGGGCGAGTCCGCCGGGCTTGCCCCGGTAGAGCCGGCCGTCGGGCGAGCGCGTGCCCTCCGGGTAGATCCCGAACAACTCGCCGCGCGCCAGCACCTCGATACCGCTCTGGATCGCCGCCTCACCGGCGCCGCGCGCACCGGAGCGGTCCACGGGCAGTTGCCCCACGCCCTTGAAGAACGCGGCCGTCAGCCGGCCCTTGATCCCGGGCGTGGTGAAGTACTCGGCCTTGGCGATGAAGGTGACCTTGCGGTCGAGGACCGCCGGCAGGAAGAACGAGTCCGAGAAGGACAGGTGATTGCTCGCCAGGATGGCGGGGCCGGTGGCCGGAATGTGCTCCATACCTTCCACCCAGGGTCGGAAGGCGACCTTCAGCGGCCCCCCGATGGCGACTTTCATCGTCCCGTACAACAACCGCGTGCCTCCTGTTTCCGTCGATGAGACCTTAACCCGCGGGGCCGCCGATGGACCCGACGGCCCTGGTCGGTGTCAGTGCGGTCGCGTACGGTGAAGCTGAACCCGCAGTCATTCATGTCCCTCTCATGAACAGGAGACCTCAGGTGCCGGTTCTGCCCGGAGCCGAGCCGTTCCGCCATGACGGCGGGGAGGTGGGTGTCCTCCTCTGCCACGGCTTCACCGGCTCTCCTCAGTCGCTCCGCCCCTGGGCGGAGCACCACGCGGCACACGGTCTGACCGTGTCGCTGCCACTACTGCCCGGACACGGCACGCGCTGGCAGGACATGCAGCTCACCGCCTGGCAGGACTGGTACGCGGAGGTGGACCGCGAACTGCGGCTGCTGCGCGAGCGCTGTCGGCTGGTGTGTGTGGCGGGGCTGTCGATGGGCGGGGCGCTGGCCCTGCGGCTGGCGGCCCGGCACGGGGAGGCGGTGGCCGGCGTCGTGGCCGTCAACCCGGTGAACAGGATGCCCGGCCTCGCCGCGCGCGCCCTTCCGGTGGCCCGCCACCTGGTTCCCTCGGTCAAGGGGATCACCGACGACATCGCGAAGCCCGGCGCGACAGAGCTGGGCTACGACCGGGTGCCGCTGCACGCGGCGCACTCCCTGCGGAATTTCCTCCGCCTGGTAGACGGCGAGCTGCCGCAGGTCACCCAGCCGCTGCTGCTCCTGCGCAGCGCACGGGACCACGTGGTGCCCGCGGCCGACCCGGCCCGGGTGCTGAGCCGGGTCTCGTCGACGGACGTCACGGAGGTCGTGCTGGAACAGAGCTACCACGTCGCGACGTTGGACCACGACGCGGGCCGGATCTTCGAGGAGAGCCTCGCCTTCATCGGCCGGCTCGCACCCAGTGTCGGCAAGGAAGGGACGGCCGCAGTTGGCTGAGCACGACTCCGACCGCGAGGACCGCGAGCCGGACGAGAAGGGCGTGCCCTTCGACGAGGCCGCCGCCTGGGCGGCGATCGTCGCCGGGTACGGCGAGGAACCACCGGATCCGCCAGGTGCCAAGCCGTTCAAGTCGGTCGAGGACCTGGCGCTGCTCGAACCGGAGACCAACGACAGCGACACCGACAGCGACACCGACGACGCGACAGCCGAGGCGGCCGGCGACGGCGACAAGGCCGCCGGCCAGGGCGGCGTCGGTACGAAGGGGCCCGCGGGGCCCCTGGGAGGCTCCGTCTCCTTCGCTCCCGGTGTGGGCGGCCCGCGCGACTACAGTCCGCCCGAGCCGTCCGACAGCGACTTCGACGAGGACGACGAGGGCCACTTCGTGCCGCCCGAGCCACCGCCGCTGCCGGCCACCGACACGACCGCCAGGTTCGCCTGGCTCGGCGTGGTCGGCGGCCCGATCCTGCTCCTGGTGGCGGTGCTGCTCGGCTGGGACATGACGTGGTGGCTCGCGACGGTCGGCATCGGCGGCTTCCTCGGCGGCTTCGTCACGCTGGTGACGCGGATGCGCACGGACGACGACGAGAACGACGATCCGGAACGGGGCGCGGTGGTGTGACCCACCACTGACCCCGGCCACCTGTGGTCCGCCGCGGTTCCGCGGCGGACCACAGGTCCGCCCGGCATGCGGCCCCGCTGTCCCGGGGTGCGGCTCCGCCGCGGTGGGGGTCGCCCTGTTCGAGCTAAGCCGAGCACGCAGAGAACACCGCGCACACCGGGCACACCGAGCACGCCGGGCAGGCCGAGAACGCCGAGAAATTTGCGCGTGACCGGCCGCGACGCCGCCGCGGACGAACGACGGCGCGGGGCGGCACTGCCGGCGGAGCGCTCAGGCCGCCGGAATCCGCACCGAGGCCAGCACCGGCAGGTGATCCGTCGCCGCCCTGAGGTCCCGCTCGGTCACTCCCGGCAGTCCGTGCGGCACGCCGCACCCCAGCACCTCGACCCCCTTGGTCACGAAGATCGCGTCGATGCGCTGCCGCGGATCGCCGGGCGTCGAGGTGTGCTCGCCGCCCCACGGCGCGGCGGTCCGGCCGTCCCGGAGCCCTTCGGCCAGCCGCCGGAAGGTACGGCCGTCGGGCCGTTCGTTGAGGTCGCCGCCGACCACCGCGTGCTCGACGCCCATCCCGGCCAGCCGGTCCAGCAGCATCCCGCCCTGCTCGTACCGTTCGTCGCCCTGGAGGCTCAGATGGCAGCTCAACACGCCGAGCCGGGCGCCACCGAACCGTACGACGGCGGTGGCGAAGCCCCGCCGGTGCAGTCCGGGGGTGAGCGGGAGCAGTACGTCCTCGGTCCGTTCGACGGTCGCCCGCAGCGTGCACAGGATCGCCGGTCCCGCCGCCGTCCCACCACCGGAGAGGATCACCTGTCCCGACGCGGCCGCGAGCCGGGCCAGCTTCTTGCGCCAGCGGAAGAACCGGGGAGCCTCCTGGAGGAGGACCAGGTCGGGGGCGCAGGCGCTGATCACCCGGGCGAGGGCGGCGGTGTCGTCGCGCATCGAGCGGATGTTGTAGCTCAGCACGCGGACGATCGCGGAACCGTCGGCTTCGGTTCGGGAGTTGGGCAGCGGCGGGGGTGTTGGCATGCGATCAATCTAGTGCCCCGACAGGCAACGTTCGCCCCGTCGCGACGCCCGGCACGCACTCTCGCCGCACCGGCCGAAAGCCCAAGTACGTCCAGTACGAGGACTTCCGGCCAGCACACCGAGAGCACGCACCGAACGCCGCTCCTTGACGGGCAAACGTTGCCTGCCGAGGCACTAGCCGTGGGCGGGATTCGGCCGCCCGGGGCCCCGGGGCGCGGAGGCCGGCAGCGCGGCTGCCGGCCGTCGTGGCGGCCCGCGCGGTGGTCCGCGCTCCGGGGCGGGCGGGCCGGGGCGGTCACATGATGGGGTCGGGCTCCCGGGCCAGGTCCGCCGCGCCGACCAGGCCCGCGTCGTTGCCGAGTTGGGCGGCGATGACCTCGGCGACCGGCCGCCAGTTGCCGCCGACCAGCCAGCGCTTGTAGGACTTGCGGATCGGGTCGAGGACCAGTTCGCCCTCGTCGGAGAGGCCGCCGCCGACGATGAACGCGGACGGGTCGAAGAGGGAGGCCAGATCGGCGAGACCGGCTCCGGCCCAGCGGGCCAGTTCGCGGTAGGAGTCGACGGCGACCGGGTCGCCCTGACGGGCGGCCATGGAGATGTGCTTGCCCTCGATGCCGTCCGGGGTGCCGTCGCCGAGGCCGAGCAGGATCTCCGCGTTCTCCGGGGTGGCGTTGGCGCGCTGCTTGGCGTACCTCACCAGGGCGCTGCCCGACGCGTACTGCTCCCAGCAGCCCTGCGAGCCGCAGCCGCACAGCAGGCCGTCCGGGACCATCCGGATGTGGCCGAACTCGGCGGCCACGCCGAAGTGTCCGCGGCGCAGCTTGTTGCCGATGATGATGCCGCCGCCGAGGCCCGTGCCGAGGGTGATGCAGATGACGTTGCGATGGCCCTTGCCCGCACCGAACTTGTACTCGCCCCACGCGGCCGCGTTGGCGTCGTTCTCCACGACCACCGGCAGGCCCACGCGGGCCTCGACCTTCTCCTTCAGCGGCTCCTGGCGCCACTGGATGTTGGGCGCGAAATAGACGGTCGAGCGCTGCCGGTTCACGTATCCGGCCGCACCGATGCCCACGCCGACGATCTCGTGTCCGGCGCGGGCGCCTTCCACCGCCGAGGCGATGGCGTCCACGATGCCCTCGGACGTGTCCGGAGTCGGCACCTTGTGGGTCGAGAGGATGTTGCCCTCCTCGTCGACCACGCCGGCCGCGATCTTCGTACCACCGATGTCGACGCCGATGGTGAGTCCCATGTATCCCTCAGTTTCGGTCGAGCCCCGCTACGGCCAACCGTACCCGAGGGGGCTGTCAGTCCAAGTCGATGCGTTCGCCGGGACCGGTGCCCTCGCCGCGGTCGCCGCGGTCCTTCCGGCCGTCCCCGCGGTCGTCCTTCGGGGCGTCCTTCGAGTCGCCCTTCAGATCCTCCGGCGCGGACGTCCAGCGGCGTTCCTGGGACTCGGCGGCCGAACGGTAGGCGGCGAGCAGTTCGCTGCCGGCCGCGGCCAGGTGGTCGAAGACGGCCGGGTTGCGTTCTATGACGGGTTCGACCGCCGCCTTGGCCTGCTGCACCACCTGCCGCACCACCTGCTGGGCGGCGGGCCCGGCGACCGCGCCGAGGAGCGGGGGCTGGAATCCGGACAGCCGGTCGGCGACCGCGTCGACGAGTTTGCGCAGTTCCTCGGCGGCCGAGCCCGGCGGCGGGCCGTACTGGGCGCGGCGGCGGGCCTTCTCCGCCGCGAGGTCCTCGGCGCAGGCCGTGGCCCAGGCGTCGGCGTCGGTGGCCCGTACCTCGTCGGCCGGCTGCGGCTCCGAGGCGTCCGGTGTGGGGCGCTCATCGCTCATGACGGACTCCTGACTACGGTTCGTCCCTACGACGTTACCCGAATGGGCGTGCGGGGTTCACTGCCCCCTGGTCGCTGGGCGCACCGCCCCGGAGACCACACCCACACCGGTGACCGCACCGGACATCGCCCGGCCCCGCCCGCCGGACGGTCCCTGGCCCGCCCGTCACTCACCCCCGGCGCCCGGCGCCCGGCGCACGTCAGTGCCGTCACCCCGCCCGGCAGCCCGGGACCCCCACTTCCCGGCGCCCCCGCCGCCCGACCACCCCACCTCCCGGCGACCCCGCCGCCCGGCGGCCCGGCCGTCAGTGCCGGCGCGGCCACAGGTCCGGGTCCGGGGCGAACCGGATGTGCAGCTCGCCGTCGCGCAGCGCGGCCCCGGCGACGGTGCAGCGGCGCAGGGCGGACGGCAGGGGAACGATCCGGCAGAACGGGCCCGCGGTGACGACGAGTTCGTCGCCGCGCCGGACCAGGTCGAGTTCGTCGCGTATCGCGCCGGGCAGCGGGATGTGCCAGACGAGCACGCCGTCCTCGGCGATCCGGTCGGCCACGGTCCACTCGACGGGAGCGGGTGCCGTGCCGCCGGCCGGCACGTCGAGCGCCGCGAGGTCGTCGGTGCCGTGCGGATCGCGGCCGAGGTGGGCGACCGGGTGGACGTCGTACGCCTCCCGCCAGTCGGCGAGGGTCTTGCGCTGCTGGGCGACCAGCCCGGCCGGCCAGGTCTCGGGCCCGGTCTCGGGCAGCACCCGGTTGGCGATCACCGCCTCGGTGCGCAGCCCGCGCAGCGCGAGGCCGAGGACGGCGGCGGGCACGGCGGCCGCGCCGGCCGGTCCCGGTTCGGCGACCAGTCGTACGGTCGTGGCGGGGTCCCGCACGACGGCCTCCACCGCGGCCAGCTCGACGTCCCAGCGGGCCGCCGTGTCGTACAGCCACTCGGCGGGCATCGGGACGCCCGCGAGGCGGCCGAGCACGGGGCGCAGGGCGCGGGCGGCCTGGCGCTCGGGCGGGAGCAGACGGCGCAGATAGCGGCGCAGCTCCTCGGGCAGCGCGAGCAGGGCGAGGGCCTGCGGGGTGGGCGGGAGGTCGACGACGAGCAGGTCGTAGCGGTCCGAGAGGGCGGCGTCGCGCAGGGCGCGCAGGAAGGACAGTTCCTCGGTGCCGGGGAGGGGGGTGACCTCCTCCGGGTCGAGGCGGGCGGCACCGAGGAGGTCGAGGACTCCCGTGGCGCGGCTCTGGAACGCGGTGAGGTCGTCGCGGAACCCGGCTGCCGCGTCGGGACGCCGGGCGGTGAGGCCGTACGCGGTCCGGATCGGCTCGGGTCCCGTGGGCACGCCCAGCGCGGCGCCGAGCGCGTCCGCGTGGTCGGCGCTCAGGACGAGGGTCCGGGTGCCGTCGCCCGCGGCACGCAGGGCGGTGGCGGCGGCTACGGTCGTACGGCCCGAGCCGCCCGGACCCGTGATCAGGATGGTGCGCATAAGAGTGAACGCTACTCGTGCGGGCCGGCCCGGCGCGCAGCCACCGCCGCCGCCCGCGCCGCCGCGGACTGCGCCCGCCCGCTCCTCCCGGCTACTTCTCCCCCGACTCGACCCGCTTCTTCAGCCCCGCCAGGGCCCGGTCGATGATGACCTTCTCCGCCTTGCGCTTGATCATGCCGAGCATGGGGATCTTGACGTCCACGGTCAGCCGGTACGTCACCTGGGTGGCGTCCGCGCCCGCCGGTTCGAGGAGGTAGGAGCCGTCGAGGGAGCGGAGCATCTGCGACTTCACCAGGGTCCAGGAGACCTCCCGGTCGCCGGTCCAGGTGTAGGCGAGGGTCTGGTCGTCCTTGATCGCCCCGGCGTCCATGACCAGGCGGACCTGCTCGGCGCGGCCCCGGTCGTCGGTCCCGAGGACCTCCGCCTCCTTGACCTCACCGGTCCAGTCCGGATATCGGGCGAAGTCGGCGATCACCCCCATGACGTCGGCGGGTGCCGCCTCAATCGTGATGCTTGAGCTGGTGTGTTCCGCCATCGCCGTGGCTCCTCCGGATGCGGGGCCGGTGCAGACCGGTTACAGAGAGGTCGTCGTGCGCACGTGTGTGCAGCGTGAAGGCTACCGCGCGTCCGGGCACCGGCCTCACCCCGTCCGAACGGCCCGCACCGTGCGCGCGGCTCCCGGGATTCACCCCGTCCGCACCGTGCGCACGGCCTGCGGCGACGGCACCGCCCACACCCTGCGCGACCCGGTGTCGGCACCGCCCGCGCACGGGCCCGGCGGTCTGCGCCGCCCGCGCCGGCCGGGCGCGCCTCACCATTCGAGCGCCCAGGGCCTGCCGGTGCCCGCGAAGTGCCCGACGTTCACGCATTCGGTGGGGCCGATCCGCATCCGCCCGACGAGCGGCTGGTGGACGTGGCCGAAGAGGCTGTAGCGGGGCCGGGTGCGGCGGATCGCGTCCAGCAGCGCCCGGCTGCCCCGCTCGAACCTGCGGGCCACCGTGTCGTAGACGAGTTCCGGCACCTCGGGCGGGATGTGCGTGCACAGCACGTCGACCTCGCCCACCGCCTCGATCTTGGCCGCGTACTCCTCGTCGTCGATCTCGTACGGCGTCCGCATCGGGGTGCGCAGCCCGCCGCCGACGAAGCCGAAGACCCGGCCGCCGATCTCCACCCGCTCGCCGTCCAGGACCGTGGTGCCGGGCCGGGCGTACTCCGGCCACAGGGGCGGCATGTCGACATTGCCGTAGGTCGCGTACGTCGGCGTGGGAAAGGCGGCGAACAGCTCGGCGTACTGCCGGCGCACCGCCTTCTCGATGGCGGCGGCCCGGTCGCCGCCGAGGCCCGCCCACAGCCGGGCCCCGAAGGCGCGCGCCTCCTCGAAGCGGCGGGCGGTGCGCAGTTCGACGATGCGGTCGGCGTTCTCAGCACCGAACAGATCGGGGAAGATCCCGCGTGAGTGGTCGGCGTAGTCGAGGAAGAGCACGAGGTCGCCGAGGCAGATCAGGGCGTCGGCGCCCTCGCCGGCCCGGGCCAGGTCACGGGCGTTGCCGTGCACGTCGCTGATCACGTGCACACGGGTCCTTCGGTCAGCGGCAGGTGTGGGTGCCATGGCGATCAAGGGTATGCCTGTGCGGCATACGTGAACAGTGACGGCCGCGCCAGCGGTTACTGGCCAGTCAGGAAACGCGTGGACTACTGTGCGCGAAGGAACACCGATCTGTGTGACGCAGCAGACATCTCGCCGGGCCCCCCTGTCGAAGAAGCCATACCGGCGGGTAACGTCCGGGCAGCCCAGTCGTGCTCTGGATCTCGACCAACGGGCCGAAAGGCTCCTGGCGGGCACCGGAGCATCTGCCCGAGCCTTGGACCGCACCGTCGCATCGCACCACGTCGTGGCGCCGGCGCCCTATGAGGAGCAGCAGTCTTGCGCGAGTTCAGCCTTCCGGCTCTGTACGAGGTCCCCACGGACGGGAATCTGACCGACATCGTGCGCAGAAACGCCGCGCAGCATCCCGACGTCGCCGTCATCGCCCGCAAGGTGGACGGTGTCTGGCAGGACGTGACGGCCGAGGCGTTCCTCGCCGAGGTGCGCGCCGCCGCCAAGGGGCTCATCGCGTCCGGCGTCCGGCCCGGCGACCGGGTCGGCCTGATGTCCCGCACCCGCTACGAGTGGACGCTCCTCGACTTCGCCATCTGGAGCGCGGGCGCGGTCACCGTGCCCGTGTACGAGACCAGCTCGCCCGAGCAGGTGCAGTGGATCCTCTCCGACTCGGGCGCCACCGCCTGCGTCGTGGAGCAGGAGGGGCACGCCGCCGCCGTCGAGGCGGTGCGCGACGGGCTGCCCGCCCTCGGGCACGTCTGGCAGATCGACGCCGGGGGCGTGGCGGAGCTGGGCCGGCTCGGCCGGGACCTGGCCGACGCGACGGTGGAGGAGCGCAGCTCGCTCGCCAAGGCCGACGACGTGGCGACCATCGTCTACACCTCCGGCACCACCGGCCGCCCCAAGGGCTGTGTGCTCACCCACCGGGCGTTCTTCGCCGAGTGCGGCAACATCGTCGAACGGCTGCGGCCGCTGTTCCGCACCGGTGAGTGCTCGGTCCTGCTGTTCCTGCCGCTCGCGCACGTCTTCGGCCGGCTGGTGCAGATCGCGCCGATGATGGCGCCGATCAAGCTGGGCAACGTCCCCGACACCAAGAACCTCACCGACGAGCTGGCCGCGTTCCGCCCGACGCTGATCCTGGGCGTGCCGCGGGTCTTCGAGAAGGTCTACAACTCGGCGCGGGCCAAGGCGCAGGCGGACGGCAAGCGGAAGATCTTCGACAAGGCGGCGGACACCGCCATCGCCTACAGCAAGGCGCTGGACACCCCGTCCGGCCCGCCCCTCGGGCTGCGGATCAAGCACCGGACCTTCGACAAGCTGGTCTACGGCAAGCTGCGCGCGGTGCTCGGCGGGCGCGGCGAGTACGCGATCTCCGGCGGCGCCCCGCTGGGCGAGCGCCTCGGCCACTTCTTCCGGGGCATCGGCTTCACGGTCCTGGAGGGCTACGGCCTGACCGAGTCGTGCGCGGCGACCGCGTTCAACCCCTGGGACCGGCAGAAGATCGGCACGGTCGGCCAGCCGCTGCCGGGTTCCGTGATCCGCATCGCGGACGACGGCGAGGTGCTGCTGCACGGCGATCACCTCTTCAAGGGGTACTGGAACAACGAGGCGGCGACCGCGGAGGCGCTGGCCGACGGCTGGTTCCACACCGGTGACATCGGCACCCTCGACGAGGACGGCTACCTCAGGATCACCGGCCGCAAGAAGGAGATCATCGTCACCGCGGGCGGCAAGAACGTCGCCCCGGCCGTGATCGAGGACCGGATCCGGGCGCACGCGCTGGTCGCGGAGTGCATGGTGGTGGGCGACGGGCGGCCGTTCGTCGGCGCGCTGATCACCCTCGACGAGGAGTTCCTGGGCCGCTGGGCCGGCGACCACGGCAAGGCGGCGGGGGCCGGCGTGGCATCGCTGCGCGAGGACCCGGATCTGCTCGCGGCGATCCAGGAAGCGGTGGACGACGGGAACGCGGCGGTGTCGAAGGCGGAGTCCGTGCGGAAGTTCCGGGTGCTGGATGCGCAGTTCACTGAGGAGTCGGGGCATCTGACTCCGTCGCTGAAGCTGAAGCGGAATGTTGTGGCGAAGGACTTTTCCGATGAGATCGAGGCGATTTATCGGAAGTAGGGGGGCTTTCGCGTCCGGCGTTCTGGCGGGGCGCCGGCCTGGTGGGTGGGTGTCGCCGGGGTGGCGGGTGCGGGTTGGGGTGGGGCTGGTTGCGCAGTTCCCCGCGCCCCTATCAGGGGGCTGCTGCCGGTGGGCGAGTG
>NZ_JBHJUV010000066.1:17641-47488 GCF_042268025.1 Streptomyces sp. NPDC056161
CGCGGGTTTGAGCGGGGGTGCTCGCGCAGTTCCCCGCGCCCCTGTCAGGGAGTTGCCGCCGGTGGGCGAGTGCGGGTTTGAGCGGGGGTGCTCGCGCAGTTCCCCGCGCCCCTGTCAGGGAGTTGCCGCCGGTGGGCGAGTGCGGGTTTGAGCGGGGGTGCTCGCGCTGTTCCCCGCGCCCCTGTCAGGGGGTTGTGCTACAGGAGTTGTTTCAGGTTGTGGGCCAGGAGGTCCCAGCGCCATTTTTCCTCGACCCAGGCTCGGCCTCGTTCTCCCATCCGGTGGCGTAGCTCGGGGTCGGCGAGGAGTGTGGTGATGCGTTCGGCGGTCTCGGCCGGGGCGTTGCCGGGGACGACCCACCCGGTCTCCCCGTCCAGCACCGCGTCGGGCGCGCCGCCCGAGTCGCCGGCGACGACCGGCAGGCCGGTCGCGGAGGCTTCCAGGTAGACGATCCCGAGGCCCTCGACGTCGAGCCCGCCCCGCCGGGTCCGGCAGGGCATCGCGAAGACGTCCCCGGCGCCGTAGTGCGCGGGCAGTTCGGACCAGGGGACGGCGCCGGTGAAGCGGACCGAGCCGGCCACCCCGGTGTCGTCGGCGAGCCTGCGCAGGTCCTTCTCGTACGGCCCGCCGCCGACGATCAGCAGCACCGTGTCGGGCTGCGCGGCGAGGATCCGGGGCAGGGCCCGGATCAGCGTGTCCTGGCCCTTGCGCGGGACCAGCCGGGAGACGCACACCACGACCGGCCGGTCGGTCAGCCCGAGCCGCGCCCGCACCTCGGCGCCGCCGGACCCCGGATGGAAGGTCTTCTCGTCGACCCCGGGCGGCAGTCGCACCATCCGTTCGGCCGCAGCCGGACCCAGCGCGGCGGCGATCCGGGTACGCGTGTACTCGCCGAGGTAGGTGATCGTGTCCGTGGACTCCCCGATCCGGCGCAGCAGTTGCCGGGCGGCGGGCAGTTGGGCCCAGCCCGCCTCGTGCCCGTGGGTGGTGGCGACCAGCCGTTCGGCGCCCGCCTCGCGCAGCGCGGGTGCCATCAGTCCGAGCGGCGCCGCCGCCCCGAACCACACCGAGGTGCATCCGTGCTCCCGCAGCAGCCCGGCCGCCCGCCGGGTCGCCCCGGGCGTGGGCAGCAGCATCGTCGTGCGGTCGCGTACGACGGTGAAGGGCTGCTCGGCGTCGAAGGCGGCCGTGGCCTCGGCGCCCTCCCGGCCGCGCTTCCAGGTGGACGCGTACACGACGAGCCGCCCGGGATCCAGCCGGAGCGCCATGTTGTGCAGGAACGTCTGGATGCCGCCCGGCCGGGGCGGGAAGTCGTTGGTCACGATCAAGGTCTTGTGCATCACGGCCCAACCTATCCAACGTGCCCGCCCGCCGCGGACCGGCGACCGGTGCGGGAGCGCGGGTGGCGGCCGGTGCTCAGGTCGCGCCGCGGTCGCGGCGCAGCCGGGGACCCGGTCCGTGCGGCGAGTCCCACCAGGGGCGCGACGGCGGCACCGCCGAGGAGCGCGACCGCGAGGCCCACCGGCATCAGGACGGGCGGACCCATGGCGCCTCCTTCGTCGGCGAAGTCGCATCGTCCCACCCCGGCGGCGGTCCGGGCGGGCGACGCGACCGTGCCGCGCGGCGGCATTGCCGGGCCCCGCCCGGCCTGACGCGACATCATGGCCCCGCGGAACGGGACACGACGGACAGGGGCTGGCTGGACATGACGGGCGCGAGGAGGTCCCTGGCCGGGCTGCTGGGGGTCTGGGGGCTGACCCGGCTGCTGCTGCTCCTCTTCGTCTTCCGGGTGCTGGTCTTCCCGGGCGCGGACGTCACGACCGACGTGTCGGTGATCTACCACGGCTGGTTCGAGGTGCTGCGCCACGGGACGTTCCCACTGGACGACGTGACCTGGCAGTACCCGCCCGCCGCCGCGCTCGCCGTGCTCGCGCCGGGCGCCCTGCCCTTCCTCGCCTACCCCGCCGCCTTCTTCGTCCTGGCCTGCGTCGCCGACCTGGCCGTCCTGGCGCTGCTCGGATACGCGGGCCGGCGCCCCGGCAAGTCGCCGCGCGGGGCGTGGGTGTGGGTGGCGGGCCTCCCGCTGCTCGGGCCCACGGCGTACGCCCGTTACGACGTCATGGTGACCGCGGTGGCGGTGGCCGCGCTGTTCGCGGGGGCCCGCCGGCCGCGGGCGATGGGGGCGCTGGCGGGCTTCGGGGCGATGGTGAAGGTGTGGCCCGCGCTGCTGCTGGTGGGTGCCGTGCGGCTGCGCGCGTGGGGTGCCGCGGCGGTGACCGCGGTGGGGGTGGCGGCGGTGTTCGCCCTCGCCATGCCGGGCGCCTTCGCCTTCCTCGCCTTCCAGCGCGACCGGGGCACCGAGGTGGAGTCGCTGGGGGCCCTGGTCTTCCACGTGGCGCGGCACCACGGCTGGCGGGGCGAGGTGCTGCTCAACTACGGCTCGGTGGAGTTCCTGGGCCCGTACGTCGGCCTGGTGAGCACCACCGCGCTGGCGCTCACCGCGGTCGCCTTCGGCTGGCTGCTGCTGTGGCGGCTGGCGGCGTGGCGGACCCGGCCCCGGCCGCACGCACTCGCGGACGCCGCGTTCACGGCCGTGCTGCTGTTCGTCACGACGAGCCGGGTGATCAGCCCGCAGTACCTGGTGTGGCTGATCGGGCTGGCCGCGGTCTGCCTGTCCTTCCGTGCCACCCGGATGGGCCCGCCCGCCCTGCTGGTCCTGGCCGCCGCCCTGGTGACCGTCCTGGAGTTCCCGGTCGGCTTCTCGCACGTCGTGGTCAGCGACCGGTACGGCACGGGCCTGCTGTTCCTGCGCGACGGCCTGCTGGTCGCCGCCTCGCTGCTCGCGGCCCGCAGGCTGTGGCGGGCCACGGTCCCCGAGCGGCCCGCCGCCGCCCCGCCGAGCCGGACCACCCGTACGGAGGAGAGTCCGGTCTCCTCCTGAGCCGGGCCCGCCGCGGAGCCGGCTCAGGAGAGCTGGGACCTGAGGTCGTCCTGCCACTGGCGGGTGAAGTCCGCCGCGCCGGTGCCGAGCACCTGGCGCAGCGCGTCCTCGACCGCGCCCGCCCGCTGTCCGTGGGCGCCGACCGCGCGGTAGAACCGGCCCAGCCGGGCCTCGCCCCAGCGTTCGGCGATCATCCGGCAGGCCAGCCAGCCGCCCTCGTACGCCTGGGCGAGCCGGGTGGGGTCCGCGGTGAACGCGAAGTCCCCGTCGGCCGGCAGGCCCGCCGGGATCCGCCCGGCGCGGACCGCACGGGTCAGCTCCGGTGCCACCTGCGTCGGGGTGCGCCCCTCGCCGAGGTAGCCGATCCAGTCGGCGTACCCCTCGGAGAGCCACAGCGGGGTGGCCGGTGTGGTGTGCGCGCGCGTGGCCACGTGGGTGGTCTCGTGGGTGAGCACCACCTGTTTGCCGGTGTCGCCGAGTTGGGCGTACGCCTCCGGGTTGACGACGATCCGGTCCGCGGGGGCCTTGCCCGTGCCGCCCGCCTCGCCGGTGGTGACCGCGGCGATCCCCCGGTACGAGGAGACGGACGAGCCGAGCAGGCCCGCCATCCCCGCCAGGTCGCGCGGTACCAGCACGACGGTCTGCCGGGACCAGTCCGTGCCCCAGGCCCCGGAGACGGCCGGAACGGCGCGGTCGGCGAGCCGGGCGTAGCCGCGCAGCTGCTCGGCGGTCTGCCCGACCCCGAGCACCAGGCTGTGCGCGCCCGTGACGGCCGCCACCTCGCCCTGGTCCCACAGCTGCTGCCCGGCCTGCCGCGCGGGCCGGTCGGAGTCGACGTACCACCCCCCGTCGGCGGTGCGGCTGAGGGCGATCGTCCGGTCGGCGGTGACGGGGGCGCTGTCGTAGCCGCGGATCCGGTAGCTCAGCCGCGCCTCGGCGGTGCCGGTGGCGCCGGTGTGCCGCAGCCCGGTCACGCGGTACGACCAGGACGCCAGCGGGACCGCCCGCAGGTCCGGGTACCCGGCGCGGGTGCCGGTCGCGTCGTACGCGCCGCCGTCGTGCCCGAGGAGCGCCGCCGCGCGCCGGTCGAGCAGCCGCTGCACCTCGGCCCGCGCCGGATCGGCCGCCGTCCGCCCGCCGCACCCGGCCAGCGGGACGAGGAGCGCGACGAGCAGGAGCCAGAGCGCCGCGGCGCCCGAACGCCGTCTGAGTCCACGACCAGCCATCTGCCCGATCGTACGGCGCGGGGCGGGGCGGTCAGACCCGGGTGACCGACGAGACGGGCATCATGCCGACCGGGTCGTAGCGCACCGGTGCGCCGGGGTAGGGCGCGTGGATCACCTGTCCGTTGCCCATGTACATCCCGACGTGCCCGGCGTCCGAGCGGTAGACGACCAGATCGCCGGGGCGGGCCTGGGAGAGCGGGACCTGCCGGCCGGCGTACCGCTGCTCCTGGGAGGTGCGCGGGAGGGCGATCCCGGCCTGCGCGTACGACCACTGCATCAGGCCCGAGCAGTCGAAGCCGGAGGGCCCGTTGGCGCCCCAGACGTAGGGGCGGCCGAGGGCCGAGCGGGCGGCGGCGACGGCCGCGGCGGTGCGGGCGTCCAAGGGGGTGCCGTCCGGCAGGCCGGTCAGCTCGGCCCGGCTGCCGCGGGAGGCCCGCTCGTAGGCGGCGCGCCGGCCGTCGGGCAGGGAGTTGAGCAGTTCCCGGGCCTTGGCGAGTTTCCCCTCCACGGTCCGCTTGTGCGCGGCGACGGCCCTGCGGCCGTGCTCCAGGCGGGCGAGCTTCCCGGCCGTCGCGGTGCGCTCCTGGGCGAGTTCGCGCAGGGCCGACCGGAGCGCCCGCAGCCGGTCGGCCTGGCGGATGCCGATCCGGTCGAGGGTGCTGGCCTTGGCGAGGTAGTCGTCCGGGTCGGCGGCGAACAGCAGGGCGACCGTGGGGTCGATGCCGCCGGAGCGGTACTGGGCGCCGGCCAGCGAACCCAGTTCCTCGCGCAGGGCGTTGATGTGCTGCTGCTGCCGGGCGATGTGGTCCTGGGCGTCGTGGACCTGCTCGCGCAGCCGCAGGGCCTGCTCGTTCGCCTTGTTGTATTCCTCGGTCGCCTTCTCCGCCTCCTGGTAGAGGCGGTCCACCTCGGCGGAGGCGTCGCCGCGCGGTGCGGCGCCCGCCGGTACGGCGCCGAGCGCGGCGGCCGCGGACAGAACGCACAGGACGGTGATGCCCCGGGTGAACCCGGACGGTGCAAGGCGGCGGTGGTAGCCCACGGAAGGCCGCACTCCTTCACCTCGTGACCGCTCGCTCGCCTGCGGGGGACGGCCGGTGCCCGGAAGCGGCCACGCTCGGCCGTTCGGCCTGCGCGCACGCGCCCACGGCACCGGCGCACCCTTCGGCTCACGCGCTGCCGGCGGACGGTTGCCGTCTCCCCGGTGCCGGGACGGGGGTGTCCGGGCCGTGGGGGAAACGCGGCAGACAGTAGCCGCGTGGATACCCGTCGGCCAAAGACCGTCAGCGGTCGCACAACGTGGCGCCCCGCCGCTGACGCAGGTCACCGGCGGGGCGTGGAGTCAGTTTCGGTTGCCGGGATTCGCCCGTTCGGGCGCCTCGACACCCCGGTCGGCCGAGCCTTTACGGCTCAGATCCGGACGCCGAACTGGAACGGCATGTTGTTGATCGACTCGTACCGGACGACGGTGCCGGTGCGCGGGGCGTGCAGCACCAGGCCGTTGCCCGCGTACAGGCCGACGTGGTGCTGGTCGCCGTAGAAGATCACCAGGTCGCCGACCTTGAGGTCGCTCTGGCTGTAGATGCGCGTGCCGGCACTGGCCTGCGCCTGGGAGGTGCGCGGTATGGAGACGCCGGCCTGGGCGTAGGCCCAGGAGGTCAGGCCCGAGCAGTCGAAGGAGGAGGGTCCGGAGGCGCCGTAGACGTACGGCGTGCCGATCTTGCTCTGGGCGGCGGAGAAGGCGGCGGAGGCCCGGCCGGAGGCGGCGGTGGCGTTGCCGAGGTCGACGCGCTCCGCGGAGGAGCGGCTGGCCCGCGCCTGCTCGTCCGCCAGGGCCTGCTTCTCCTGCGCCGTCAGGCTGTTCAGCAGCTTCTGCGCCTCGGCGAGCTTGTCCTGGACCGCCTGCTTCTGCTTCTTCAGCTCGGTGCGGGTGGAGTCGAGGTCCTTGAGCTTGCCGCTCGCCTCGGTCCGCTCCTGGGACAGCTCGCGCTGTTTGTCCTGGATCTTCTTCAGGGCGTCGACCTGCTGGCCGCTCAACTGGTCGAGCGTGGACGCCTTGTCGAGGTAGTCGTCCGGGTTGGCGGACAGGAAGAGCTGGACGGACGGGTCTATGCCGCCCGAGCGGTACTGCGCGCTGGCCATGGCGCCGAGGCCGTCGCGCAGCTTGTTCAGCTCCTGCTGGCCACGGGCGACGTCGTCCTGGATCGTGGAGATCTCCTTCTGGAGCTTCTCCTGCTTCTCCGTGGCCGCGTTGTACTTCTCGGTGGCCTGCTCCGCCTGCTCGTAGAGCTTGTCGACCTTGGCCTTGACCTCGTCCTTGCTCAGCTTCTCGCTGGGGGCCGCGTTGGCCGCCTGCGCGCTCAGGGCTACGGCAGCGGCGGCTGCGGTGGTCAGCACGGTCACGCGCGTGCGACTCGGCTGCTTGGGTCGACGGTGGGACGCCACGGAGACGGGCTCCTTCTTTTGAGTGATCACCCGTGTGGAGGTTCGAGGCCAGACCCTAGTGACCCAGTTGTGATCAGTTCAAATCCTCAGGAGAAAAAATCCGTCACACCGTGCATTCTTTGCCCACAACTAACGGGCCGTGATGTTTACTTGACGCTACGTTGCGTAACGCTTGCCCCAATTCGGGCATTGGGGACGGATGTTGCCGTTTACGGCAGTCGCTTGAGAAGCATCGCAGAAGCCACCGGACGGGCACCCGCCTGAGCGACGCCGTCGGCCACCTCGCGATCGGTCGAGGCGACGATCACCGGCCGGCCCGGCGGCTCGGCCCGCACCAGCCGGCGGATCAGCTCGTCGGCGGTGACACCGGGCTTCGAGAACAGCACCCGCACCCCGCGTGGCGGGGCGAGCAGCACCGGCGCGGCCAGTTCGGCACCGTCGAAGACACAGGTCACCTCGGCACCGGTCTGCGCGGCCAGCTGCGAGAGCTGGCCGAGCAGCCGCAGCCGCTGCCGCTCCAGCGGCATCTGCGGATAGCCGGTCTTGGTGACGTTGTAGCCGTCGACCACCAAGTGCGCCTGCGGCAGGGCGAGAAGCTGGTCCAGGATCGCCGGATCGTGCTCGGACAGCGCCCGTGCGGCGATGTCCTTCGGGGTCATCCGACCCGGCTCCACCGCGTCGACGGTCTCGGCGGGCCGCACCGAGACGGGGGGCAGCGCCAGCTCCCGGCGCAGCCCCTGGGCCGCGTCCAGCACCGTGTCGAGCAGCAGCCGCACCCGCATGTCCTCGACGCTGCGCCCCTCCCGGGCCGCCCTGCGGCTGGCCTCCAGGGCGGCCTCGACCTCCCCCAGGCGGGCCTTGAGCCGCCGGGTCTCGCTCTCGGCCGTGGAGACCTGGGCCTGCCCGTCGGCGCGCACCGCCTCGATCTCGCCCTGGACCTTGCGCAGCGCGGCTTCGCCCCGCTTGACGTCGCTGAGGGCGGCCCGCAGCTTGCGGTGCAGCGATTCGGCTTCCCGCTTGGCCGATTCCAGTTCGGCACGCAGCCGTTCGGTCTCGGCGCGGGTCTGCTCGCGGGCCCGGTCCAGTTCGGCGCGCAGCCGGTCCAGTTCGGCCCGGCTCTCCTCGTCGGCGCGCTCGGCGTCCGCCCGCTGGGCCTCCTCGCCCGCCGCGGCCACCAGCTTCACCCAGCCGGTGGGGCGGAGCACATAGGCCGCGGCCGCCACGTCGAGCGGGTCCGCGGCCGGGGGCGGCGAGCCGGAGTCGAGGGCGCCGCAGAGTTCCGGCTGCGTCTCTCTCAGTTTCTCGCCGATGCGCTGCCGGAACAGCGGATCGTTCTCCAGGGCTGCGGCCATGGCATTGCCCGCGAACTTGGCGCGGCGGTTCGGAGCGAACCGGGCATACTGCCGCAACTGGCTGGGCAGTTCACCGACCGTCAGGGCACCGAAGCCGTCCGAGACGATCTGCACGACCCGGCGGCGCACACCGTCGGGCAGCGGACGGTCAAGCACCTCGGCGGCGCCGTCGCCCGGCCCCTCGCCTGTGGTCTCCACCATCCTCACACCCCAATACCGGTACGGGACCGCCTCCCTCGCTCAGGAGTCGGCACCCGGCCTGTCCACCAGTTCCACCTGGTCCACTGCGTTGCACCAGCGGCAGCGCACCGACTCGATGGTCTCACTGACCACCTCGCGCTCCTCGACCTTCGGCTCGCCGGCGAGGTCCAGGTGGACGTACTCGACGACCTTCGACGCGCGTGTGACGTCGAAACGCGTGAGGTTGCCGCAGAGGGTGCAGCGCCAACGCGTCGTGGCGGTCGGCAGGGGAACCGGCATCGCGACCGTTCGCCTCCTTCTAGTCTCCGTGACGCGCGGTCTGCCCGGCACGTGTGGCTCGTAACCCTACGGCCTGGCGGGTACTCGCCGCCCGTTCGTCCATGGCGGCGAGGCGGTCTGTGCTACTGCGTCCCCTTACGTCATGCTCTGTAGCCATGATCAGCAACTGGAGCGCGACGGCCCGGCGGATCTACCGAGCGGTCCGCGGCTCGTCGGCGCCGATGACGCACGTCCTGATCGCCCTGTGCTGCCTGATCTTCCTGATCGGGCCCGCGTCCGGCTTCAATCCGACGTACGGCACCGGTGACGAGCTGCTGGCCGCCCAGCGGGCCTACTTCCGGCGCTGGGGCGTCATCCCCACGGACCTGTTCGCCGGCCCGGTCGGTGACGCCCTCACCCCCGCCACGGCCCTGTTCGTGCACGGCAGCTGGGTGCATCTGCTCGGCAACATGCTGTTCCTCTACGTCTTCGGAGTGATGACCGAGGAACGGATGGGCCGCGTCCAGTTCACCCTGTTCTACGTCGGCTGCGGATATCTGGCGCTGATCGGCTACGCCGCCGCCAACGCCGCCTCCCAGCAGTCCCTGGTCGGCGCCTCCGGGGCGATCTCCGCGGTCCTGGGAGCTTTCCTGTACCTGTTCCCCGGCGCCCGTGTCACCAGTCTGCTCCCTTTCCTGTTCTTCCTCCCGCTGCGCTTTCCCGCCTGGGTCGTCCTGCCCTTCTGGGCGGCCCTGCAATGGGCGGCGGCCCGGCAGGCCACCGAGGGGCCCGGGGTGGCCTATCTGGCCCATTTGGTGGGCTTCTCGCTGGGCTTCGTCTTCGCCTGGGTGCGGTTCGGGCGTGCGGCTAGAGTGAAGGCCGCCCCAGCTCCGGCTCCCGAGGGAGAGAACCAGCCGTGATCACCGCGATCGTGCTCATCAAGACCAGCGTGGACCGGATCCCCGAGATCGCCGAGCAGATCGCCGGGCTGGACAGCGTCAGCGAGGTCTTCTCGGTCACCGGCACCTACGACCTGATCGCCATGGTCCGGGTCGGGCAGCACGAGGACCTCGCCGAGGTCATCCCCGGCCGCATCAGCAAGATCCAGGGCGTGCAGGCCACGGACACCCACGTCGCCTTCCGTACGTACTCCCAGCACGACCTGGAAGCGGCCTTCGCCATCGGACTGGACAGCTGACCGGCCCCGAGGGGCCGGTCAGCGGGTTCCGGGAGCCGGTCAGGACGCCGGGACGCAGCGGCCGTCCACGGTGCGGTACTGCCACTTCGCGCCGTCGCGGACCAACTCCCTGACGGCGGTCACGAACCGCTCCACGTGCTCGTCCGGCGTACCCGCGCCGAAGCTGACGCGCACGGCGTTGAGGGACTTCTCGCCCGGTGCCGCCTCGGGGGCACCGCACTCGCCCTGGGACTGCGGATCGGTGCCCAGCAGGGTGCGGACGAGGGGGTGGGCGCAGAACAGCCCGTCGCGGACGCCGATGCCGTACTCGGCGGAGAGCGCCGCGGCGAAGTGGGAGCTGTTCCAGCCCTCGACCACGAAGGAGAGCACGCCCACCCTGGGGGCGTCGTCGCCGAACAGGGACAGCACCCTGACCTCGGGGACCTCGGCGAGACCCGCGCGGACCGTGTCGATCAGGTGCCGCTCACGGGCGACCAGGGTGTCGAAGCCGGCCTCGGTGAGCGCCTTGCAGGCGGAGGCGACGGCGTAGGCGCCGATCACGTTCGGCGAGCCGGCCTCGTGGCGGGCGGCCGTCTCGTGCCACTCCACGGCCACGCCCCCGTCCGCCCGCCGGGTGACCGTACGGCTTGCCCCGCCGCCCGCGAGGTACGGCTCCGCCGCGCGCAGCCAGTCGGCGCGGCCGGCCAGCACGCCGGCGCCGAAGGGGGCGTACAGCTTGTGCCCGGAGAAGGCGACCCAGTCGACGTCGAGGTCGCGCACCGACACCGGGTGGTGCGGGGCGAGCTGGGCGGCGTCCAGGACGATCCGGGCGCCGTGCTCATGGGCGGCGGCGGCCAGCTCGCGCACCGGCCACAGCTCACCGGTGACGTTGGAGGCGCCGGTGACGCAGACCAGGGCCGGGGCCTGCGGGTCACGCTCGCCCAGCGCCCGCCGGAGGGTCGCGACGGCCTGTGCCGGGGTGTCGGGCGCGTCGAGATAGCTGACCCGGGCGTTCTTCCAGGGCAGCAGGGAGGCGTGGTGCTCGGTCTCGAAGACGAAGACCTGGCAGTCGGCCGGGACCACGGCGGCGAGGAGGTTGAGCGAGTCGGTGGTGGAGCGGGTGAAGATCACCTGGTCGTCGGCGCGGCAGTCCAGGAACCCGGCGACGGTCGCGCGGGCGTTCTCGAACAGGTCGGTGGACAGCTGCGAGAGGTAGCCGGCGCCGCGGTGCACGCTGCCGTAGTAGGGGGCGTACGCGGCGACGTCGTCCCAGACGCGCTGGAGGGCGGGGGCGCTGGCCGCGTAGTCGAGCGCGGCGTAGGTGACCTCGCCGCCGGTGACGAGCGGGACGGTGACGTCGCGGCCCAGCACGGGCAGCGGGGCGCACACGGACGGGGCGGAGGCAGCGGTGGAGACGGACGTGGAGACGGACATGGCACAACTCCCGTGAAGGCAGGCGGAATTCACCGCGCGAGCACCAGTACGCACCGGTACGACGGGTGCGGCTCAGCGCGGGAAGGAAAAAAGGGGGTGCGGAGGCGGGGCTCTGCGGCCCTATCGCATTCGCTTGCTCACGGGTGGCTCCCTCGGCGTCCAGGACCCCTGGATTCCACGAGGGGTCCGCGCTTGCCGCAGACCTCGCTGCCTACGGCCTGGTCTTCACCCGGGGCACCCCGCCACGGACGGAGGGTTGCCGGACAGTCGGCCGGGGCCGAATGACTGTCACTCATGACCTGGACGGAAAAATACGCGGGTGATCGATCGCCCGCAACTCGTGTCCGGATGACGGGACGCACACACGCGTGGGCGCGGCCCCGTCAGCGGACGAGGCGCCGGTGCGATCGCCGCGCCCAGCGCGCGCCGACCAGCAGGAGGTCGGCCACGAAGACCACCACGCCGATGACCAGAAGATAGGTCAGTCCCTGCACCACCGTGCCGACCAGTCCCAGGACGACCGCCACGAGGATCAGGAACAGGAAGAACGCCAACACGGGCGGCCACCTCCTCGGTTCGGCCTCAGCGGCGCGCGAGGCGGCGCCCGCGGTCGGCGCCGGGCTCGTAGGGCCGGTCGTAGTGCTTGAAGATCTCTTCCTCGCGGGCCGCCGGCAGGACGCCGTCCGTGCCGATCGACGGCGCCTTCCTCACCTGCCCCTTCGTGTACGCCACCCGCACGTATCCGGGTCCTACGGTCGCCTCGTCGACAGGGACGAAGACGAGTCGCTGCCGAGTGGGCAGCCCGGTACGGACGGTGGCCACGGACGGCGCGTCGGTGGTGGTGTCCACGTAGACCCCTTCCAGAGCACCGATCTTGCGGCCCTCGGGGTCGATCACGTCACGGTTGCGCCACTCGCGGATATCGGCTGGATGGATCATGCCTGGCTCCTTGCGGCCCGCCGGGGACTCTCCTGTGCCCCACTGTACTATGACCAGTTTGACCTGGTATTTCCCGTGAGCCGTCCGGGTGCTGGTGCCGTGACCGGAAGGGTCTGCCGGGTCCGTGGCCGGAAAGGTTTGCCGGGTCGCGGCCCTAGGCGTGACTGGCGCTCACCCAGCGGTCCAGGGAGTGCCTGGCCGCGCCCGAGTCGATCGACTCCGCGGCCTTGGCCATGGCGGCGCGGATCTGCTCCACCAACGGCCCGTCCCCCGGCTCCAGGGCCACCAGGGCCGCCGCCGAGTTCAGCAGGACGGCATCCCGTACCGGACCCGGCTCGCCGTCCAGCAGGCGGCGGGCCACCGCCGCGTTGTAGGCGGGGTCGGCGCCGCGCAGGGCCTCCACCGGCACCAGGTCCAGACCGACGTCCCGCGGGTCGAAGACCTGCTCGGTCACCTTGCCGTCACGCACCACCCACACCCGTGAGGTGGCGGTGGTCGTCAGTTCGTCGAGGCCGTCGTCCCCCCGGAAGACCAGTGCGGACGAGCCGCGCTCGGCCAGCACGCCGGCGATGAGCCCGGCCATCCGGGTGTCGAAGCAGCCGATCGCCGAGGCACCGACCCGGGCCGGGTTGGTCAGCGGGCCGAGGAGGTTGAACGAGGTCGGGATCCCGAGGTCGCGCCGGACCGCGCCGACGAACCGCATCGAGGGATGGAAGACGGTCGCGAAGCAGAAGGTGATCCCGGCCTCCTCGACCACCCGGGCCACCTGTTCGGGCGTCAGATCCAGGTTGACGCCGAGCTGTTCGAGCACGTCGGACGATCCGCTCGCGGAGGACGACGCCCGGTTGCCGTGCTTGACGACCTTCGCGCCGGTCCCCGCGATCACGATGGAGGACATCGTCGAGATGTTGACCGTACGGGCCCGGTCGCCGCCCGTGCCGACGATGTCGACGGCCGGCCCGGGGATGTCCAGCGGCTTGGCGTGCGCGTACATCGCCTCGACGAGGCCGGTGATCTCCTCGACCGTCTCCCCCTTGGCCCGCATGGCCACCAGGAAACCGGCGATCTGGGCGTCCGCGGCCTCGCCGCGCATGATGCGGTCCATGGCCCAGGCCGTGTCACCGGTACTCAGGTCGTGGCCGCGCAGCAGCGCGCTCAGCAGGTCGGGCCAGGAACGGCCCGCCGCGGTGTCGCCTCCAGCGGGGTTCACAGCGCTCATCAGCCGCTCCTGGGTCGTGGACGGGTGCGGACGGGTGGTGTCCGGTCCGGGTCCCCACCCTATCCATCCCGGCATACGACGAGGGGTCCCGTCCGGCGTTCGGACGGGACCCCTCGCGTGTGGCGTGGTGTGCGCAGCGATCAGTGGTGGCCGTGGCCGCTCGTGATCTCCTTGTACTCCTCGACGGTGGGCTTCGGGATCTGGGAGTCCTCGCCGTAGTAGGCGTCGCTGAGCTTGGCGCGCAGCTTCTCGGAACCCTTCACCTTCCGCTCGACACCGTTCTCGTCGACCGTCGGGCCGATCTCGGCCGGCTCGTACTGGTGGTGGGACGTGAGGGTGTGCAACTGCTCCTGGCTGAGCGGCTCGTGGACCTCGATGAACTCACCGTGCGGAAGCCGCTTGATGACGCCGGTCTCACGGCCGTGCAGCACCTTGTCGCGGTCCCGGCGCTGCAGGCCCAGGCAGATCCGCTTGGTGGCGATGAACGCGATGATCGGTCCGAGGAAGAAGAAGATCCGGACGAACCAGGTGACGGCGTTGATCGACAGGTGCAGATGCGTGGCCCACAGGTCGTTGCCGCCGCCGACCAGGGTGATCATGTAGATCGTGATCCAGGCGACACCGAACGCGGTACGCGTCGGGGCGTTGCGCGGGCGGTCCAGGATGTGGTGCTCGCTCTTGTCCCCGGTGACCCAGGACTCGATGAACGGGTAGACGGCGATCGCCATCAGCACCAGCGGGAAGAGGACCAGCGGGATGAACACGCCCAGGACCAGCGTGTGACCCCAGAAGTTGATCTCCCAGCCCGGCATGAAGCGGATCAGGCCCTCGGCGAAGCCCATGTACCAGTCGGGCTGGGCGCCGGTGGACACCTGGTCCGGCCGGTAGGGGCCGATGGCCCAGATCGGGTTGATCTGCGCGATGGCCGCGATGGCCGCGATGGCACCGAAGACCAGGAAGAAGAAGCCTCCGGCCTTCGCCATGTAGACCGGCAGCAGCGGCATGCCGACCACGTTCTTCTCGGTGCGCCCGGGGCCCGCGAACTGCGTGTGCTTGTGGTAGACGACCAGGATCAGGTGGCCCACCACCAGACCGAGCATGATGCCCGGCAGCAGCAGGATGTGGATCGAGTAGAACCGGGCCACGAAGTCGTGGCCGGGGAACTCGCCGCCGAAGAGGAAGAACGAGAGGTACGTGCCGACGATCGGCACGGACAGGATCGCGCCCTCCATGAAGCGGACACCGGTGCCGGAGAGCAGGTCGTCCGGGAGCGAGTAACCGGTGAAGCCGGTGAACATGCCCAGCATGAACAGCAGGAAGCCGAACAGCCAGTTGATCTCACGCGGCTTGCGGAACGCGCCGGTGAAGAACACGCGCATCATGTGCACGAACATGCCGGCGAGGAAGATCAGCGCGGCCCAGTGGTGGATCTGCCGGACGAGCAGACCACCGCGCACATCGAAGGAGATGTGCATGGTCGAGTTGAACGCCTCGGACATCAGCTGTCCCTGGAGCGGGACGTACGAGCCGTGGTACTCCACTTCGTTCATCGACGGGTGGAAGAACAGCGTCAGGTACACACCCGTGAGGATGATGATGAGGAAGCTGTAGAGGCAGACCTCACCCAACATGAACGACCAGTGGTCGGGGAAGATCTTGCGCATGTTGGCCTTGGCCAGGGAGTAGACCCCGAGTCGGCCGTCGGCCCAGTCGGCGACGCGTTCGCCGGCCGGTGCCTTCCCGCGTGAGCGGGGTGCTTCGTTCGATGCAGTGCTCATCCGCGCTCCCAGAATGCAGGACCGACGGGCTCCGCGAAGTCGCCGAGCGCCTGGAGGTAGCCCTCGTCGCTCACGCCGATGTGCAGCTGCGGCAGGGCGTGACCGGCCGGACCGAAGATCACTCGGGCACCGTCGGAGAGGTCGAAGGTGGACTGGTGGCACGGGCAGAGCACGTGGTGGGTCTGCTGCTCGTACAGCGAGATCGGGCAACCGACGTGGGTGCAGATCTTCGAGTAGGCCACGATTCCCTCGTGGGACCACTCAAGTTCGCGCTTGTCCTTGATGTTGTCGGGCTGGATCCGGACGATCATCAGAGCGGCCTTGGCCATCTCCGTCTGGAACTCCTCGTCGCTCTCCTCCAGGCCCTCGGGCTTGGCGAAGGTCAGCGAGCCGACGGCGATGTCCGAGGGACGCAGCGGCTCGTTGGTGTTCATGTTGACGAGCAGCTTGCCCTTGGACCACAGCGTGTGGCGGAGCTTGGACTCGGGCAGGGTGCCGAGGTCGCGCAGCAGCACGACGCCGGACAGCGGCACCAGGGTGAGCGCGCCGAACATCGTGTTGCGGATCAGCTTGCGGCGGCCGATCGCCGACTCCTTGGCGCCCTGCTTGAAGTCCGCGAACACCTGCTCGCGGACCTCGGGGGTCGCCGAGATCGGGTGCCGTTCGTCGGCGATCTCCGCGTCGGACATCAGGGTGCGGGCCCAGTGGACCGCGCCCGCGCCGATGCAGAACAGCGCGCCGCCGAGGGTCAGACCGAGCGCGAAGTTCAGCGCGCTGATGTGACCGATCGGGAACACGAAGATCGACTTGTCGGACGGGATCGCCACGTACGAGGCGATGAAACCGACGGTCGCCAGCATCGACACCGTGAACAGCAGGGCGACGTTGCGCTCGGACCGCTTGGCGGCCAGCTCGTCGATGTCCTGGATCCGGTGCTCGTGCGGCGGCAGTCCCGGGTCGGCGAACGGGTTCTTCTCGTCCGCGACGCCCAGCGCGCCGTGCGCGCCACCCTGCTCGGCCGGCAGGTTCTCTTCTGGAATGTCTTGGCTACTCATGACTTCTTGGCCTTTGCGGTCCGAGCGGCGACCCAGACGGCGACCGCGATCAGTACGCCCAGTCCGAAGATCCACGCGAACAGACCTTCACTGACCGGTCCGAGACCGCCCAGGGACAGGCCACCGGGGTTCTCGGTGCCGCTGCTGTTGACCGCGTTCAGGTACGCGATGACGTCCTTCTTGTTCTTCTCCGACAGCGTGGTGTCGGGGAAGGAGGGCATGTTCTGCGGGCCGGTCTGCATGGCCTCGTACAGGTGCTTCGGGGCGACATCCTGAAGGTTCGGCGCGAACTTGCCCTCGGTCAGCGCACCGCCCTTACCGGTGAAGTTGTGGCACTGCGCGCAGTTCGTACGGAACAGCTCGCCGCCCTTGGCGATGTCCGCCCCCTCCGGGCCGTACTGCGCCTCGGTCGGGATCTCGGGACCGGCGCCCAGCGAGGCGACGTACGCCGCGAGCTGGTCGATCTGGGCCTGCGAGTAGATGTTCTTCTTGGCCGGGACCTGCGCGCCCTGGGAGGTCGCGGCCGGCATCCGGCCGGTGCCCACCTGGAAGTCCACGGCCGCGGCACCGACACCCACGAGGCTCGGGCCGTCGGAGGAGCCCTGGCCACCGGTGCCGTGGCAGCTGGCGCAGCCGACGGTATAGAGCTTCTTGCCCTCCTCGATGGTCAGGGACTGGGCCGCGGTGTCGGCCTGCGCCTTGCCCGCGGGCGCGAACGCGGCGTACAGCCCCCCCGTGGCCGCCAGTGCGAAGAGTAGGACGACGACCGCCGCCAGCGGATGGCGTCGTCGTGCGGAGAGCTTTTTCACGGATTACCCCGGTGTCAGGATCTTCTGCGTCGATGCTTCTGGGATGGATCGGTTGCCGTCGTCCGGCACGCCGATTACTTGATCAGGTAGATCGTGGCGAAGAGGCCGATCCAGACGACATCGACGAAGTGCCAGTAGTAGGACACGACGATGGCGGCGGTCGCCTGCTCGTGCGTGAACCTCTTCGCCGCGTAGGTACGGCCGAGGACCAGCAGGAAGGCGATGAGACCGCCCGTCACGTGCAGCCCGTGGAAGCCGGTGGTCAGGTAGAACACCGAGCCGTACGGGTCGGAGGAAAGGGAGATCCCGTCCTTCTTCACCAACTCCGTGTACTCGTAGATCTGACCGCCGATGAAGATCGCGCCCATGATGAAGGTCACGATGAACCAGCCGCGGAGCTTCTTCACGTCACCGCGCTCGGCGGCGAACACGCCGAGCTGGCAGGTGAGCGAGGAGAGCACCAGGATCGTGGTGTTCGTCGCGGAGAAGGGCACGTTGAGCGCGTGCGCCATCGACTTCCAGTGAGCCTCTCCGGTCACCGAACGCAGGGTGAAGTACATCGCGAAGAGGGCCGCGAAGAACATCAGCTCGGAACTCAGCCAGATGATGGTTCCGACGCTGGTGAGGTTCGGCCGGTTGACCGACGGGTGCGCGTGCCCGGTTTCTACTGTCGTTGCTGTCGCCACGACCGACATTATGTCGGTCGCTTATCTCGCCCTCACTCCCGGGGGTGCCGTTCGGAGTGTCTTCGCCTGTCATACCGCTGTTGACGTGGTGTTCATGGGGGTAGCATCCGCCCAAACGGCCTTGTCCGTACGACGCTGACGTCTCGGAGGAACCATGCAGCCGACCGCCACGGTGCTGGTCTACAGCGACGATTCCAACACCCGCGAGCAGGTACGGATGGCCACCGGCCGACGGCCGGCTCCCGATGTCCCGCTGGTCGAGTTCATCGAGTGCGCGACGCCCGCGGCGGTGCTGCGGGAGCTGGACCGGGGCGGCATCGACGCCGTCGTGCTGGACGGCGAGGCCGTACCGATGGGCGGCATGGGGGTCTGCCGGCAGATCAAGGACGAGGTGTTCCACTGCCCGCCGGTGCTGCTGCTCATCGGCCGGCCGCAGGACGCCTGGCTCGCCACGTGGAGCCGGGCGGACGCGGCGGTGACGCTGCCGGTGGAGCCGGTCGAGTTCGCCGGGGCGCTGGCCTCCCTGCTGCGGCAGAAGCGGTTGCAGAACGCCTGACGGGGCACTGCGCGCTCGCCTTGGGGGCCCGTTCAGGGGGCGGCGTGCGGCCGTGATTCGTCTGCGGCTGCGTCGGGGCCGGGCGCGCGGTTCCCCGCGCCCCTGTCGGGGCCCGGGGAACCGCGGGTGAATGCGGCCGGTCACAGGGCCGTGGGCTGCAACCGCGCCGCCTCCTGCTCGCTCGCGGTGTTCCCGGCGCCCGCCGTCACGGCGCTGCCGGTGCGCCACTTGTTCCAGTCGACGTTCCAGTCGCCGAAGCCGTTGCCGAAGTCCTCCATCTGGTCGCCGTTGGAGTTGATGACCTTGACGATGTCTCCGGGGCGGACGGTGTCGAAGAACCACTTGGCGTTGCCGGTGCTCATGCCGGTGCAGCCGTGGCTGACGTTGGCGTAGCCCTGGGAGCCGACGGACCAGGGGGCGGCGTGCACGTACTCGCCGGACCAGGTGACGCGGGTCGCGTAGTACACCGGCAGGTCGTAGTTGTCCGACGAGCCCGCGGCGATGCCGACGGTGGTACCGCGCATCCGTACGAAGTACTCCTTCTCCAGCACCACCTTGACGCCGTTGCGGGTCTCGTAGCCGGGCTTGCCGGTGGTGACCGGGATCTGGTTGATCTCCTGGCCGTTCTTGTAGACCGTCAGGGTGTGGGTGGCGGCGTCGGTGACGGCCTCCATCCGGTCCCCCGTGGTGATCGTCAGGGGTTGCGCCTTGCCGCCGCGCAGCCGGTCGCCGATCCGGATGCCCTCCAGGTTGCTGTGCACCTGGATGGTGGCGTGGGCGGGCCAGAAGTCCTTGGGCCGGAAGTGGAGCTGTTTGTCGTCCACCCAGTACCAGGAGCCCTGCACCGCGGGCGTGGAGTCGACCCTGAGGGCGCTCTCCACGACGGCCCGCTGCGCCTTGTCCTTGATGGGCTGGCTGAGGTCGGCCGTGATGGGCTGGCCGACGCCGTACTCGCCGGCCTTGGGGCCGAAGGTGACGTCCAGGGTCTTCTTGCTGTCGGGCCGACTGGTGTCGAAGGTGAGGGTCTTGCGGCCCGGTGCCCCGTGCTCGTTCTCCGTGCTGATCCGCACGGTGTAGTGGGCGTCCGCGGCGAGCGGGGAGGTGCTGTGCCATCGGCTGCCGTCGGCAGCCAGTTCGCCCGCCACGTAGCGCCCCGTCGCGTCCATGGCCGTGACGTCCGTGATGCGTCCGTCACCGGTCTTGGCGGTGACCTCCAGGGGCTTGTCCGGGTCGGCTTTCTTCCCGGCGTCCTTGGGGCCGTTGAAGGAGATCTGACCCGCCGCGTCGTACGGCTTGGCCGCCAGCGGGTCGTCGCCGCCCGAGCCGCAGGCCGTGACACCGGCTCCGAGGGCGGTCACCAGCAGCGTGCAGCCGACGGCGGTGCGGGTGCGGGATCGGGGGCCGTGGGAGAACGCAGTGTGGCTCATGGCCTCACCGTACGGAGCAACGTCAAACGCTGGCGCGTTGAGCGACCCGTTCGGGTGAATGCGGTTGGGTCATATGACAGAAGCCCGGACCTCCGCGAGGAGGGTCCGGGCTCCCATGACCAGTCAGTACGTGTTACTGGGTGCGGTTCTCACCGTGGTAGTACTCGAACACCCACCCGAACAGTCCGATCAGGATGATCGGCGCGGAGAAGTAGAGCAGCCACCAGCCGACGGCGATGCCGAGGAAGGCCAGCGCGCCGCCGATGCCGAGGGCGAGCGGCTGCCAGCTGTGCGGGCTGAAGAAGCCCAGCTCGCCCGCGTCGTCCGCGACGTCGGCCTCCTTGTTGTCCTGGGCACCCGCGTCGACCCGCCGGGCGGTGAAGCCCAGGTAGAAGCCGATCATGATGCACAGGCCGAAGACCAGGAAGAGTGCCGTGGTACCGGCCGGCTCCTTCGACCACACGCCGTAGACGATCGCCACGGCGAGCACGAAGAAGCTCAGCCACATGAACATCCGGCCTTGGATCTTCACTTGCCGGCCTCCTTGCCGCTCGCGATGGCGCTGCTGCCGGCACCGGCGTACTCCAGCTGCTCCAGGGCCGCGATCTCAGGGTGGTGCAGGTCGAACGCCGGGGACTCGCTGCGGATCCGCGGCAGGGTGAGGAAGTTGTGCCGCGGCGGCGGGCAGGAGGTGGCCCACTCCAGCGAGCGGCCGTAGCCCCACGGGTCGTCGACCTCGACCTTCTTGCCGTACTTGGCGGTCTTCCAGACGTTGTAGAGGAACGGCAGCATCGACAGACCGAGCAGGAACGAGGAGATCGTCGAGACCGTGTTCAGCGCGGTGAAGCCGTCGGCCGCCAGATAGTCCGCGTACCGGCGCGGCATGCCCTCCGCGCCCAGCCAGTGCTGGACCAGGAAGGTGCCGTGGAAGCCGACGAACAGCGTCCAGAAGGTGATCTTGCCGAGCCGTTCGTCCAGCATCTTGCCGGTGAACTTGGGCCACCAGAAGTGGAAGCCGGCGAACATCGCGAAGACCACGGTGCCGAAGACGACGTAGTGGAAGTGGGCCACCACGAAGTACGAGTCGGAGACGTGGAAGTCCATCGGCGGCGACGCCAGGATGACACCGGTCAGACCACCGAAGGTGAAGGTGATCAGGAAGCCCGTCGCCCACAGCATGGGTGTCTCGAAGGACAGTGAGCCCTTCCACATCGTGCCGATCCAGTTGAAGAACTTCACACCTGTCGGTACGGCGATGAGGAAGGTCATGAAGGAGAAGAACGGCAGGAGCACACCGCCGGTGACGTACATGTGGTGGGCCCACACCGTCACGGACAGGCCGGCGATGGAGATGGTCGCGCCGATCAGGCCCATGTAGCCGAACATCGGTTTTCGGGAGAAGACCGGGATGATCTCGGAGATGATGCCGAAGAACGGCAAGGCGATGATGTACACCTCCGGATGGCCGAAGAACCAGAAGAGGTGTTGCCACAGCAGGGCCCCGCCGTTGGCGGCGTCGAAGACGTGGGCGCCGAACTTGCGGTCCGCCTCCAGGGCGAGCAGCGCGGCGGCCAGCACCGGGAAGGCGAGCAGGACCAGGACACCGGTCAGCAGCACGTTCCACACGAAGATCGGCATCCGGAACATGGTCATGCCCGGGGCGCGCATGCAGATGATCGTGGTGATGAAGTTGACCGAGCCGAGGATGGTGCCGAAGCCGGACAGCGCCAGACCCATGATCCACATGTCGGCGCCGACACCCGGCGAACGGATCGCGTCCGAGAGCGGCGAGTAGGCGAACCAGCCGAAGTCCGCCGCGCCCTGCGGCGTGAGGAAACCGCCCACCGCGATGAGCGAGCCGAGCAGGTACAGCCAGTAGGCGAACATGTTCAGCCGAGGGAAGGCCACGTCCGGCGCGCCGATCTGCAACGGCATGATCCAGTTCGCGAAACCGGCGAACAGCGGCGTCGCGAACATCAGCAGCATGATCGTGCCGTGCATCGTGAACGCCTGGTTGAACTGCTCGTTCGACATGATCTGCAGACCCGGCCGGGCCAGCTCGGCACGCATGAGCAGCGCCATCACGCCGCCGATCAGGAAGAACGCGAACGACGTCGCGAGATACAGCGTGCCGATCGTCTTGTGGTCGGTGGTCGTCAGCCACTTCACCACGACATTGCCGGGCTGCTTGCGCCTGACCGGCAGCTCGCTCTCGTACGAGTCTTCAGCTGCCGCGGCACCCTGGGGTTCGTTGAGGATGCTCACAGGTTTGTCGTCTCCCGGTTCTTCTCGTGGCTCGTCTGCGCGATGCCGGCGGGAATGTAACCGGTCTGCCCCTTCTTGGCGAGGTCCTTGAGGTGTTGCTCGTAGCGCTCGGGGGAGACGACCTTCACGTTGAACAGCATCCGGGAGTGGTCGACGCCGCAGAGCTCGGCGCACTTGCCGAGGAAGGTGCCCTCCTCGTTGGGAGTCACCTGGAAGGCGTTGGTGTGGCCCGGGATGACGTCCATCTTCATCAGGAACGGCACCACCCAGAAGTCGTGGATGACGTCCCGCGAGGTGAGGACGAAGCGGACCGTCTCACCCTTCGGGAGCCAGAGCGTCGGGCCCGGGTTGCCGGTCTGCGGGTTCTTCGTGGCCGGCGTACCGACGTCGTAGACACCGCCCGCGTTCGCGGGGAACTCGTCCTTGAACCGCGCCGGGATGGCGTCCAGGTTCTTGTCGGTCTTCGCGTCGCCGGTCACGCCTGGGACGTTCTCGACGTAGTTGAAGCCCCAGCTCCACTGGAAGCCGACCACGTTGATCGTGACGTCCGGCTTCTTGGAGATGCTCAGCAGCTTCGTCTCGTCCCGTGCCGTGAAGTAGAACAACACCGAGATGATGATGATCGGGACCACCGTGTACAGCGCCTCGATCGGCATGTTGTACCGGGTCTGCGGAGGAACCTCGACCTTGGTCCGGCTGCGCCGGTGGAAGATGGCACTCCACAGGATCAGGCCCCACACCAGCACGCCGACGGCGAGCGCGGCGGCCCAGGAGCCCTGCCACAGGGAGAGGATCCGCGGAGCCTCTTCGGTGGCCGGGGTGGGCATACCAAGGCGGGGGAAGTCCTTGTATGTGCAACCGGTGGCGGTCGCCAGGACCAGGCCCGCGGTCATTGCCATCAGCAGCTTCCGCCGCATCGGGCGCCGCGACTTGGGGGTCCCGCCCACGCCCTTCAGGCGGTGGGGGAGGTCGGAGCCGTTGGGACTCACGTAGCGCCTTCCCGAGAGTCTCGCCCGCGCGGTCGGCTGCGGCCTTCTCGCTGGTCGGTCGCCGCCCTGCGGCGGGCAGGGGTTTGGATGTTTATGCGGACCAAACCCTAGCCCACCCCCTCCGGGGGGTTGCGGGGAGGGTGCCGTACGCGCCGCGGGTCGTCCCTGAAGGGGTGCGGGACGTCGGGTGGGGCGCCCAGGAGCCCGGGAGTCCCGGTTCGGCGGCGAGTGCGGGTTCGCTGTGGCTCGGCGCTCCCCCAAGTTCTCGGCTTCGCTCGAACAGGGGACCGGGGGACCCCCAGTGCCCCGCGTCCCTGCCGGTGCACCGGGGTTCTAACGTTGCCGTATGGGTTACTTCGATGCCGCTTCCGCTGCTCCGCTGCATCCCGTCGCGCGGCAGGCGCTGCTGGCCGCGCTCGACGAGGGGTGGGCCGATCCGGCGCGGCTGTACCGGGAGGGGCGGCGGGCCCGGCTGTTGCTCGACGCGGCGCGGGAGACCGCGGCGCAGGCGGTGGGGTGCCGGCCGGACGAGCTGGTGTTCACCTCGTCCGGGACCCGGGCCGTGCACACCGGGATCGCGGGGGCGCTGGCCGGTCGGCGGCGGGCCGGGCGTCACCTGATCGTGTCAGCCGTCGAACACTCCTCGGTGCTGCACTCGGCCGAGGTCCACGAGCGGGACGGCGGGACGGTCACCCGAGTGGCCGTCAGCCGGGCGGGGACGGTGGACCCTTCGGCGTACGCGGCGGCGGTGCGGCCGGACACCGCGCTGGTCTGTCTCCAGTCGGCCAACCACGAGGTGGGCACCGAGCAGCCGGTGGCGGCGGTGGCCGAGGGCTGCCGGGCGGCCGGCGTTCCGCTGCTGGTGGACGCGGCCCAGTCGCTGGCCTGGGGGCCGGTCGAGGGCGACTGGTCGCTGCTGACGGGGAGCGCCCACAAGTGGGGCGGGCCGCCCGGGGTGGGCCTGCTCGTGGTGCGCAAGGGGGTGCGGTTCGCGGCCCGAGGGCCCCTGGACGAACGGGAGTCGGGGCGGGCGGCGGGTTTCGAGGACATCCCGGCGATCGTGGCCGCGGCGGCCTCGCTGCGGGCGGTGCGGGCCGAGGCCGCCCAGGAGGCGGTACGGCTGCGCGCCCTGACGGAGCGGATCCGGACCCGGGTGCCGGCGGCCGTGCCGGACGCGGAGGTGGTCGGCGACCCGGACCGCCGGGTGCCCGGGATCGTCACGTTCTCCTGCCTCTACGTCGACGGTGAGGCGCTGCTCCACGCGCTGGACGCGGAGGGTTTCTCCGTCTCGTCCGGCTCGTCGTGCACCAGCAGCACGCTGACGCCGAGCCATGTGCTCACGGCGATGGGCGTGCTGAGCGAGGGGAACGTGCGGGTGTCACTGCCCATGGGGACGGCCGCGGCGGAGGTCGAGCGGTTCCTCGACGTGCTGCCGGGAGCCGTGGCGGGGGTGCGGGAGAAGCTCGGGGCGCCGGCTCCGGCGACGACCGTGCGGCGGGACGTCCTGGTCGTCGACGCCCTCGGCAAGCGCTGCCCGATCCCCGTCATCGAGTTGGCCAAGGTCATCGGCGACGTACCGGCCGGCGGCCTGGTCCGGATCCTGTCCGACGACGAGGCGGCCCGGTTGGACATCCCGGCGTGGTGCGACATGCGCGCGCAGGAGTACGTCGGTGAGGAGCCGGCGGACGGCGGAACCGCCTACCTGGTCCGCCGGCTGACCTGACCTTCCCCCGCGCCGTCCGCTCAGCCGAGGTGCTTGCGCACCTCGCCCGCCGCCTCGTCGCCGTACGCCTTGGTGAACCGGTCCATGAAGTGCCCGCGCCGCAGCTGGTACTCCTGCGTGCCCACGGTCTCGATGACGAGGGTCGCCAGCATGCAGCCGACCTGCGCGGCGCGCTCCAGCGAGACGCCCCAGGCCAGGCCCGACAGGAACCCCGCGCGGAAGGCGTCGCCGACGCCCGTGGGGTCGGCCTTGCGCTCCTCCTCGGGGCAGCCGACCTCGATCGGGTCCGCACCGTCCTGCTCGATCCGTACGCCGCGCGAGCCGAGCGTGGTGACGCGGGTGCCGACCTTGGCGAGGATCTCGGCGTCGCTCCAGCCGGTCTTGGACTCGATGAGGCCCTTCTCGTACTCGTTCGAGAAGAGGTACGTCGCGCCGTCCAGCAGTATCCGGATCTCGTCGCCGTCCATGCGGGCGATCTGCTGGGAGAAGTCGGCGGCGAAGGGGATCTGGCGCGTCCGGCACTCCTCGGTGTGCCGGAGCATGCCCTCCGGGTCGTCGGCACCGATCAGCACCAGGTCGAGGCCGTCGACACGGTCCGCGACGGTCTTCAGCTCGATCAGGCGCGCCTCGCTCATCGCACCCGTGTAGAACGAGCCGATCTGGTTGTGGTCGGCGTCGGTGGTGCACACGAAGCGGGCGGTGTGCAGGGTCTCGGAGATGCGGACCGAGTCGGTGTCGACGCCGTGCCGCTCCAGCCAGGCGCGGTACTCGTCGAAGTCGAAGCCGGCGGCGCCGACCAGGATCGGCTCGGTGCCCAGCTGGCCCATGCCGAAGGCGATGTTCGCGCCGACGCCGCCCCGGCGGACGTCGAGGTTGTCGACCAGGAACGAGAGCGAGACGGTGTGCAGCTGATCCGCGACGAGCTGGTCGGTGAAACGACCGGGGAACGTCATGAGGTGGTCGGTGGCGATGGAGCCGGTGACTGCGATGCGCACGGCGAGGACTCTCCTGGAGGGAGGCGGTTTGACAGTTCACGCTACCCGGTTCGAGAGGAGTGCTGAAGGCGGGTAAACTACCGCAAAGTAGACCTTTCTTCGCACGTTCTGGCGTGCCTACGGTGCCTTTATGGTGAACTTCAAGATCTGCTCCACCGAGCCGGCCGACCCCGAGGGCGACCTGGCCTCACTGCGCGGCGACGGCGCGCGGATGGCCGCGCACTGGGCGGCGCCGCGGCGTGCCGATCCCCGTCCGGTGCCGCCGTCGCTCATCCACGGGGTGACCGTCCCGGCGCGCTCCGCCCGACTGCTGGACGCGATGTCGGACTACGGCGACTGAGACGTCGGACTTCGGCGACCGAGGCGTCGGCCTACGGCGACCGAGACGTCGGCCTACGGCGACCGAGCCGCCCGCCGCCGCGCCGCCCCGGCCACGACCACGCGCCCGCGGGAACCGCTGCCGGCTGAGCCCGAGCAAGCCCGGCCGGGCAGACCACCGCGTCCGCGCCGCACGCGGGAACCGCACGCTCCCGCTCCGCGTCCCATCGGCGTCCCACCGGCGTCCCCGAGAAGGGCGATGCGGGACACGACTCCACCAAGGGAGCGATGCGGTGAACAGCGAGCGACCTGGCAAGCCGGACATCCCCGACCGGGACGACGAGGACGCGGCCGCGGGTACCGCCAGGGACACCGGCTCCCCCGGCCGGGCGACGGACCCCGACAGCGGGACCGACAGCGGGACCGGCGCCGGGGAGGCGACGTCCGGGACCCGGGCCGCGGACGGGAAGGGGACCGGGCGGACCGGGAAGGGGGCACGCGGCGGGTGGCGGCGGTCTCCCGTGGCCATCGCCTCCGTGGCCGCGGCCGTGGTGCTGGCCGGAGGCGGCGTGGCCGGCCTCGCCGCCACCGCGAACGGCGGTTTTGGCCCGGCGGCGGCCGGCCCCGGCCGGACTCCCCCGCCCCCGCTCGCGCTGGACGGGTATCCCGGGCCGTCGGTGGCATCGGGCGGTACGAACGGCATCGCGCCCGGCGAGCCCGCTCCGTACGGCGTGACGTACGAGGCCGGCGGCGACCTGCCCGGCGGGCCCGGCTCGGCTCCCGTGTACCGGCCCGCGGGCGAGGTCGGCGCGGACGAGGTGGCCCGGCTGGCGAAGGCGCTCGGGGTGGCCGGGACGCCGGTGGCCGAGGGAACGGGCTGGCGGGTCGGGAGCGGCAGGGACTTCTTCGGACCGAGCCTGAACGTGGCCGCGAAGGCGCCGGGCAACTGGACCTTCCAGCGGTACGCGCCCGGCACCGACGACTGCAAGGGCGGCACCGTCTGCCCGCAGGACCCCGCGGAACCCGCCGACCCGCTCAGCGGACCGGCCGCCGAGAAGGCCGCGGCCCCGGTCCTGAAGGCGCTCGGCCAGGACGACGCGAAGCTCGACACGAGCCAGGTCATGGGCGCCCAGCGGGTGGTGAACGCCGATCCGGTGGTGGCCGGCCTGCCCACGCACGGCTGGACGACCGGGCTGACCGTGAGCGGACGGGGTGAAGTGGTCGCGGGCAGCGGGCTGTTGACGGCGCCGGAGAAGCCGGAGACGCCGGAGAAGCCAGAGAAGCCAGAGAAGCCAGAGAAGGGGGACATCTACCCGGTGCTGAGCGCGCGGCGGACGCTGGACCTGATGAACGCGGCGTCCCCGGGCGATCACCGTATGGGCATCGGCGGCTGCGCCAGTCCCGTACCGCTGCGGGACCGGCTGGAGCAGCCGTGCGGGGCCGGGGCGTCGACGGCGGCGCGGCCGGGTACGGCGACCGTGCGCAGGGCGGTCTTCGGACTGGCCGCGCACTCCGTCGCGGGGCGGCCGACGCTGGTGCCGTCGTGGCTGTTCGAGGTACGGGGGCCGGGTGCGGGGGATGCCTACACGGTGGCGTATCCGGCGGTGGACCCCGCATACCTGAGCGGGCCGAGCCCGTCGGCGACGCGGCCCGCGGCGCCGGACGAGCCGACAAAGTCACGGGAGACCAAGGTGGCCGGCTACACGGCCACCGACTCGGAGCTGACCGTGCGCTTCTCCGGCAGTGTGTGCTCCGAGTACACAGCCTCCGCCGACGAGAGCGCGGACCGGGTGAAGGTCACGGTGACGGAGCGGTTCGACCCGGACACGATCTGCATCATGCTCCTGAAGGGCTACCGGCGGACGATCCCGCTGGACGAGCCGCTGGGCGACCGGACGGTGGTCGGCACCGACGGCAAGCCGATCCCCGAGGGCAAGCAGGGAACCGGGCTGTCTCAGGCCCGCTGAACGGGTGGGCGGAGTCCGCGCGGGGTGAGCCGGCCACCCGGACCGGCCGGCTCACCCGGGTCGGCCGGGTCACCCGGGCCGGCCGGCTCACCCGGGCCGATGGGCCACGTGGACCAACCGGTCGCCGGACCGCGAAGGCGGCGGCCCTCCGTGGGGAGGGGCCGCCGCCTCGTGGGGCGCGGTGCGCGGCTCAGCTGAAGGAGTCGCCGCAGGCGCAGGAGCCGGTCGCGTTCGGGTTGTCGATCGTGAAGCCCTGCTTCTCGATCGTGTCCACGAAGTCGATCGTGGCGCCGCCGAGGTAGGGGGCGCTCATGCGGTCGGTGACGACCTTGACCCCGCCGAAGTCCTTCTTCACGTCCCCGTCGAGGGAACGCTCGTCGAAGAAGAGCTGGTAGCGCAGGCCGGAGCAGCCGCCGGGCTGGACGGCCACGCGCAGCGCGAGGTCGTCACGGCCTTCCTGGTCGAGCAGGGCCTTGACCTTGGACGCGGCGGCGTCGGTCAGGATGATGCCGTCGGTGACGGTGGTGGTCTCGTCCGATACGGACATCTACATCTCTCCCGGGTTGTACGGAGACTGCTTGCCGACGAGTGCAACCGGCGGGTCCGCGGATTCATTCCGGGCCGGGCGTTCTCGTTGTCGCATTTTTCCTCTGAGTTCATGCTCGCACACGCCCGCGGACGCGGACAGTGGCCGCCCAGCGACTCGACCGGGATTCATGTCACATGGACACAATGGCCATCGTCAAAGTGACGTGAACCAGTTATGATAGATAGCGTCAGTTCGACGAAAACTAGAAAGGGTGTGTGTCGTGACCACCGCCCATCCCTCCGAGCTCGACATACAGCCGAGCCCGCTCGCCCTGTTGCTCCTCGGCCGGCAGGCCGACCCGACGAGCGAGCGCGGTGTCGAGTGTCCCGGCGAGTTGCCCTCGCCGTCCGACCCCGATCTGATCGAGCGCGCGCGGGCGGCCAAGGAGAAGCTCGGGGACAAGGTCTTCGTGCTCGGCCATCACTACCAGCGTGACGAGGTCATCCAGTTCGCCGACGTCACGGGTGACTCCTTCAAGCTGGCCCGGGACGCGGCGGCCCGCCCGGAGGCCGAGTACATCGTGTTCTGCGGTGTGCACTTCATGGCGGAGTCCGCGGACATCCTGACCAGTGATGCCCAGCAGGTCGTCCTGCCCGACCTCGCCGCGGGCTGCTCGATGGCCGACATGGCCACCGCCGAACAGGTGGCGGAGTGCTGGGACGTGCTCACCGAGGCCGGGATCGCCGAGCAGGTCGTGCCCGTCTCGTACATGAACTCCTCCGCCGACATCAAAGCCTTCACGGGCCGGCACGGCGGCACCATCTGCACGTCGTCGAACGCGCAGCGGGCCCTGGAGTGGGCCTTCCAGCAGGGGGAGCCCTCGGAGACGAAGGTGCTCTTCCTGCCCGACCAGCACCTGGGCCGCAACACCGCGGTGCGCGACCTGGGCATGTCCCTGGCGGACTGCGTCGTCTACAACCCGCACAAGCCGAACGGCGGGCTGACGGCGGACGAGTTGCGCGACGCCCGGATGATCCTGTGGCGGGGGCACTGCTCGGTGCACGGGCGGTTCAGCCTGGAGTCGGTGAACGAGGTGCGGGAACGGATCCCCGGCGTCAACGTACTGGTCCACCCGGAGTGCCGGCACGAGGTCGTGGCCGCGGCGGACCACGTCGGTTCGACCGAGTACATCATCAAGGCCCTTGAGGCCGCGCCCGCCGGGTCCAAGTGGGCGGTCGGCACGGAGCTGAACCTGGTACGGCGGCTGGCGAACCGTTTCGCCCCCGAGGGCAAGGAGATCGTCTTCCTCGACCGCACGGTCTGCTTCTGCTCGACGATGAACCGCATCGACCTGCCGCACCTGGTCTGGGCGCTGGAGTCGCTGGCCGAGGGGAACCTCGTCAACCGCATCGAGGTCGACAAGGAGACGGAGGCGTACGCGAAGCTGGCGCTGGAGCGGATGCTCGCGTTGCCGTAGGCGGAGGCGGGGTTCGGGTGCGCCGGGGGGAAGGGCGCCCGCCGTCCGCCGATCCGGACCGGAACAGAAGAGACGGGTGCGGGG